>DXFT01000086.1 GCA_019114285.1 Candidatus Odoribacter faecigallinarum
CATCCGCGCCGCCTCATTGTCTGCGAAAAATCCCCCGAACGCCGCCGCTTCATCAGCGAGCACTACCCTGACGTTCTCGTTACCACTCCGGAAGAATGCCGCGCCACCGTCCTTCGGGAAAGCGCACACGGAGGAGCCGACGCCGTACTCGAGGTTGCCGGGACAGAGGGCTCCTTCCGCCTTGCTTGGGAATGCGCCCGCCCCAACGCCGTAGTGACCATTGTAGCCCTTTACGACCGCCCCCAAGTGCTCCCCCTTCCCGACATGTACGGCAAAAACCTGACCTTCAAGACCGGCGGCGTGGACGGCTGCGACTGCGCTGAGATTCTCCGTCTCATCGCCAACGGGCAAATCGACACCACGCCTCTCATCACCCACCGTTTCCCTTTGGACCAAATAGAAGAAGCCTATCACATTTTCGAAAACCACCTGGAGGATGCCATCAAAATCGCCATCACCCCGCCCTATTCCCACCGGACTTAAAAACAAAAATAAGGCAGAGGGAGGAGGAGAATAAAAAATAAGATATTTTTGCAGGCAAATAATACCACAGAATAGATACAAAGGAAAGAATATATGGACGATTTCAAGGTTATCGGCATTGAGGATAAAGAAATAATTGAAGAATACATCATTCCCTCGGATGAAAGGGATTGTGACTTGTCATTCGCCAACCTGTGCAGTTGGCAATTTATCACGGAATCAAGCTATGCGGTCATGGACGGGCTATTGGTCATCCGCTTCGCCCACCCGAAATGGGGGCATGAATATTTCATGCCCATGAACAAAAGAGGAGAGGCAGACCGGGCACAAGCACTCCAGGTGTTGGAGCAGTTGGCAAGGGAAGCAGATACGAAACAGGAACCGTTATGCCTGCGGGGCGTATCGCCGGCGCTGGAAGAGGAACTGGCAGGCTCAAGGCTGGGGAATTTCAATTTTGTGAAGGACAGGGATTATTTTGATTATGTCTATCAGCGGCAGGATTTGGCAGAGCTAAAAGGGAAGCATTACCAGCCGAAACGGAACCATGTAAACAAATTCAAGCGGGAATACAACTTTACGGCAGAACCTCTGACCCAACAGGCTGTGGCAGAATGTCTGGAATTTGAAGCATCCTGGTGCCGGGTACACGGATATGAAGAAGACGAAAACATCCTGAATGAACGGCAAGCCATGGTATATGCCTTCGAGCATTGGGAAAGGCTGGGATTGCGGGGCTTGGTCATCCGGGTGGAGGGGAAAGTGGCTGCCTTCACCTTTGGCGCCCCGATAAACCATGACACGTTCGGGGTGCATTTCGAGAAGGCGGATATCCGGATAGACGGCGCATACAGTGCCGTCAATCAGTTTTTCGCCGCAAGCCTGCCGGAGGAGTATGTTTACCTGAACCGCGAGGAGGATTTGGGCATTCCGGGGTTAAGGCAGGCAAAGTTGTCATACCAGCCCGCCTTCCTGCTGGAAAAGATTCGCGCGGTTAAAAAGTAAGCAAGTAAAAGCATGGAAAAACGGAAAGCCATCGAGCAATTGTGGCAGGAGTGCTTCGGGGACAGTGAAACATTCGTGCGTTTTTATTTTGACCGAAAGTACAGGGACGAGGACGCCTTGCTGTATGAACAGGACGGAAAACCGACTGCCGCATTTCTGATGCTGCCCTACACCATCGCATGGAAAGGGCAATCCTTAAAGAGCGCATATATTTCAGGAGCCTGTACCCAAGCCAACGCACGCAACCAAGGCATCATGGGCAGGCTGTTACAAAGAGGATTCCAAGAGATGGCAAAGCGAGGGACAGAGCTATCCTTCCTGATTCCGGCTGAGGAATGGCTGTACGGCTATTACGGGAAATCAGGTTATACAACGGTATTTTACCGGCAAGAGGAAGTATGGGAGGACCAAACGGGGCAAAACGAAGAGGCAGGCGAAACCGCAATCTATACCCATGCGGGGGAAGTGCCCTTGGAGGAAATATTTCCCTATTTTGAGAAGAAATTGGCAGAGCGGGATTGTTATGTCTGCCACCCACGGGAGGATTTCCAAACCATCCTGGGCGATTTGTTCTTGTCAGGAGGCAAATTGTTCGTCATCCGGAGAGAGCATATTTGTGGCATGGCATTAGCCGTGCAGGAAGGAAAAGGATGCAAGGTGAAGGAAATTTGCTATGACATGCCGGAAGACAAAGAAAAGTTGTTGCACGCCGTCGCCGTTTGTTGGAAAAACCGGCGGGTCGTTTTTCGAGGCAGAGAAGACAAAAAGGGAATGCCATACGGGATGGCACGGCTTATCCGCGTACCGGAAGCATTGGAGACCTTTGCCCGGTGTTATCCCTCTGCGGAATTTGCCGTCGAAGTGGAAGACCGCCTGCTCCCCGGCAACAACGGTGTATTTTACCTCCGGGAAGGGCATTGTACCGGGACAGGGCATGCTGTTCCCCAAAAGATGGACGTATGCGAATTGACACAATATCTATTGACCTATCAAGGTATATGTCCCTATATGAACTTAATGATAGACTAACTGCCTGCTCAAAGGAACAACATCAACAACAATTGGGCTATTATCACGCGGACAAACATGGAAATCGGATATACCGTAGCATAAGAAACTGCAGAATTGTCCCCGACTGTCGTTGAGTTCACATAATTCAAAGCCATGGGATTTGCCATGCTCCCGCAAATCATGCCAGCCAAAGAGGCAAAATCTATTTTCATGAAACGCATGGCAATCGATGCCACCAACATAACCGGAACAAAAGTAATCGCGAAGCCTAAGAGCACCCACAACAACCCGTCGCCTTGGAATACCGTTTCAAAAAAATGCACCCCGGCATCCAAGCCCAAACAGGCAAGGTAAAGGGAAAGTCCCAAACCACGGAGCATCAGGTTGGCACTGCGGGTGGTATAAGTAACCAAATGGATGCGGGGACCAAAGGCACCCATAAGTATGCCGACAACGATGGGACCTCCGGCAATACCCAAGCGCACAGGGAAGTCCACTCCGGGAATGGAAAAAGGGATTGCCCCCAGCCCCAAACCGAGCACAATGCCTACAAAAACAGAAACGAGATTGGGCTCTTTCAGCAAAACGACACGGTTACCCAAGACTTTTTCAACATTGGCAATAGCCGCAGCTTCGCCCACTACGGTAAGTTTATCACCCAACTGCAACACAAGTTCCGGCGTGGCGAGCAATTGTACGCCTGCCCGATGGATGCGCGTAATGTTGATACCATAATGGCTGCGGAATTTCAAAGCACCCAAACGCTTGCCGTTAATTTCCGAGCGGGTAATGACAATCTGCTGGGATATCAGCTGGCTATCGATAGCATTCCAATCTATATCCTCCTTATTCCAATCGGTTTTCTCCTCCAAACCGAAAAGCATTTTTAAGGCTTCTTCATCTGATTCCGTGGTAATCACAAGGATTCGGTCACCTTCCAGAAGCGTCGTTTCAGAATTGGGAATTGTCACTGTGCCATTACGCCATAAACGCGAAACGACGAAGCGGTTAGGTATCAAATGTGCAACTTCACGCATGTTTTTGCCGAAGATGCCAGGATTGCGCACTTCAAATGCAGCGATGAAAGTCTGGTGCTCCTTGTCCTCCTCTTGTTTGGACGTTGCCGCGCGACGCGGGAAAAGTTTACGCAACACGATAATTGCCAATATGACCCCTACCACACCCAACGGGTAGGTCACAGCACATCCTAAAGCCGGATCGGCAGCATCAATACCTATTTGCTTCAATGTCTGCTGAGCCGCACCTAAAGCAGGCGTATTGGTCACTGCCCCGCTCAAGATGCCCACCATATCAGGAAGAGACACATCCGTCACAGCATAAAACAACAAGGTCAGCAATGTACCCGCTATAATAACAGCAAAAGCCAAGAGGTTCAATGTAATCCCCCCTTTCCGGAAAGAACCGAAAAATCCCGGTCCCACTTGCAGCCCCAACGCATAAACAAAGATTATCAAACCAAAACTCTCGGCATAATTCAACATTTGTTCATCAATGGAAAGCCCAAAATGCCCGGCAGCAATTCCTGCAAAGAATACAAAGGTGACTCCCAGAGATATGCCACAAACCTTGATTTTCCCCAACGCAACCCCAATTGCCGAAATCAGACCAATCACCACTACAGCCTGAATAACACTATGTTCTATTAATATTTCATTTAACCATTCCATCATACAATCCCTTCTATTTTAGGGCGCAAAATTAGAAAAAATCGCTCAATTTTATTACAAGGCATCCCAACAAAAAAGTCACCGATACCAATAAAATATCCACGTTTTTTATCTAAATTCGCGAATATTTCATTACAATGGAAACTTTAATCGATTTAGGATATTGGGGACTATTTATTGGTTCTTTTCTGGCTTCAACCATTATACCCATGAGTGCAGACATCCTTCTTCTTGGAGTACTCTCGTTGGGAGGAAATGCCTGGCTATGCTTTGGTATTGCAACCTTGGGCAATTGGTTGGGAGGGCTTACCTCTTACGGCATAGGTTGGATAGGAAAATGGGAATGGATTGAAAAATGGTTCAAAATCAAAGAAGAAAAACTTATCCGACAAAAAAAATACATAGACCGTTACGGAGTATGGCTTGCATTCTTTACCTGGCTTCCTTTTATCGGAGACTTGCTCGCCATCGCATTGGGATTCTACAAAATCAATCCCTTCATTTCCGGCTTATGCATGCTGATTGGACGACTCATCCGCTTTTTAGTATGGACACTCTTATACCTTAAGTTTGCAGAACGTTTCGTGGAATTTATCACTTAAATCACTCCAATGACCCCAACAGCGATGCCAAATTCGAAGTAAACAAACGGACAGAAATAGCCAACAATATAATGCCGAAAAATTTCCTCATTACATACACTCCGCTTTTACCAAATAAACGTTCCACCCAATATACATACTTCAACACAAAATAAACAACAAGCATATTTAATCCCACAGCAATAATAATATTCAAGATATTAAATTCTGCCCGCAAAGACAATAAAGTGGTAAAAGAAGCCGCACCGGCAATTAAAGGAAAAACCAAAGGAACTATTGTAGCAGAACCGCAAGGACTGTCATTTTTAAATATTTCCACTCCAAATATCATTTCTATGGCAAGCACAAGCAATACGATAGCTCCTGCCACTGCAAACGAAGAAATATCAACATTGAACAAAGAAAGTAATCCCTGACCTATGAATAAAAAAGCGACCAATATAATAAAAGAGATAACTGCTGTCTTCCCGGCTTCTATTTTTTGACTTTTTTCCTTTAAAGAAATGACAATAGGAATAGCACCAAGTATATCAATCACTGCAAAGAGAACCATGAAAGCACTTAATATTTCCCTAAAATCAAAATAAATAGACATAGCAATTTTCTTTAAATGTTGTTCGCAAAATTACAAAATCCAATATAAAAAACAAAAAAAGCCCCGCGGCTTTGACCCCGCGGGACTCCCCAAATCCGGCACCGACCTACTCTCCCACATCGCTGCAGTACCATCGGCACGCAAGGGCTTAACTTCTCTGTTCGGAATGGATAGAGGTGGATCCCCTTCGTTATAGGCACCTGTTAATGCTTTACAAAGCCTATGACCGGC
>DXFT01000087.1 GCA_019114285.1 Candidatus Odoribacter faecigallinarum
AGCATGGACCACGCATAGTTCCGCAGGGAATCTGTCTCTGCCGTCAGGGTGGTGTGCAGGTCCTCGGTTTCGCGATGGGCATAGCGGAACAATTGTTCTTTCTTTTCGCGGGGCTTGTAGATGTAAAAATAGGTGCTGTCCACACAGCCGATGGCGTCGTCCGAAGTGAAGAACATGCAGGGGCGTTGTTCCCGCAACAAGTTTACCCCCAGGCTCGTGTCCTGGTAGTCAATGCCTAATATGCCCAAGAGCGTGGGGGCAATATCGATTTGTCCTCCGAGGTTTGAGCATACTGCCGGAGCTAATTTCGGGGAATAAATAATCAGCGGCACGTGATTGAAAGAAGTGGGGATGGTGTATAACGGTGTTTTCCAGACTTTCCCGTGGTCTGCCACCAGGACGAAAACGGTGTTCTCAAACCAGGGTTCCCGTTGTGCCCGGGTGAAGAACTTCCGGAGGGCATAGTCTGCAAACTCCACGATTTGGGTCTCCGGTTTGTCCGTCTTGGGGTGGAAGTGTTCGGGAATGACGTAAGGCGGGTGGTTGCTCACGGTCAGCAGCGCGCTGAAAAAGGGGCGTCCCTCCTCGTGGCAGGCGGTGAGGACAGGAATGGAATAATCCAGCAGGAACTCGTCGGACACGCCCCAGCAATTCACCTTGCTGCCAAAGGGGTAATCTTCCTGGGAATACAGGGTCTCAAAACCGTTGGCGAGCAGGAAGCCGTTCATGTTATCATACTGTGCCTCGTGGGGCATGAAAAAGAGGGTGTGGTATCCGTTTTCCTGTAAAATGCTGGGCAAGCCGTGGTAATTGGGAATGACGGAATTTTTCATCATGTTGCGTTTCAGGATGGAGGGGAAGGAATAGAGGGTGGAATATACCCCTTGGTTGGTGTGGTTCCCCGCGGAATAGAAACGGTCGAAATAGAGGGATTGCCGGCTCAGGCTGTCCAGAAAAGGCGTGATACCCATCCCGTTTCCGTGCCGGTCCATCAGTTCGGCAGACATGGATTCCATGAAAATAAGCACAACGTTGGGTTTCCCGGGGAGAAAGGCGCTGTCATTCTTCACCTGCCGGGTCAAGGCGGCTTGGCCTTCACCGGAACGTTCCGCATGGAGGTAGCGCATGGCGTTGCCGAGGGCTTGCTCATTGTCCAGCAGGGCAAGGTTGCTGGTCTCCCGGCTGCTCAGGTCCAACGTGCTGCGTACCAGATTGAACATCGGATGGTTGCCCACCTGGTTGAAGAAAGGGTTGTTGCAGAAGAAGGCGGCGCCCGTGCGGATGGGGGACACATACACACTGCCCCGCAAACCGATTACAGTCAGTCCGATGAGGATGGCGGAAACGGGCAGCATGCACACTTCCTGCCAGAATTTTCCCTGCCGGGCGTGTGCCTGTTTCAACTGGTGCAGGTAATGGTTGGTCAGCCGCACCCACCCCCAGGAGATGGCAACGAGTATGCCTAAATAGACCCAATAGGATGTTTCGCCGAATATCATGGAGGCTGTCGTGTCGGAATATTCCATCCAATTGAAAATGGAAGAATTCAGGTGATTGAAAAAGTATTTGAAATAAGGGATGTTGGCAGCCTCGATGGCGAAGGTGATGATGTACATGACCTGGAAAAACACGTTCACCCCCGTCATCACCGCCCGCCGGAACAAGCCCAACAGGGAGGTCAGCGCTACGACACAAAGCGGTATCAGCATGATGTAGCATGCCACCACGTTGTCAAAACGCAGGCCGATAAGCAGGGATTTGAAGATATACCATGCCTTCCCCTCTACATCAGTGTAGAACGGATGGTTGGCAATCAAGAATATGACCCGGAAGAGGGTAAAAAACAGGATGCCGCTGATATGGATAAGCAGCAAGTATTTCAACCGTGCCCAATAATTTTTCATAGTGACTGTGTTATTCTAAAATCTACCTAATCTGTAACTTTCCCGATAAACTTTTATACCTTTGCCCCATATAAGAAATTGAGTGTGCAAAGCTATAAATAATAAGACAATGAAAAAACTTTTTTCACAATTAAACCGTGCGGAAATCAATATTCCTGTGACGATACTCTGGTTTGCCTTGGCAGTGGTTTATATCGGCGGGCTTTTCGTCCCCCTTTTTGACGATGACTCCGCCCACCATGCCGCCATTGCCCTTGAAATGTATAACCGGGGCGATTGGGCATGCCTGATGGACCATGAAAATACCCCTTACTTGGACAAGCCCCACTTCCAGTTTTGGCTGGTGGCACTCTCTTTCCAGTTGTTCGGGGTAGGGGGCTTTGCCTACAAATTGTCCTCCTTTTTGTTCACGCTGTTAGGCGTGTGGGCGACTTACAGGCTGGCGCTTCATTTGTGCGGGCGCAAGGCAGCCCTTTATGCCGCCCTCATATTGGCGTCCTCCGCTGCCTTTGTCCTGGCGAATATCGACGTGCGCATGGATGCTATCCTGACGGCATGCATCGCCTTGGCGGTCTGGCAGGGGGTCATGCACCTCGATACGGGCAAGGTGCGTTACCTGCTCGGCGCGGCGTTGGGCATGGCGATGGCATTCGGGACGAAGGGCTGGATAGGCGTCATGGTGCCTTTCTTCGCCTTGGTGTTTTACATTGCCCGACAGCGGCAGTGGCGTTGGTTCCTGTCCTGGCGGTTCCTCCTGCTGTTGGCGGCATTCGCCCTTTTTATCAGCCCGGTGCTCTATGCTTACTATTTGCAGTTTGATGCCCATCCTGAATTGGCAGTGCGGGGGGAGACCGGCGTCTCCGGTGTCCGCTTCATCCTGTGGGGACAAATCTTTGACCGCATGGGAGGGACGTTCGGGACCACCGGGGCGAACGACCCCTTCTTCTTCCTCCACACCTTGCTGTGGGCGGTCCTGCCGTGGAGTTTCCTGTTTTATGTCCTGTTGGTGAAGAAGGTGGTGGAGGTCTCCAAGGGGCAAGCCCCGGCTTCGCCCGTGTATTGGCTCACGGTGCCTGCCATCCTGCTGACCATCGCGGCGCTTTCCGTTTCCCAGTTCAAATTGCCCCACTACCTGAATGTCGTGTTCCCCCTCCTGGCAATATTCGTGGCAGCGGTGCTCACCGAACCGAAGACGGAGCGCTTCCTGCGCGGCATCGGCATCATGCAGAAAGTCATCACGGTCGGTTTGCTGGTGGGGGTCATTGCGCTGAATTACTTTTGCTTTCCGCCCGTGCGCTGGAGTTTCAGCCTGCTGTTGGCAGTGCTTATGGTGTATGTGCTCTACCTGTTGTTCTACCGGACGGCTTCCGTCCACAACATGGTGGTGACCGGGGTACTGCTCTCGGCGGTCGTCTGGTTTAGCCTGAACTTCAATTTTTACCCCCAATTGCTGACCTACCAGGGAGGCAACCAGCTGGCGGAGACCGTCCGTGCCCGCGGCATCTCCCCGGAGGACATCGGGGCTTACCACATCACCCCCGGTGATATCGGTTACTCGTTTGATGTCTATGTCGGCCGTGTGGTGAACGAATGGTCGGATGCCACCATCCGGGAGCGTCTGGCAGAGGGCAAACCGGTTTACCTGGTGGTTGAGGAGGGTGGTGTGGCAGACCTCCGGTCGGCGGGCTATGCCTTTGACTTTGTGGATGCCAAGCGCGACTACCGCATCACCCGCCTCAATGCCGCATTCCTGAACCCTGCCACCCGTGACACCAAGCTCACCAAGCTCTATCTGGTCAAATTGATAGACTGACCGGCACCCCCTTGGATTGTCCTAAGCAAGTTGCCTCCCCGGAAGGCAGCTTGCAATGGTCGCAACCACTTCGTTTGTCGTTCATTTTTAACCGTTTTCACGGTCTGTTCCCGTATCAACTCCGATTCAACTCCGATTTATCTCCGTTCTTCCTTTGATTGGCATTGGCGGAGGAAGAGGGAATCTATGGCAAAGAAACCGGCTTGTTGCCTGCTGAGACCTTGTCCTCCTTTTTATGATATACGGAACCTATTTTTTTTCAAACGTTCACAATTTCGCCGATGTACATGGAATGGATTCCCATCCCGTTGTCATAGATGCGAGTCACATCTTTATCTATGCTGTTCATATCAAAAGGTTTGATGTATATTATCCAGTACTCAATGGAGCGTGCCACGCCTTCTTTTATGCTTTTTTGTCATGTTGCTATGTTTTCAGATTATTCGTATTTGTCTTGAATGAAGTGTGTCCGAAGCCTCGGTTCATACTCCGGCTTGTTGATGCCGCTCTTCCGCCCGCTCTCGATGCACTTCAGCAGCCATGCCATGTTTTGCCCCAAGACGCGCATGGTCTGCAAGCCCTCCTTGTCCTTGCGCACGTCGTCGGGTGTGAAGCCATGCACTGAGTTCCAGTATTGCGATGCCACGACAGGCATATTGGCGATGGTGAAATATTGGTTCAACTGTTCGAAGGTAGCGGAAGCTCCACCGCGACGGCAAGACACAACTGATGCGCCGACTTTGCCTGCCATTCGGTTTTCCGTAGCAAAGAATAGTCGATTCAGGAACGAGATAAGCTGCCCCGTGGGAGCACTATAATAGACTGGCGAACCAATGACGATGCCATTGAACTCGTCCAACCGTTTTTGTATCTCTTGCACGAGGTCGTCGCGGAAGCAATGCCCCGTCTTCATGCAGGCTCCGCAAGCGATGCAACCCGCTATGGGCTTTTTGCCCAAGTACAGTAATTCTGTCTCTATGCCGTTTGTCTGCAAGGTGGTTTCTATTTCATGCAGGGCAGTATAGGTGCAGCCCGTTTGGTTCGGGCTGCCGTTAATCAATAATACTTTCATGTGCGTTTTTTTTTAGATGTTCTTGCCCAGGTTATATGCCTTCTCCAATGAGGGATGTCCGGCAATGTCTCCTGCCTGCATTACGCCGCCGGCATACACTTCGCCCAAGTTTTCCCAGCCGAGATGACGGAGCAGGGCATGGTAGTAATGCTCCACAGGTTCGAAGTTGTCCGGTGTGTCTCCCTCTGCTGCCATCAACAGAATGCAATGCTGCATGGGGATATGGTATTCCGCACTTTTTTCCGTCACGGCGAACAGGCGGTCGAAAGCCGTTTTGAGTTGTGCCGTGATGCTCCAATAGTACATCGGTGATGCAAGGACGAGTACATCGGCTGTCTCATATTGCGGGTATATTTCTGCCATGCCGTCTTTCTGTATGCAGGGTGAAAGTGGGTCTTTGCCGCCGCCCAGGCACCCCAGGCAAGGGTGAATGTCCATTTTCTGGAGGTCGAAGCGCACTATTTCATGTCCTGCCTGCTTCGCGCCACGCACGAATGCCTCTATCAGCCCCGCCGTATTCCCATGCAATCGGGGGCTTCCGTTCAATATGACAATTTTCTTTCCCATTGTTTCTATTTTTTTTGAATTGTATTTGAATTTTGATTATACGCCTTCGCCACGCACCGCCATTCGCCGTCTATCTTCATCATCAGCAGGTAGTCGGTGAAGTCGATGCGCCCTCCCCATTTCTCTTCCAGCACGCGGACGACTGCGAGGGTTTCTTCCACGTCCACAACGTCTATGCGTGCCTTGAAGTCATTGCCTGCGCTTACGGTATCCACGTTGCGGTAGAACTGCTCGATGCTGCCGTGTTCCAGTTTCCCGTCCAAGTAGCCGAACAGGACGGCTTCGTCAATAAACAATTCTTTGGCATATTTGCTGTTGCCTTCTGCTACGCTTTTTACAAACTTTGTGGCAGCTTCTTCCACTGCCTTGTACTCTTCAATATTTGCTCTCATGATGTTTGGTTATTTAATTGGTTTGTCACTAACGATGGCAAAGGTAGGGGATGCCACATATCCTCACAAGTACCGAAAAATTATTCAGATACTGAAAAATTATTCGGTATATCCTCATTCCGATATATTATCCTTACTTTTGCATCGTAACATTCAAGAGTGACAGAACCATGTACGAAAGAAAGATACCCGTCGATTTGGATTGCCCCCTGCGGCTGACCATGAGCCTGATTGATTCCAAATGGAAGTCCTGCATCCTGGACGAATTGCGCCACCGTGCCCTGCGTCCGAGCGAACTGCACAAGTTGTTCCCTGAAGCTACTCCCCGTGTGCTTGATATGCAACTGAAGGAATTGGTGGAGGACGGGCTGGTGGCGAAAACCATTTTCCCAGAATTGCCTCCTCGTTCGGAGTATGCTATCACTCCGTTGGGAATGACGTTGATTCCCATTATTGATGCTATGATTGGGTGGGGAGAAAAAAATGCGGAATTGTTTGAAAAGAAATTTGGTAAATAAGATTGTGGCGTGCCGTCTCATTTTGTATTATTCCTTCCCGGGTTGGTCTATGGATGCTTCGACCTTGCTCCGTATCTCCCCCGCATCTCGTCCGACAGGCACCGGACGAGATGCGGAGGAGCACCGGGAGAACAGCGGCGGAAGCATAGCCCAACGATAGGCGGGGTGAGGTACAGATAGAGTCTTGTCTTTTGGAAACGAGCAGTTTTTTGTTGTATGAGATTTGTTTTGCAACTATAAAATAGTTACATTTGCAGAAATGTTTTATATGGGGACAAAGGAAAAATTAATAGAGCGCTTTAAAAAGCAACCCAATGACTTTACATTTGGTGAAATGGAAAGGCTCTTGTCCATATTTGGATACATGAAATCGAATAAAGGAAAGACTTCGGGTTCGAGGATTATTTTCCGCAATGGTGATAAACGTCCAATTATGCTGCATAAGCCTCATCCCGGGAATATAGTCAAAGGATATGCTTTGAAGCAAGTTTTGGATGATTTAATGGAAGCTGGATTTATAAAATAAGGAGGTTATTATGAATACATTGACTTACAAAGGTTATATCGGTTCCGTTTCTTTCAGCGAGAAGGATAATGTGTTTTTCGGGAAGATTGAAGGTATTAACGGGTTGGTGAATTTCGAGGGGGAGAGCGTAAAAGAATTGACGGACGCTTTTCATGAAGCAGTGGATGATTATTTGGAATACTGCAAAGAGGAGGGTATTGAGCCACATAAAAGTTATTCCGGTTCTCTTAATATACGGCTCTCTCCGGAAACGCATAGCCGTGTCGCCATTCTTGCCAAACAAGCGGGAATGTCAATTAATGCATTTATTAAATCTGCTGTGGAAAAGCAAATTGCAATGATGATGTGATATTGCGGGTGGCGTCCCGCATGATAAGTGTATGTTTTTATGCTGGTTTAAACAGCTTGCCTGCATGTTTTGTTTTGACGGTAAAAAGAAAGCCACCTACTTTCCGTAAGTGGCTTGCTTTCTGTGACCTCGGAGGGGCTCGAACCCTCGACCCATTGATTAAGAGTCAATTGCTCTACCAACTGAGCTACGAAGTCATCTTTTGTAATGATACCCCGCATGGTTGTTTGCGGGTGCAAAGATGCGATAATATTTTCAATCTTGCAAGAATATTTGTGTTAATCTTCCTTGATGTTGTGATAAACATTGGTAACATCTTCGTCTTCATCCAGTTTGTCCAATATTTTGTCCACATCCGCACGTTCTTCCGGGGTGAGTTCTTTGGTGTCTGTCGGGATACGGGTGAACTCTCCGCTTACGATGTCGTATTTGTTTTCTTCCAAGAATTTCTGGATGTTGCCGTATGCGTCGAAAGGGCCATACAGGTTGATAACGCCGTCTTCGTCCTCAAAGATTTCATCTACCCCGTAATCTATCATTTCCAATTCGAATTCTTCCGGGTCGAAGTTTTCCGGTTTGTTGATTTTGAATACGCATTTCCGGTCGAACATGAAGTCCAATGAACCGGTGGTGCCCAGCGAACCGCCGAATTTCGTGAAGGCATGGCGCACATTGGCTACCGTGCGGGTGTTGTTGTCTGTGGCAGCTTCCACGACAATGGCAACGCCGTGCGGGGCATAGCCTTCGTAAACGACTTCCTTGTAGTCTGAGGTGTCTTTGGAGATGGCACGTTTGATGGCGCGTTCCACGTTTTCTTTTGGCATGTTTTCCGCCTTGGCGTTCTGGATAAGGATGCGGAGGCGGGTGTTGTTTGCCGGGTCAGGACCGCCTGCCTTGACGGCAATATCAATTTCTTTTCCGATTCTGGTGAATGTGCGGGCCATGTTGCCCCATCTTTTTAATTTACGTGCTTTGCGGTATTCAAACGCTCTTCCCATAATATGATATTGTTTTAATTCCTAAATGTATTTGAAGCCGCAAAGTTATGCTTTTTTACGATAAATAAGGGTAAAAAAATAATAAAATAGCATGATGAGGAGAGTTTGTCTGTATCCGGCAAAATGCTTGCCGGGGAAGTGAGGGCGTTTCTCGGAAAATATGTATCTTTGTCCATGGAATAAAAAAAGAGACCTCGCCATGAAAAATTATGTTTTTGAAATCGAATTGAAAGTCCGCGATTATGAATGTGATCTGCAAGGTATAGTGAACAATGCGAATTACCAGCATTATTTGGAACATGCCCGGCATGAGTTTTTGGAACAGACAGGGGTTAATTTCAGCCAGTTGCATAAGCAGGGCATAGATGCTATGGTGGCGCGGGTGGAGATAGATTATAAGGTGTCCTTGACTAGCGGGGACCGTTTTGCTGTGCGCTTGAATATTGCCCGTGAGGGGGCAAAGTTGGTTTTCTTTGAAGATATTTATCGGCTTCCGGATAATAAACTTTGTGCCCGTGGCAGGGTTGAGTCGATTTGTGTGCAAAACGGGCGTCTTACCCGTGGGGAATTGTTTGACCAGCTTTTTCTGACTTATTTGTAATAAATGAGAGAAAAATGATTGTCGGAAGGGGTTGCATATCAATGGTAAATGGATTTTTCCTGTAAAAAATTCCGGATTCGTTTGGAGGGAACGGAAGAATGTGCTATCTTTGCGTCCGCAATCGAGAGATGCAAAGGGTTCTTAGCTCAGTTGGTTCAGAGCATCTGGTTTACACCCAGAGGGTCGGGGGTTCGACTCCCTCAGGACCCACAAACAAAGGGATGCGTTCCGCAAGGGACGCATCTTTTTTGTTAGGGCTGTTCAACCCAAAAATGGTACCAGTCGCTGCGAATGAGTTCTTGGTTATCCCAGATAGCAGCAGTTTTGCCAAATATGGATTTGTTTTTAATTTTTTCGTGTTATTTTTGTCAAGTAAAAAATGAGATTATCGTGGAACTTCGGGACGAGATTATACGGAAGACTTTCCTTCAGTTTTTAAGCAAGGGATATCATGCGACTTCTTTGAAGGAATTGGAGCAGGTGACAGGACTGACCAAGGGGGCTTTTTATTATTATTTTAAAGGCAAGCAGGATTTATTGAAGGCTGGATTGGATTTGTATTGGAGCCTGACGAGGGAGGAGACGGATGAGGAAGCAGGGGCAGCACAATCTTTGGCGGCATATATTGATTGCGTGATGGCGCATAAGGAGGAACAAGCTAAGTTGGTGGAGGGGCAGTTCGGGTGTTCTGTGCCGGAGGCTTTCTTTTTTCAATTGGTGTTGGAGGTGGAAGAATTGTTTCCTGATTTTGGGGCGCGGGTGGATTCATTGGCGAATAGCCGGTTGAGGCATTGGGGGCAGGTGATTGAGGCGGCAAAGGGGCAAGGAGAGGTGCGGAAGGATTTGGAGACAGAAATTCTGGCTCGTAATTTGATGTCGATTTCTGTGAGTATGTTGAATTTGGATTTGAAGGGGGTGGAGATGAAGTTTGTGTTTTCAGACATGCGATTGCAATTTGAACAGTATTATGCGTTAATTAGGGTGTGATTATGGGGACAACACGGGAAAGAATAGCTGAAACGGCTTTCCTGCTTTTTTTGAAGCGGGGGTATAAGGCTGTGACATTGATGGATGTCGTGAATGCGGTGGGGATGACCAAGGGTACGTTTTATTATCATTTCACGAATAAGAAAGAATTGTTGAAAGAAGGGGTAGAAGCCTATTATTGTGCTTTGAACCGGCGTCGGGAGGAGGAGTTTGCCCGGATGCGGTCGCTTCGGGAATTTGTTGACGTAACAGTCGGGCATTTGACAGAAATGGATAATTATACGGCAAAACATTTTGGCAGTGATATTCCGGAAATCCTGTGCTTGTCTTTGTTGGTGGAAGTGGTGGCATTGTATCCGGAGTTTAAGGAGGTTGTGGTTGAGACGAAAACGAATTGGCTGTCGAATCTGGGGCAGGTGATTACGACTGCCCAAATGTCAGGAGAAGTGAAAAAAGAGGTGGATGCGTCTATTTTGGCAAAGAATTTGCTGAATATTAGTTTGGGTGTGTTGAATTACCTGGTAATGCATCAGGATATTTCTTACACGCTGTCGATGGTGCGGTTGCAGTATGAACAATTATACAAGTTAGTGACAGAGTAATTTTTTTTGTATTGCAACATACCGAAAAGTATAAAAAAGGAAATGTGCATTTGATGATTAAAAGAAAAGTTATGAGAAAGAGTTTTTTAGCGGTTGTCTTGTTGCTGTGTCAAGGTCTTTTGTCGTGGGGTCAGGGCATGATGAATTTGGAGGATTGCCGTCGTTTGGCAATGGAGAATAATAAGGCATTGAAGATGGCGGATATGCAATTGAAAACGGCTCAGGAAAAGAAGAAAGAGGCTTTTACGAAATATTTGCCTTCAATAGACGCAATGGGGATGTATTTCAGGAATCAGAAGGAAATTAATTTGTTGGCAGAGGATGCCCGTTTGCCTATTTTTACTTTTGACGGGACGACTTATCAGCCCAATGTGGTGGTGGGAGCCGATGGTGTGCCGGTTGTTGGGCCGGACGGGAGTCCGGTGTTTTCGGAATTTGCCTTGCTTCCCAAAGAGGCGATGTCTGTAGATATGCGCAATGTGGGGGTGTTGCAGGTGGGGTTGGTCCAACCTGTGTATATGGGTGGAAAAATCCGTGCTTACAACCAATTGGCGGGTTTGTCGGAACAATTGGCAGAGAGCGGTTATGCCTTGGAATTGGAGCAGGTGATTGAGCAGACGGATGAGGCATATTGGCAGGTGGTGTCGCTGGTTAACCGGGAAAAGTTGGCAGAGAAATATGTGGGGACATTGGAGAATTTCAATCAGAATATGACAGCTTTGTATAAGGAGGGTATGGTTACCAAGGCGGATTTGTTGTCGGTGAGCGTACGGCTGAATCAGGCTGAGATGGCTTTGTTGAGGGTTAAAAATGGATTGGGGTTGGCGCGGATGGCATTGAACCGTATTTGCGGGTTGCCTGTCGATACAGTCTTTGTGTTGCAGGAGGAAGATTTGAATCAGTTGGCTTTGCCGGAAAAGATGGAATTGGAACAGGTGTATTCCAATCGTCCGGAGATTCACAGTCTGTCGTTGGCGACTGATATTTATCGGAGGAAGGAGCGGATTGCCCGTTCAGAGTATTTGCCTTCGATAGCTTTAAGTGCCAATTATTTGGCAATGACGCCTTCTTTTTTTGACGGCATTAGTAATAAGTTGAATGGAATGTGGAGTGTAGGAGTGGGGGTGAGGGCTCCGGTTTTTCATTGGGGAGCCTCGCGTAAAAGTGTAAGAAGCGCAAGGGCGGAAACAGAGTTGATGAATCTGAAATTGGAGGAAGCGAAGGAAATGATAGAGTTGCAGGTAAATCAGGCCCAGTTCAAGGTGGAAGAGGCGATGAGGAAGCTGGAGGTTGCAGAAGCGAATCTGTCCAAGGCGGATGAGAATTTGAAATATGCCAATCTGGGGTTTGAAGAAGGGACTATTCCGGTGTTGAATGTGTTGGAGGCACAGACTGCCTGGCTGGAGGCGCATACAGGACAAATAGATGCCCGGATTGAATTGAAATTGTGTGAAGTATATTTGAAGAAAGCATACGGCGTGTTGTCGAAATAAGAATGTAATTATAAGTAAGAAGATATGAAAAACATGAATCGAAAATCAGTGACATTTACGATATTGGTGGTTTTGGTATTGCTGGTGGCAATATTTGGTTTTGTATTTCGTGATACAGCTCCTGAATATATTCAGGGAGAAGCGGAGGCTGTGGAAGTAAGGATTTCAGGTAAGGTGCCCGGGCGTATAGAGCGCTTTATGTGCAATGAGGGTGACCGGGTGAAGGCGGGGGATACGGTTGCCATATTGGACAGTCCGGAGGTGTTGGCAAAATACAGCCAGGCGGAAGCTGCAGAAGATGCTGCCCGTGCTTTGAGTGAGAAAGCGGATGGAAGTGCCCGTGCGGAACAGGTCATGATGGCCTATCAGACCTGGCAAAAGGCACAGGCTGCTGCGGAGGTAGCGAAGAAGACTTTTGACCGGGTGGAACGCCTGTATGCGCAAGAAGTTGTTCCGGCTCAGAAAAGGGATGAAGCAGAGGCTAATTATAAGGCTATGGCGGCAACGGCAGAAGCTGCCAAGGCACAATATGAAATGGCAAGGAATGGCGCCCAGAAGGAGGACAGGATGGCAGCCGAAGCCCAATTGAAGCGGGCGAAGGGGGCAGTAGCCGAGGTGGAGGCATACGTGCAGGAGACGTTCTTGGTATCTCCGATAAGCGGCGAGGTGTCTGAGCGTTATCCGAAAGTCGGGGAGTTGGTAGGGACGGGGTCGCCGGTGATGGATGTATTGGATTTGTCAGACATGTGGGTGTCGTTTAATGTGAGGGAAGATTGTCTGGCAGGCTTCCGGGTGGGCGAAACGTTCCATGCCTTTATTCCTGCTTTGGGAAATAAGGAGGTGGAATTGAAAGTAACCTATATGAAAGATATGGGAACTTATGCTGCCTGGCGGGCAACAAAAACTACCGGTCAATATGATATGAAGACTTTTCGGGTGAAAGCCAAACCGTTGAATCCGGTAGAGGGCTTACGTCCAGGAATGAGTGTGGTGAAACGTTTGGAGAAAAAGTAAGTTTTTGCCGGAGGACAGGAGGGGATAGCACCAGTAACAAAGGATATAGAAAAATGGAATGACAATGGGTGGAAAGAATGGTTTGACTGGATTGATGTTGAGGGAGTTCAAGCGTTTGGCTTCCCGGAGAATCTATTGGTTTATGATGCTTTTGGCACCGGTGTTTTGTTTTGTCTTTTTTGCGGATTTGCTGAAAGAGGGATTGCCAATGCAATTGCCCATTGCGGTCGTGGACGAAGATAATACCTCTACTTCGCGGCAGTTGTCCCGTTCATTGGATGCCATTGCTCAGACTGACGTAGTGATGCGGGGGGCTGATTTTTCTGAAGCCCGGAAGGCGATGCAGAAAGGTGAAATATATGGCATCTTCCATATTCCGGCAGATTTTGCGGTGGAGGTTGCGACAGGCAAACGTCCGGTATTGTCTTTCTATACAAACGAGACTTATTTGTTGCCGAGTTCATTGGCTTATAAGGATATGCGTTTGCAGGCGGCTTTGGCGAACGGCGCCGTACAACAGACCTTGCTAAAGGCAAAGGGGATAACCGGGGTGGAATTGCAAGCCCGTTTGTTGCCTGTAACGGTGGATACGAATCCTTTGAATAACCCTTGGATTAGTTATGCCATTTATTTGGCAAGCATATTGATTCCGTCATTTATATCCATGTTTGCCATGTTTGTGACTTCTTACAGCATCACGGAAGAATTGAAGGACGGCTCTTGCCGGGAATGGTTGGCGCAAGCAGGTAATTCCATGCCTTTGGCGTTGGCTGGCAAATTGTTGCCGCAGATGTTGGTGTTCTTGGTAACCGGTTTGTTGTGCCTGTCTGTATTGTATGGATATATGCGGTTTCCTTTGAATAGCGGTTTCCTGCCCATGTTTGCAGCCATATTTTTATTGATAGCTGCAGCGCAAGGCTTTGCCGTATTTATTACCGGTTTGGTATGGCGTAGCCGTATTGTGCTTAGCTTTTGTGCTTTATGGAGTGTGCTGTCTTTTTCTATCAGTGGTTTTACGTTCCCGGTGCCGAATATGCCTGATTTGATGCGTTGGGCATCCAATTTGTCTCCGATACGGCATTATTACCTGCTGTATGTTGATCAGGCTTTGAATGGCGTGCCTGTATTGTATTCGTGGGGGGCGTATGTGGCATTGGGTGTATTTGCCTTGTTGCCTTTTTTGACGTTGCCCCGATTGAAGCGTTATGTGGAAAAAGGGCGGTATTTGGCGTGACAGTTGATTAAATGGAAGAATGATGAATGATGTATTTTATATATTTCGGCGAGAGTTTTATACGATATTCCGGGACCACGGGGTGATGACTTTCTTTGTGCTATTGACGTTGGCATATCCGATAGTTTATACTTATATTTATAGCAATGAAGTGGTACGGGAGGTGCCGGTGGCAGTGGTTGACCATGCCGCTTCGCCCCTGAGCCGGGAGTTTGTGCGTTTGTTTGAGGCTTCGCCGAATGCGGAGGTGGCGGCACGTTGTGCGGACATGGAGGCTGCCCGGGAATTGATGAGGCAAAAGAAGGTGTATGGCATACTGGAATTGCCGGAAGATTTCAGTAAAAGGATAAACCGGGGAGAGCAGGCGCATGCGGGGTTGTATTGCGATATGGGCGCTTTGTTGAATTACAAGGCTTTGTTGCAGGCAGTAAGCGATGTCTCCGCTTTGATGAATGCCGGCATTCAGGTGGCGTCATTGCCTTATGCTTCGCAGGTGCAACAGGAAATTGCCGTCATGCCTGTACAAGTGCAGGAAGTGAAAATGTTCAACCCGCAAAGCGGTTTTGCTTCTTTTATCATTCCTGCCGTATTGGTGTTGGTGATACAACAGTCGCTGTTGTTGGGTGTGGGGACGATAACAGGTACGGTATATGACCGGAAAGGGGTGGCGGCGCTGGTGCCGAGGAACAGCCATTACCGCCGGGCATGGTGTATCGTGCTGGGGAAGGGCTGTGCTTACCTTTTGCTTTATTTCGTCATGGCGTATTGGGTGTTTTTTGTTGTCCCGCGCATCTTTGGATTGGTACAGATTGGCGTAAGGGGGGATTTGATGTTGTTCCTGTTTCCATTTTTGTTGGCATGTGTGTTTCTGGCAATTGCCTGTTCTTTCCTTTGCCGGGAGCGTGAACAGCCGTTCTTGCTGTTTGTGTTCACTTCTGTGCCTTTGATGTTTATTTCCGGCATTTCCTGGCCTAAGGAAGGCATCCCTGAGTATTGGTTGGCGTTGGCAAAAGTTTTCCCTTCCACGCATGGCATTGACGGGTTTGTGAAAATCAACAATATGGGAGCGACACTTTCAGAAGTGGTGACAGAATATGCCAGTTTGTGGTTTTTGGCATTGGTATATTTCAGTTTGGCGTGTTTCTTGTATAGGAGGGAAATAGTAAAACAAAATAATAATGACTTGTCATGAATATTTGTAAGTATTGTATCGTAGGGGGCGCGTTGCTGGGGTTGGTGGCGTGCCGCTCAACGGCACCGGCGGATAAGCCGGCGGTGGTGGTAAAGACGGAACCGGTGCAGGCATGGCGGTTGGATATGCAGACCGCTTATCCCGGGAGGATAAAGGCTGCGGCGGATGTGGATTTGTCGTTTCGCGTAGCAGGACCGATTCTCCGGATGGAGGCTGAAGAAGGCAAATTTGTGCGGAAGGGGGAGGTGTTGGCAGAAATAGACCCGCGGGATTATGCCTTGCAGTTCAGTGCCACGGAGGCAGAGTACAAACAGGTGAAGGCAGAGGCGGAACGGGTTATTGAACTTTACGAGCGGAAGAGTGTCCCGGTAAATGATTACGATAAGGCAGTTTCCGGTTTGCAGCAGATGACAGCCAAGTACCACGCCCATCAGAATGCACTGAGGGATACGCGCTTGCTTGCACCTTTTGATGGGTATGTCCAGAAACGTTATTTTGAGGAGGGAGAGACGGTGGCTGCCGGTTTGCCGGTGGTGTCATTGATTAATACGCAGAGCTTTGAGGTGGAGATAGACATCCCGGCAAGCGATTATGTGCGGCAGCAGCAGTTCCGCAGTTTTTCGTGTGAGGCGGATGTGTATCCCGGCAAGTCTTTCCCTTTGGAAATCATAGAGGTAAAAAAGAAAGCCAATCTGAACCAGCTTTACCAGGTACGCTTGCGGCTGATGCCGGAGAAGGGGTATGAACTGGCAGCGGGGATGAGTGTGAATGTGACCATCGGTTATGAGGCAGAGAGGGAAGCCTTGACGGAGATTCCGCTCAGCGCTTTGTTGCAGCAGGACGGGCAGTCGGCAGTGTGGGTGTTCGAGCCGGAGACTTCTGTTGTTGCCCGCCGGGCAGTGAAGGTGCGTGAAATCCGGACGGACGGATGCGTGGTGGTGGACAGCGGGCTTGCCCCCGGTGAGATTGTGGTGACCGCTGGTGTTCATAAGTTGAAAGAGGGCATGAAGGTAGAATTGCTGAAACCCGTAAGCCGGACGAATGTGGGAGGGTTGCTCTGACAGGAATGCCCCACCCGGGCTGGCGGGGATGTCCCACTCGGGTTGTACAGGGTGTCCCTCTCGGGAAGGAGGGGATGTCCCTCTCGGGCGATGCAGGGAGTCCCTTCCGGGCGGAAGGGGATGCCTATTCCGGTAAGGAGGAGATGGCTATTATAAAAAGGATGTTTTAAAAGAGTGAAGATATGAATTTGTCTGAAAGTGCATTGAACAACCGGGCGCTGGTCAAGTTTTTGATTGTAGTGCTGATTATCGGGGGTGTTTTTTCTTTCTTTTCCATGAGCAAGTTGGAAGACCCGGAAATCCAGGTGAAGCAGGCATTGGTGGTGACTGTTTACCCGGGGGCTTCGGCGCACCAGGTGGAGCTGGAGGTGACGGATGTCCTGGAGAAGGAAATCCGGGCGATGGGCGATATTGCGAGCCTGGAGTCTAAATCCATGAATGACCTTTCTATTATTACCGTGGAACTGGAATCCACGGTTCCGGCGGAAGAGTTGGAGCAGAGGTGGGATATCCTGCGCCGTCGGGTGACCAATGCTGTTCCGCAATTGCCTGACGGGTGTGTCGCTCCGGTGGTGAAGGATGATTTCGGGGATGTTTATGGCATGTTTTATGCCATGACGACCGACGGGATTGCGGACGAGGAGTTGGTGGAGTATGCCAATCTGGTCAAACGAGAATTGCAGGATATCGACGGGGTGCGCCGTGTGGAGATATACGGGGACAGGAAGCCTTGCATCAACATTGAGTTCGTGCAGGATAAAATGGCTAACCTGGGGGTTCATCCTGCCGAGGTGATTGCCACGCTCAACAGCCAGAACAAGGCGGTCTATTCCGGTTACTTTACTTCCGGTGACAGGCGCTTGAGGGTTGGGGTGGATGACAGCTATGCTTCCATTGCTGATATTGAAGACCTGATTATCCAGGGGCATGAGGACGACCAATTGCGTCTGGGGGATGTGGCGAGGATAAGCCGCGGTTATACGGAGCCTTCGCGCAATGAGATGCGCTATGATGGGGCGCGGGCGTTGGGTATTTCCGTTTCCATGGAGACCGGCGGCAATGTGATTACGTTGGGAAAGAAAGTGGATGCCACGTTGGCACACCTGAAAGAGACCCGCATACCGGCAGGTATTGACTTCGAGAAGGTGTTTTTCCAGCCGGACAGGGTGAAGGAAGCAATAGGGACCTTTATGGTCAATCTGGTGGAATCGGTGATTGTGGTGATTGCGGTGCTGATGCTTACGATGGGGTTGCGGAGCGGTATTATTATCGGCGTGGGATTGGTTATCATTGTCTTGGGCTCTTTTGTTGTGCTGTATTTGCTGGATGGCACCCTGCAAAGGGTGTCGTTGGCGTCGTTGATAGTGGCGATGGGGATGTTGGTGGACAATGCCATCGTGATTGTGGACGGTATTCTGGTGGATTTGAAGCGGGGTGTCCCGAAGCCGGCGGCATTGACCAATATCGGCAAAAAAACCGCTATGCCTTTGTTGGGGGCGACATTGATTGCCATATTGGCATTTTTCCCCATTTTCATCTCTCCTGACGTCGTTGGGGAATATGTCCGGGATTTGTTTATTGTATTGGCGGTATCGCTGTTGCTGAGTTGGGTTCTGGCATTGACCCAAATACCGATGGATGCCGACCGCATGCTGAAGGCAAAGGGAGAGACGGTGAGTGACGTCCAAGTATATAGCGGGCGTGCATATCAGTATTTCCGTCGTTTCTTGACTTATATGCTTTGCCATAAGAAACTGGCGGTGGGAATAATTGTCCTGTTGCTTGCTGTCAGTGCTTGGTGTTTTCAGTTTGTGCCCCAAGGCTTTTTCCCTGATTTGAGCTATTCTCAGCTTTACATTGAATATAAGATGCCGGAAGGCGTTACATTGGAGGCGGTGAAAGAAGATATTGGCAGCATAGAGCAATACCTGATGTCCCGGGAGGATGTCACTCATGTGACCTCCAGTTTCGGCGGGACGCCTTCACGCTATAATCTGGTACGTTCCATTGCGTTGCCGGCGACTTCATACGGGGAACTGATTGTGGACTTCACGGATGCGGATGCCTTGAAAGAGGCTATCCCCGGTTTGCAGCAATACCTGACGGAGCATTATCCGGATGCCTATGTACGCATCAAGCGGTATAATCTGATGTATGAGGAATTTCCTGTCGAAGTGATGTTCAGCGGTCCTGACCCCGCTGTCTTGAAAGAGTTGGCTGCCAAGGCAGAACAGATTATGGAAGACGAACCTACTGCCACTTTGGTGACTAATAACTGGGAGCCGGAAACCCCTGTGCTGATGGTGGATTACTATCAACCTGTAGCCCGTCGGGCAGGTTTGTCGCGTTCGGATGTCGGCTTGTCGCTCCTTTCTGCTACAGATGGTTTGCCGGTCGGTTCTTTTTATGAAGGGACAACAGCCTTGCCGATATACATGAAAAGCGTGGACAATAAGGGTGAACGGCTTGAAGGCTTGGAAAATGTGCCGGTGTGGAGTATTTTGCCCTCTTTAAGCGGTTTGAATGGTGAGACAGTGAAAGAGCTGTTGCTGGGAACCTTGAAGGAAGAGGATTTGCTGGCGGAAGCCGTAGGTGCTACCCCATTGACCCAGGCAACCCGTGGGGTGAAGTTGGATTGGGAAGACCCTGTCGTTTGGCGTTATGACGGCCAGCGTGCCATCAAAGCCCGTTGTAATAATGTGCAGGGCTATACGGCGGAAAGCGTGCGTAAGAACCTGATGCCTGCCATAGACACGATTGTTTTGCCGGAAGGGTATTCCAAACAATGGCTCGGAGAGCATAAGGCGAGCAGTGAAGCCATGCACTATTTGTTTAAGAATGTGCCGTGGGCGATTGTGATGATGATAGCCATCTTGATAGCTTTGTTCAAGGATTTCAGGAAACCTGCCATTATTTTTCTGTGTTTGCCTTTGGCTGCAATAGGCATTGTGTTTGGAATGTTGATTAGCGGCAAGGAATTTGGTTTCGTGGCAATCGTGGGGGCTTTGGGATTGATAGGCATGATGATTAAAAACGGAGTGGTGTTGCTGGATGAGATTTCTTTGCAGATTGCTTCAGGCAAGGAGCAATTGCAGGCATTGTTAGACTCTTCGTCTTCCCGTTTCCGTCCGGTGATGATGGCTTCGTTGACTACGATATTGGGGATGGTGCCTCTCTTGACGGATGACTTGTTTGGCTCCTTGGCAGTGACCATTATGGGCGGTTTGCTGGTCGGTACTGTAATTACACTGGTGTTTATTCCGATATTGTATATGTTGTTTTTCCCGGCTTCCAGGAAAAGTAGGGAACAGGCTTTAAATGAAAAATAGGAGGATAGGTGATGAAAAAATGGTGGTTACTTGTTATAGGATTGTGTCTGTCGCCTTGGCTTGAGGCACAGCCGGTAATATTGGATTTGCAAAAATGCCGCGATATGGCTTTGGAAAATAGCAAAAAGCTTCAGGCGGCAGAACAACAGCAGCAGAAAGCCCTTTATGAGCAGCGGTCTTATCGGGCAAACTTCTTGCCCAAGATTTCCGCTTCGGGATTGTATGCTTATATGAATAAAAAGATGGATTACTCCATTGATGGTGGATATTTGCCTGTGTTTAAGCCGGATGCAAGCGGTACGCTTCAGCCTGATTTGCTGATAAATCCTGAGACAGGATTACCTGTGGTTGGGGCGGATGGAAATCCTGTATTTAATAGTTATGCTTTTATGCCGGACATTGCATTGGAATTGGGGTTACGGAACGTTTACTCTGTTGGTGTGGCTTTGGAGCAGCCGGTGTATATGGGCGGGAAAGTCAGGTCGGCATTTAAAATGGCAACGGTAGGGAAGGAGATGGCGGAACTTGGTGTGAAATCAAGTCGGGCGGAGGTGTTGATAGAGACAGACGAAGCCTATTGGCAATATGTCCGTGTCCGGGAATTGGTCAAAGTAGCTGAAAAGTATGTGGAGGTCGTGGCTGAGTTGGTGAAAAATGTGACGGACGGGGTGGAAGCAGGCATGGTTTCCCGGAACGATTTGCTGAAAGCGCAGGTCAAGCAGAATGAAGCGGAATTGCAATTGAGTAAAGCTAAGAACGGACTGAAGCTTGCAGGCATGAATCTTTGTCGGGTCATAGGGGTTGGCTTGGATACAGAATTGGAAGTAAGGGATAGTTTGCAGGCAGAGCCGGTTTCCACGGTTTTAGAGGAGGGGGATGACATTATGACTCGTCCGGAATACAATTTGTTGGAAAAGCAGGTAGAGTTGAAGGAGCGTGAGGTGGCATTGGCACGGGCGGATTTCCTGCCCCAATTGGGCGTGACGGCGGGGTATGGCTATGGTGACGGCATCACTTTGAATGGAGAATCGAGCGGAGTGGCTTCCTTTACGGCAATGGCTTCCTTGAAGATACCTATCTATTATTGGGGGGAAGGAAGAAATAAGGTGAAAGCCTTGAAAGCGGAAGAAAACATGGCGCGCTTGCAGCAAGAAGAATTGACACAGATGATGCAATTGGAAATGGCGAAAGCACGTTGCAATGTGGAAGATGCCCTCGTCCGGGTGAAAATGACGGAAAAGTCATTGGGGCAGGCGGAAGAGAATTTGCAGGAAAGTAAAAACCGCTATGAGGTTGGTATGGAGGCAATAACCGATTATATGGAAGCCCAGGCACAGTGGCAGCAGGCGTGGAGCGATGCGATTGATGCAAAAGCCGAATTGCGTTTGAGCGAAACCTATTACTTGAAGGCTACCGGAAGGCTGTAGCAGGAAAAGTTAAAAGTAAGGAAGCAGAAGCTTTTTTACTTTTAACTTGAGGACTTTAGTTATTAGGACTCCGTGTGCTTTTCCTTTTTTCTTTCAGGATACAGCGGAGATGGAATCGTCGGACGGTTTCCGGATTGACACGGTACATCTTGGCGATTGTCCGAAGAGATTTTCCCTCCTTGCGCAATTGGCAGATTTCTTCTTCATGCGAAGTCAATTTTGTGATGCGTAAGGTCCCTTTGGGGCGTCCCAATTTTTTCCCTTGGTTTTTACGCAAGCTAAGTGCTTCACGGGTACGTTGGGAAATTAACGTGCGCTCAATTTCTGCACATAGCCCGAAGGCGAAAGCCAATACCTGGCTGTTGATGGAAGAGTCAAATTTATAACCTTCCTTGATGCTGTAAATCGTGATGCCGCGCTCGATGGCATCATGTATAATATTCATGATGGTCAGCATTTTGCGGCTGAGGCGCGATACCTCTGTTACAATCAGGATGTCATTTCTCTGCAACATGTTGAGCAGATGTCCCAATTCTCTTTCACTTTCCTTTTTGGTGCCACTGACGGTCTCCGTACACCATAGGTTGATTTTTAAATCTTGTCGGTGGCAGAAATTAAGTATCTCACTTTTTTGGTTTAATACAGTTTGTTTGTCTGTGCTTACACGGAGATAAGCGGCCACAATAGGCGTAGCTTCTTTTGTAACTTCTTTTGTTTTGATGGGCATGATATTTTAAATGAATAGTTAATATTATTCCTTGTCAAGGTAAATATAATGAAGCCAAAAAGGATATGGAAAAACTCATGTTTCTGAAATCGGAAGAAACAGGGGTGGAATAAAAAAACTGCCCTTTGGGGGCAGTTTCAAGTTTGTGGTAGTAAAAGTAGTATTGGTTATTTCTTTAAGTATTCTTTTGCATACAAGGTAATCTGCTAACGATTACATCGCAAATATATGAATTATTCTAAATAATAAAAACGTTTGCGAGATATTTTTTGTGTTAAATTTTTTCCGCTCTTATTTCGGATAGGCAATGTAGCTTGATAATGACTCGTTTAAGTGTAGGAAGATTTTCCCCATCAGTGTGGATTTTTTCCCCACATTCCTCTCCCCAATGATGGGGAAAATAGGGAAGATATTTTATTTACATCGCAAATGTTCTTTTTAATTGATTGATAATGATTTGTTTGTATCTGTTTTCGTGTCAGTCTTTGGCATCGGGCTGTTGTTATGGCATACTTTTTACTTATTTACTATGTAAAAGATAAACTTTTAAAGTGGACAGTTATGAAAAAGTATATAGGAAGAAACATATTATGGGTGGTTTTGGCAGGTGCCGTAATTTTGTTGGCATATATGTTTAATGTAGTAGAACCTGCAGATTCCAAATCAGAAGAATTGGCAATAAAGAAAGAGGCGCAAGTCATGCCGGAAGCGGCGGGAGTTGTTCCTTTCGTATTGGGGTGTGAAACATACGAACCAGTGGCGAAAGAAGCCTTGCCGCAGGAAGTGCGTTCAGCCATTGCCACACGCTACGTGGCATACGCCATTAGCAATGTGTTCAAAGACCACGAGGACAATTACAAAGTCGTTCTAAAGAACCAGAACTCTAAAATGATTGCCTTCTATACGGCAGACGGTGAATACCTGAAACAGGAAGTAGTGAAACCGGTGCAGGTAGTTGCGTTGAATTAATCATCTTGCATATAAAGTTCATAAATTGGGGTTATTTATGTGGAGGGTTGTCTCGACTGAGGCAGCCCTTTTTGTTATAAGATGCCACCATAAATTCTTGTAATACCCTTGCTGTCCTCTGGATTTTATCTCTTTCCCAGAGCTGTTTCTTTCCGCTTCATTCTTAGTCCTCAATGTCGTTTTCAAAAATTCGTCAGACTGCGATTATCGAGAAGCCACTCCCAGGCAGGCATTACATTTATGTGTTTTCCCTTGATATGGAATGAATCCTTTTCATCGTTAGTTATAATCAGTAGATTATCACATCCGGTAATTGAGGATGCCTCCTGCAAGCCTTTAATTTCACGCTTGCGGGTTTCATCATCGGCTATGCTCCAAGTCACTTGAATGAGCAGGATTACCCTTTCTTCCCGTTGAAGAACGAAATCGCATTCTGTGTTTCCTTGATAATACGAAATCTTGTCAGATGGAAGCTTATTTCGGTTAAGTTGCATGAAAACCGTATTTTCCAAGTTCTTCCCTCTGTCATTGCTTTGGGGCATAAGTATGGCATTGCGTAAGCCGTTGTCTATGCAATAAAACTTGTCAAGCGATCTGCGTTCTTTTGACAAAGAACGGTCGTATTTGGCAATCCGCATAAACAAGAAGATACTGCATGCGTAATCTGCCCAAAGATACAAGTCATCTTTGCTCACTTTTAGCCCTTGTGATTTGATGTCATTATAAATGGCGTTGATTGATGTCGGCTTGGTCAAGTTTGCCATAATCCGTTTTATAAAATAACGCACCACTCCGATATTGGTTATTTGGTAATGTTCGGCAAGGTCACGCAATATCATTGTGTCAAAATACCCATGAAGTAATTTCAATTGCTCTAACTTGGATGAGGTGAGCACGATTTCCGGAAATGCACTTGCTTGGTTATAGGTTTCAAACGCGCTTTTCAATCGTGCTTTGTCCTGTTCCAGAAAACTGTCGGTCACAATACCCTTGAAGCGGCAGAATTCATGAAATGAAAGCGGATAGGTTTCGTATTCCAACGGATAACCACGCAAAGCGGAACCCAGTTCCGAGGAAAGCATGGTCGCATTGCTTCCGCATATATAAATGTTCTTGCAATAAGATTTGTATGTGCGCAACACGAAATACTCCCAATCCTTTATAAGTTGTATTTCATCAAAGAACATGTGCACATCTTTTATCGGAATATCCGGAAACATTTCCATATAGGCTACAATTACATCATCCAATTCTTCGGATGACATGTTAATAAGGCGCTCGTCATCAAAGCCTATCCATAAGATATTTTCTGAAGGTACACCTTCCCGCACAAGGTTGTTGACAGCAATTTCCAACATCGTGGATTTGCCGCATCGTCTTACTCCGGGGATAGTAATAATCTTTTTCCGGTTAATGGGGAGTTTTACATCCCGTTCTATCACATCGAATGGAATTTCACTTTGTCTTATGGCTATCAGTGATTTAATAATGTCTTTTCTCATATTTTTTCCTATATTGCATGACAAAGATATGGATTATTTCCTTTTTTCAGGGAAATTTCTTGGTAAAAATTTCCTTTTTGACAGGAAAAACTTTCTATCCTTTGCTTGTTTGGCTCTCAATACCGATTTTAAAGGCCCGTCAAACCACGAATGTTGTCTCAAGACAGCTTGGGAGGTCTGGCATTTTTCGATGTATCGTGGTGATAGTCGTAAAGGATGCCGTGCAGATATGAGGTGTGGCGGTTTGTCCGATAGCTATGTCAACGCATGGACAAGTCATGCCCATCGCTTGGAATAAGAGTTTTGTAAAAGTTTTGCTTGATATAACCTAAAGTATAAGTACTTGTTTTTTCTTTGATTTTTATTCGTTGTTTGTTCGATTTTAATCGAATAAGAATCGAACAATAATCGAAGAACAAACGAATATAGAAACTCTAACGTAACTCTTATCTTTATCTATTGTAACATATATTCATAGTTTTGGGGGAGAGTTGTCTATGTGTTGCTTGCATGCGGGTGGTGCCGGAGGATATGAAAAAACAGGATTTGCACCATGCATGTGCAAATCCTGTTGTCGGGCATCAGGTCGGAATTCAGTCGTTTATGGGATTGTTCCAATTGATTTTAAGGGAGAAGCGCATGATGATGGCGAGGATGATGAAAAGCCCGATGCTGCCGGTCAGGAGGGCGTAGGTCTCCATTTGGAGCAGGATATAGATGTAGGCATAGAGCAGTGCCAGCAATCCGCCGATGAGGCAAGCGGTCCTTTTGATTTTGAGCAAGCCTGCCAAGTAGCAGACGAGCAGGGCGATGGTCATGACGGCGGCGATGAGGTATGCCCAGCCGAAGCCCAGGTACTCGGAAATGGAAATCAGCAGGGTGTAGAAAAGGCAGAGGGCAAGCCCTACCAAGAGGTATTGGAAGGGATGGATGTTTTTCTTGCGGGTGATTTCCACAAAGAAACAGATGACAAAGGTCAGGATGATAAAGAGGGAGGCATACTTGACGGAACGGGTTGCCTGTTGGTATTGTTTTACCGGCAGGAGCAGATCCACGCCGAAGAGGGCGAGGGGGTTGTCATTGTAAGATTCGCCGAAATGTCTGGTGCTTCGGGTGTTTAGGTTCTGGTCTTTCCAGTCGCTGGTGAAGTTCTGGGGATAATTGCGGTTGAGGTTGAGGACTTTCCATTCAGCGGTGAAGCCGGAGTCTGTGACATCGCGTTGCTCGGGGAGGAAGGAGCCGTTGAAACTGGGGGTGGGGCAGTCGGAGGCAAGGCGGACGCGGGTAGTCCTGCCCAAGGGGGCAAATTGCATGGATTGTGAGCCTTTCAGGTGGAGGCGGACGGAGAAACGGACTGTGTCGCCGGCTTGAAGGTCAGGCAGGTCGGTGGTGACGCCGGTGGCGGCAATGCTGTTGGCGGGCAAGCCGGAATGGCAGGGGAGAGGGGTGCCGTCCCAGTCGATGGTAATTTGTTCGCTAATACCGCGCAGGTCGGAGAGCCCGATGCTGAGGCTGGCTTGGGAGAGGAGGTATTTGCGGTCCCGGGATTTTTTGTCTTGTGGGAGGGCAAAGGTGCCGGAGAGTTCCAACGGGGTTTTGTAAACGACGATTTCGTATGGTCCGCGCCGGAGGATTTCGGTTTCCAAGGTGCCCGAAATATCCAGGTTTTCGGGAAGGACGTAGAGCGATTTCCGGATTTTGCGGATTTGGGTTTTTTCCTGGTTGTTTTCGTAGGAGACGGAGGTGACCTCTTCTTCGAAGGGGATTTCAAGGTAGGGACCGGTGACGGTCTGGGCGTTGCTCCATTTGTCTTGGACTTCGCGGATGGCGTCCTGGGCGTTGCGGGAACGTTCGGAGATGACTCCGCGCACCATGGCAATGGGGATGAGCAGGATAAGGATGAGCAAGCCTATCAGGACGATTTTGACAGACAGGGCGTTGCGTTGCAGGAATGTCGGGCGGATGTTGCCCTTGGTGGTGGTGTTTTGGGTTTGTGTTTCCATCATGATTAAGTTTTAAGTTGATAAAGTACTTTGAAATGCAAAGTGTATGGTTAAAAAAATAAAGTTATGTCCGGTTGTTTTTCAACAGTTCTTCCAAGGCGGCGAGGTGCTTGCGGAAGGCTTCGCGTCCTTCGGGCGTGATGGAGAATGCGGTGTTGGGCTTTCTGCCGATGAATTGCTTGGTGCTCCGGATGTAGCCTAAGTCTTCCAGAGTGCGGGTGTGGCTGGCAAGGTTGCCGTCGGTCACCTCCAGCCATTGTTTCAGGGCGGTAAAGTCTGCCGATTCGTTGACCATCAGCACGGACATGATGCCGAGCCGGGTGCGGTTCTCGAATGCCTTGTTTATATTTTGGAGGTTCAGTTTCATTTTTGTTTCCCGTATTTGAGCTGGAAAAAAATGCCGTATAGGATGTGGAACAAGCCGAACCCGATGGTCCAGAACAAGAGAGGGTGGGCAGAAACGAAGCAGTCCGCCAACCCCAACAGGAGTTCGGCATAACCCAGGTAGCGTGAGGTGGAATAGGTGTATGCCGAGGAGTTGATGAGGGCAATCCCGTAAAAAATCAGCATGAAGGCGGAGAGTTGCCCGAATTGCCCCTGCAAGAGGCAGGACAGGCAGAGGATGCCGCCGGCGACCAAGGGCAGGAAGAAGTTCCACAGGAAACGGCGTGCCGTGCGGTCGAATACGAGTCGTTGGTTCATGCGCTTTGCCTTGCGGGCGCTCATCATGGCGGCGGTCGCAAGGCTGAGCACGATGAGGAGGATTGCCAACCCGACGAGTGCCGGCAAGAGGCGGAAGTCGGTGGCGAGGATGCCATGGTCACCGTAAATCATCGTGGCGGCAAGGGTTGCCGCGATGCAGGCATAGATGCCGATGAGGATGGCGGAGGTGCCGCTGAGCATCAAGAACCGGGAGGATTTTTCCATCATCTCCCGGATATTTTTCAGGGTGTTTAGTGCTTCTTTGTTGTTCATAATTTAAAGTACTTTGCACGGCAAAGTTAATGCTATTTTTGATATTCACAAAGGAATCACAAGATTTTTGTAAAAAAAAATTCTACCGAATGCATATCTTTTTGAACTATTCATAGGGCACGTCATTTATGGGATTTTCTTGTTGTCCATTTACACTGTCGATAAAAGACCTCTATTCTTATTTCAATGCAAGAATAGAGGTTATGTCATTATAGAGTTATCTATTCATCAGTCGGCTGCCTGGGATTAGCAATAAGGCTCGGTTATTACCCATATCGGATTGCTCTCCTTCTTTATATTCCGTGGTTGTAATAAAGTAATTCTTGTAAACACCTTCCACAGGCCAATCTCCTTCCCAAGTTAGCAATTCTCCAGTATAAATATTACCACATAAGCTAACTATATTAAGATTACCTCGGCAAATAAAGCAAACAAAAGTCCCCTCATCCGTCATAAAGAAATCGTCAAAATACGAATACTTCCTTTCATGCTCAATGATCGGCTTCTCTCCTATTTCATCGAAAGAATACATGAAGTCCTTGAATTGGAAGTCAAATACCATTTGGACGGAATCTTCCGTTAGCCGATACATCTTGTCTTCAAAAACAGGAATAAAGAAAATTCCGTTGGCATTTTGAGTAAAATAATCAGGAACAGCGAACCGTCCTTGCTTGTCTGTCAAATCAGGGCGTTTAAAATACTGCTCTGTAAACTTTCCGTTTAAATCCGTCACGGCAACTTCAGCATTGTCCTCTGTCACCTCCGGCATGCCGACATAAAAGACAAAATGCCCACTATCTTTTAATACGAATGTTTCGGGGCGGTACACGCCGAAATGCACTTCTTTATAAAATGTTCCATCCAAACCATAATACAACATTTTGCGTACAGCCCGGTCATATACCAAAACGGTATCATTCTTCAATGCTACTTCATCCGGGAAAATATACTCCCCCGGTCCTCTGCCGACCTTCATGATTTTGGATTTAAAGTGCCCTTCCCCGTCAAAAATAAATATCGTTTTTGACTTTGCTTTATCAGCAATGCAAATGATCGAATCATTCATTAAAATTCGGTCATATCCCCCTATCAAGGATTCTTCCGTTGTTTCCAATGGTATTAATATTTGCGAGGAATCACCTTTTACGTACAAGGGCCAATCGGTTCCTGAATTCTCCAAAATCACTTTTGCATATTCAGATACTTCTCGGTGACAAGCACATAACAAGAGTGCTGCAACAATCCATATAACTGTTTTCATATTCAAGTGATATCGGTTTTATAACGATGGAATGCCAAGTACTTCATTGCATTTCATGTTAAGGTTAAACTTAGTACAATATCATTACAAATTTAGGTATAAATCGTGAATCATGCGCTGGTATGATAGAAAAATATTACCTTCGGTTAGTGCCTATCCAGGTCCATTGGTGCCAGAGGTATTCTAGGGGACCTTGCTTGTGTTTGCTGAGCCACCATTTGCAGAACTGCACCTGCAGCAGGAAGGTGAATATGCCGATGAGCAGGCTCACGGTGTAGCCGCAGTAGGGGGC
>DXFT01000088.1 GCA_019114285.1 Candidatus Odoribacter faecigallinarum
CATCGCCATATTCAGATGTTGGGGACACATAAATCAGAGAAATCCACAAAATATCGCAGCTTAAAGTACATGAACCGATTTTTATGGCTAACGAAAAAAAGAAGGTGCATCGTGCATTACGACACACCCTCTTTTTACCCTTTCCTCACAACTGTCCCCATTGAATGCACCATCTTCCTCCCACCGTCGGGAAACGCAGCGTTCTGCATTCATTCGCAACACCCATGCCGTCACGCCGGAAAATAAGCCCCACGGAACACCCCAAGGCTGCGGCGATGCAGTAGAAGATTGAAACCTTGGGCGGTTCAATCATTTTTGCTTGCATAATACTCTTCTTTTAATTTCAATGCTCTGTCAATCTCGTTTGCAGGCGTCTTTTGCGTTTTCTTCTGAAAGCCATTCCGTTACAAACATATAACAAAATCGGCAAAACAAAATGGATTTTGCCAGAATTGTTATATTTATTTCAGATAACCACACCATTAAAAATATAACATTATAGGTGTACAACAAACCAAGAGATTTTTTTGCAAAACGACTTTTCCGGCAAACTTCATATTCCATTCACCAATTTCAAGTAAATATGTGATTCAAGCGGCAACATAGAAAAGGATGGCAGTATGAGAAGAGTCCCTGTTTCTGCCGTTCTGGCAGATTTTATGCCAACGGTTATTCCATCCGACAGCATAAATGCGCCATTTTTACAAAAAAGAAGGACGGTCTGCCACTGGCACACCATTTGATAAAAAGAAAATGTGTTTGCACAATGAGTGCGGGCACAGGAAAATGAATAATAACAAATAAAAATATATCAACTATGGGAAAGATTATAGGAATTGACTTAGGAACTACCAACTCATGTGTTGCTGTGATGGAAGGCAACGAACCGGTAGTGATACCAAATAGCGAAGGGCGTCGTACCACCCCGTCTATCGTGGCATTTGTGGACAACGGCGAACGTAAAGTTGGCGACCCTGCCAAACGGCAAGCTATTACCAACCCTCACAAGACCATTTATTCTATCAAACGGTTTATGGGTGAGACGTATGACCAAGTGGGCAATGAAATCAAACGTGTACCCTACCAGGTAGTACGTGGCGATAACAATACCCCGCGCGTGGTCATTGATAACCGCCAATATTCTCCGCAGGAAATTTCAGCCATGGTGCTCCAGAAGATGAAAAAGACGGCTGAAGATTATCTGGGACAGGAAGTGACGGAAGCTGTCATCACCGTACCAGCATATTTCAATGACTCCCAACGTCAGGCAACGAAGGAAGCCGGCGAAATTGCAGGTCTGACTGTTAAACGTATTATCAACGAACCGACGGCTGCCGCTTTGGCATACGGTTTGGACAAAAAGTCACAAGACCAGAAGATTGCCGTATTCGACTTGGGTGGCGGTACGTTCGATATCTCCATTCTGGAATTGGGTGATGGTGTATTTGAAGTAAAATCAACGAATGGCGATACCCATCTCGGCGGTGATGATTTTGATGACAAGATTATCAACTGGCTGGCAGATGAGTTCCAAAAAGACGAAGGCGTGGACATCCGTAAAGACCCGATGGCTCACCAGCGTTTGAAAGAGGCTGCTGAAAAGGCAAAGATTGAATTGTCCAGCTCTACCTCCACGGAAATCAATTTACCGTATATTTTCCCGGTAAACGGAATTCCAAAACACTTGGTACGCACATTGACCCGTTCACAATTCGAACAATTGTGTGACAGTTTGATTCAGGCAACCATCGAGCCTTGCCGCAAGGCATTGGCTGATGCCGGATTGAAGGCTTCCGATATTGACGAGGTTATCTTGGTCGGCGGTTCTACCCGTATTCCGGCAGTTCAACAGAAAGTACAGGATTTCTTCGGGAAAGTACCTTCCAAAGGCGTAAACCCGGACGAGGTAGTAGCAGTTGGAGCAGCCATTCAAGGCGGTGTTTTGACGGGAGAAGTAAAAGACGTGCTGTTACTGGACGTAACCCCGCTGTCATTGGGTATTGAGACTTTAGGAGGCGTAATGACCAAATTGATTGACGCCAATACGACTATCCCGACCAAAAAGTCAGAGGTATTCTCTACAGCTGCCGACAACCAGCCTTCTGTAGAAATCCACATTCTACAAGGCGAACGTCCTATGGCTCGGGACAACAAAACTATCGGACGGTTCCATTTGGACAGCATACCGCCAGCCCCGCGTGGAGTGCCTCAGATTGAAGTGACTTTCGATATTGACGCCAACGGTATTCTGAACGTTTCCGCCAAGGACAAAGCTACCGGCAAAGAGCAATCTATCCGTATTGAGGCATCTTCCGGTTTGTCAGAAGCAGAAATCAAGCGGATGAAGGACGAAGCAGCTGCCAATGCTGCTGCCGACCAGGCAGAGAAGGAAAGGGTGGACACCATCAACAAGGCGGATTCTATGATTTTCCAGACGGAAAAACAACTGAAAGAATTTGGCGACAAGTTGCCTGCTGACAAGAAAGGTCAGATTGAATCTGCACTTCAGGAATTAAAAGACGCCCATAAAGCTCAAGATGTCGCCCGCATCAACAGTGCCATCGACAAATTGAACAGCGTATTCCAAGCTGCTTCTCAAGAGATGTACAACGCTCAAGCACAACAACAGAGCGGTGCACAACAACAGCAACAATCCAATACCAATGCCAACCCAAACAATGGCAAAGACCAGGAGGTAACGGATGTTGACTTTGAGGAAGTGAAGTGATAACACCAATAAAATTAAAGAAGCCGACCCAAACTACTTTGTGGCCGGCTTCTATTTTTTTATTCTCTTGGACAACTATCTTTTTTTACGGGCACGAGGTGTTTTGCCCATGCCTTTTTTCTTTTCAGAGAAACGTCCACGCTTACCTTTATCAGCTCGTTTCTTATCTGACCGCCAACGGGGTTCAGAATCACGACGCCTACCGAAAGATTCGCGTTCACGGTCTTTGCCACGTCCATAACGGTCTTTGACTTCGGCAGGAATAAAAGGCAGACCGTTGAAACTAACGTTACGGAAGAAAGACGCGAAACGTTGCAAGCCACCGAGGTCTATTTCAAACTTGGTATTCGTTTCAAAAACACGAATAGAACCTATCTCCAAACCTTTACGAGGAACATTTTCATTTATAATAGTGAGCAAATCACGAGGAGTAAAACCATCTTCCCTACCTACATTCACAGTAAAAGTTGTAAATTGGGCAGAAATTTCCTCTGCTTTAGACTCCTTTTTAGCTTTAATATCACGTTTCTTATCCCCACGTTCATTTTCTGGCAGATTCAAATCCTCCACATCAGCATACTTTTTCAAAAGTTTGCCAAATTCATAAGAAAGGATTTTCTGGAGCAATTCTTCTTTGGTAAGATGCTCAAATTTCTCATACAACTCGTTTTGATACTTAACCAAAGTCTCTTTCGGTTCTGCTGCCAAGACTTTATCTGCATACCAAAGCAATTGGGCGCGACAGACTTCTTCACCTCCTGGCACCTCCCGGTATTGGAATTCTTTCTTTATTGTCTTTTCAATGCGGCGCAACTTACCTTTTTCCCTGGAATTGATAATTGCCACGGAAATGCCTTCCCGTCCAGCACGTCCGGTACGCCCGCTACGATGCGTATAACTTTCTATATCTTCCGGGAGGTTGTAATTGATAACATGGGTCAGGTTGTCCACATCCAAGCCACGCGCGGCAACATCAGTCGCCACCAGCACTTTTAATCGTTTGGAACGGAAACGCTCCATCACGTCATCCCTCTGTGCCTGGCTTAAATCACCATGCAACGCATCACAATCTATGCCATCTTTGTGCAATTTACGGGCTATATCACGGGCATCAACTTTAGTACGGGTAAAAATAATGGCATACATGTCCGGGGCACAGTCAATTACCCGGCGCAAAGTTTCATAACAGTCTTTTGCCCGTACCTGGTAATATTCATGCGTCACGGTATCCGCACCCTGGTTCTTTTTACCTGTAGAAATTTCTTGCGGATGACGTAAATAAGTCTTCGCTATGCGTTCTACTTCACGCGGCATTGTCGCCGAGAACAGATAAGTTTTGCGCGCCTCGGGAGTTTCGTCCAAAATAAAATTCAAATCTTCCTTGAAGCCCATATTAAGCATTTCATCTGCCTCATCGAGCACTACCGCCCATACATTTCCAATAGAAACAGCCTCACGTTTAATCAAATCGCATAAACGTCCGGGAGTTGCCACTAACACATGGCATCCCTTCGCAATATCCTTCATCTGGCGACGAATATCTGTACCTCCGTACACACAAATTACTTTTATATCGGGGCAATACTTTGAATAATTTTGCAAATCTTTCCCTATCTGCATACATAATTCACGTGTAGGACTTAGTATCAAGACTTGTACATCCCGGCAGGATGTATCCAACTTTTGCAACAAAGGCAAGCCAAAAGCTGCAGTTTTACCTGTACCTGTCTGAGCCAAAGCCACTAAATCATTTTCTCCTTCCAAAACAACCGGAATTACTTTTTCCTGTATCGGAGTAGGCTGCTCAAACCCCAAATCCGCAATTCCTTTTAGGATTTCTCCCGTTAAACCTAATTCTTTAAATTTTTCCATCTAATCATTCATGCGGCTCTATTCAGCCGCGTTTATCTATTCAATTAATTCTCAAATCTCTTCTTTCGTATGCCGGCACTTCTTCCAATTCTCTAATCTGCGCCTCAGACAAATCCGGACGCAAAAGGACTTCCCCTTCCGTCAGGATAATCTCTTCATTTCCTTTCCTATCCTGAACACCTTCACGCATCAAGTCGATTTCCGTTTCAGGGAAACCAGTAGCAATAATTGTAACAGAAAGTGCATCACCAAGATTCATATCCGTCCCTACTCCCCATATCACCGCTGCGTTATTTCCAACCTTGCGTAAAATATAAGAAGTTATTTCTGTCATCTCATTGGTCGTCACCTCTTCTGTTCCTGAAGTAATGTTCAAAAGAATGTCCCGTGCACCCAGTATATCACTATTATTCAACAAAGGGCTTTCCAAGGCTTCGGAAATAGCACGAGTTGCCCGTCCTTCGCCTGAAGCCGTTGCCGCCCCCATGATTGCCACTCCGCCGTCTGTCATGACTGTTTTCACATCAGCAAAATCAACATTGACATAACCCGGCAAAGTAATGATTTCAGCGATACCCTTGGCTGCAGTATTCAATACTTCATTCGCTTTATTAAATCCTTCAGAAACGGGAAGTTCATCGTAAATACGACTAATATTTTCATTATCAATAACAATCAGACAATCTACATGCTTTTTTAACTCTTTCAACCCTTCCGCTGCTTGGGAAACTCGCTTTTCTCCCTCAGAACGTTCCGGCACAGCAACAATACCCACTGTCAAAATCCCCAAGCCTTGAGCTAATTCCGCTACTACAGGAGCCGCTCCTGTACCTGTACCACCTCCTAAAGTTGCAGTTATAAAAGCCATCTTTGTATTTTTGGATAAAATATCAACGAGTTTATCCTTACTATTTTCTGCAGCTTGACGTCCTATTTGTGGATTATTACCGGCTCCCAAACCTTCCGTTAACTCTTCTCCCATCAATATCTTATTGGGAATTGGAGAATTCTTTAATACCTGTTGATCCGTATTACAAATCACAAAATCTACCGCATAGATTCCCTGTTCATACATGTATTCTACTGCATTACCTCCACCTCCACCAACACCTATGACTTTGATAATATTCGGAGTCTGTTCATTTAAATTGAAATTAATCATGGCATTTTCGATTTAATCAAACAAAGAATCTATATTTCCAAATTTACGTTTCAACCAAGTATCTGTATCCGGTACGGCATTCTTTCCTTGAACAGAAGGACGGGCAGCAGGACGTGGCTTTTCCGGCTGTCGCGCCTTCCGCAACTTATTCTCCTCCTGCCTTTGTCTATATTCCCGTGCTTTCCTTTCCTCTTCACCAGAATCCGTGATTTGCATTTCCAAATCTTCCGGAATTTCCTCCACTCTAAATTGCACTTTACGAGAAGAAGCTCCTTGTACATTTTTGGGGTTAATATTCCGATTACGATTAAATCCTGTCGCTATCACAGAAACCCGCAACTTATCACCCAAAGTCTCGTCTCTACCTATTCCCCATATCAAATTAACATTCCGCCCCACCTTCTGTTGTAAGGTATCGGTAATTAATTTCCGCTCCTTACCAAGAATTTCCTTATCGCCATACAACATATTCAACAACACATTCGAAGCACCACGAATATCACTGCTATTCAACAAAGGAGAAACCAATGCATTTTCCAAGGCTTCAAGTGCACGATTTTCACCTGCAGCCTCTGCAGCTCCCATTAACGCAACCCCGCTATTTTCCATGACACTCTTCACATCAGCAAAATCCACATTGACTTTTCCCCGCACAGTAATAATTTCTGCTATACTCTTCGCCGCAATCGCCAATACATCATTAGCTTTGGCAAAAGCCTCAGACAATTTCAAATTCCCATAAATCTCCAACAAACGGTCATTATTAATAATCAGAAGAGCATCCACCTGTTGTTCCAATTCGTCAATTCCTACCATAGCAGGCTCTATTCTTCGTTTCCCTTCAAAACTGAAAGGCAAAGTCACAATAGCTATTGTCAAAATCCCCAATTCTTTTGCCCGTGAAGCAATTACCGGAGCTGCACCCGTTCCAGTCCCCCCACCCATACCTGCAGTAATAAAAACCATTTTAGTTTTATTCCGCAAAATAGAATCAATATAATCTATACTTTCTAATGCCGCTCCTTTTCCTCGCTCCCGATTACTACCCGCTCCAAGCCCTTCTGTCAGCTCCTTCCCCAACTGGATACGGTTTTTCACCCGGCTCTGGCGCAAAGCCTGTATATCTGTATTACATACAACAAATTCCACACCATGAATACCTTGTTCATACATGTGATTCACTGCATTACTTCCACCTCCCCCAACACCAATCACTTTAATGATTGATTCTTCCTGGGGTTGATCATTTATCACCAATGATATTCCTCCGTCATCTATTTCCATAACTCAATCTTAAATTCTTAAAAGGTACAATCACAAAAAAGGGGTCAGATTCCAAAAAAACTTCTAATTATTTTCTTAACAGACGATTCGTTAGAAGTCGCAGCAAGACTATCCGGTTCACACAACAGCAAGCCCAATGCCACTGCATATTCCGGCATCTGCAACACCTCCGGCTTGGCGGCTTGCATCCCTGATACTACGGCTTTTTTCACGACATGCCCTGACAAATGTTGTAAAAGTATGTCAATATGCTGAAGATAAGCCCCTCCTCCAGCAAGCCATATTTCCCCATCCGAAGGAGTAAAACGCCATTTTTGCAAAAGATAAACTACCCCCTCAAGCAATTCTTCTGCACGGCATTGAATCACCATTGCCAAATCACGACTATCCAAAGACAAACGAGTATCAGGAATTTGCACCTTCTTGTTTTTACAAAGTGCTCGATATGCCTGTCCTTCTGCTTCCCTCAATGCTTTTGCCTGCTCTACCTTTATCCCAAAAGCCGCCATAATGTCTTTGTCAATCGCACGCATTCCCAAAGGCAAGTAAGAGTCGTATTCCAATAAACCGTCACGGAAGACTGCTATCTGGATTCCTGTTTGCCCTAAATCAACTAAGGCAAAATCTTTTTGAGCTGTGACATTCAACCCTTCTATATAAGCCCGAATAACTGGATAAAACACGACCTCTCCAATTCCGTCAACCTCTAATATATT
>DXFT01000089.1 GCA_019114285.1 Candidatus Odoribacter faecigallinarum
TCCTTGATAATATGCCGCCGCACCTTGGATGTATAATCAATCAATGTGGTGGCGCGGATATGGACGGACTGCATCAGCAGCCACTTTTCACAATACTCGGCAACCGTGGGGGATTTACGCCGGAATGTGGCGTTGTCGATTTGCTCAAGAGCTGCCATTTCCTTATCGTAAACTTCCTCGCGGGTTTTTCCGTAAAGAATCACCCGTTTGCCATCTGCGTCCTCAATATCTGTTTTGTAATACTCATGCCCATTTATCTGGACTTTGCTGTACCTGGGAATTCGTTTTCTTTTTGCTGCCATTTTTCTACCTCCAAATGCAATCAGTGTTGTATCTTTGTTTTACCAAAACCACACGATCTGCTCAAAGGTGCGATTTGTTTCCTCGCACATTTCGGTAGGTTGCTTTCTTTTCCACAGGTTTTGCCCGATAGGTGCATTTAGCTACATATTCCTGAAGGTAGGCAGAAGTGAAATATACGCACCCATTCGGCACATACTGAATATAGGAAATCAAGCCACTGTTTCTGGCTTCATCCAACGTGGCAAGGCTGATTCCCAACAGTTTTGCCGCCTCCTTACGAGTAATCAGCTTTTCCATATCCAATCTTCACTTCCTTTCCTTCTTTTTTACTACTTCATAATCAAAACCAGGCCGCTGGCCGCAGTAGGTGCAGATGTCCTTTTCCACCCGGCCAGGGTGAACCCTGCGCAAATAATAAGAGCCTGTGCCGTAGAAGTTGTTGGCACAGGCCGGACAAAGGCACATGATTAAATTTGGGGGTGTTTCTTCGATCAATCCCACGCTGACAGCCAGGGCGCGGTTGAGTCGGCGGATATGCTGTTCCTCCAGATGTCCGATGTACGTTTCCAGCCGCCTTTTATCAATGGTGCGGAGCTGCTCCATTAGCACCAGAGAAGGCAGCTCCAGGCCGTTCTCTGCTTTGAGAAGGTAATGGGTAGGCAGCTTGGCCTTGGCGTCCACTTTGCTGGATATGGCTGCCACAATGACCGTGGGGCTATGCTTGTTTCCAGTATCATTCTGAATAATCAGGACCGGGCGATAACCTTCCTGCTCGGAGCCGATTCCCCGGCCCAAATCGGCATAGTACATATCGCCGCGATGATATGTTCTGTTCATGCTTTATGACCTCCCTTTGAAATGCAGGCGGCTGATGCCGCCTATGTAGAGCCGGACAGCAGAACGAATGAAGGCCGGGGAGAGATAAAACAATCCTCTTGTTTTCATTGGCCCGTCCTGCTGTACGGCCCGTATTTCAAAGGTGCTCCTATTTGTCCTCGACACCCCGAAGCACCGTGGTGGGAAGTCATCAAACGGCTGGCAGCTCACCAGCTCCACGGGGAATCTCACCCCTCGCGTGGTTCTCACGCAACCGCCCCCATTGCCTGCGACGGATCACGGCGGCAAACCGCTTCAACGCTCGGACGTTAGGCTGGACGGGAGTATCGCTCCGCTGCTGGTCATGGCCGTACCGGGAGCCGCCCGGTACTGGCAGCCTGCTGTTTCTCGCTCCTTGCCGGGAAGAACAAACCAAAGACCTACAATTTCTTTTTTCGGTGGTGTCTCGTTGTTTTCTCCCGGCAGATCACCGCGCAGCCGCTACCTGGGCTTTGGCTTTCGCCAAAGCAGCGGGAATGTGCTTGATGAATGGGTATGCAGTTTTCAAGGTGCCGTGAGGCCATAAAAAGAACCTCTCACCCTATTTGCCGTTGAGGGTGAGAGGTTGCACAACGATTATTCCAAAATTTTTTTAAGTTTTTTGAGGACCTTCATTTTCCGAACAGGAACGGCATTGCTGTACACGTTAGAGTACCAGCCATGCAATGCCGTTCCACAGGTCATCTTGATATTCCGATACCATGTTCCTAAGACTTGCCATCGGCAGCCCTCCTTTCTAAAAATGGCATAAGAAAAGCAGGAAACCTTTCAAAGATTTCCTGCTCGGTGGTGCCGCCGGTGGGCGGCTGATATTTAGTTTTGAAAGTTCGTGTTGTGTTGGTCAAAAGATGGCCTAAGAATAGTTTTCATTAAATGTTATTTCCGATATTTTTTGGGATTTATCTTCGGTATTATAATTGATAAAATGACCATTACCGCCACTATTCCGAGTCCAATACATAAAATAACATCATTATAATTAAAGCTGCCGTACAACAATAGGAACGCACCTATTCCGCAAAAAACAACACATCTTCCAAACAAATGGCACATCGCTTCTTCATTGTAGGTTTCCTTTTCTTCTTTTCTCATGGTATTCCAGCCAGCAAGAAACCAAGTGCCTTTTTGGTTATAAATGTTCACGCCCCATATTACTGCTCCCAAAGAAATTATAAGAGTAAGAACTATTTCAAATATGCTCATAATCAGGCTCCTTTCTTAGAACGGGTGTTTCGTAAAATCCTGATTTTCTCTTAATTTTATTATACTATAATTGGCCCCATTTTGGAATAGCTGAATTGTAAAGTCCCTTTTCAAGGAAGGTAGTGATCTCAAGGGAAATTGAAATCTATTGGTGAATATAGACAAAGAAAGGTTCCGCCTCAAAATTTGGGAAGTCTTCTTAAAATTATCCCCCAATTCCCTTTTGTGTTCCCGGAGACTAAAATCCAGAAACCATTGTATATTTACACATCAAAGGTATAAAAGATGGGCTGCCTCAAAATTGAAACAGCCCATCTTTATATGTCTGCTGAAAGTCTCAATGAGAAAATATTCCTGACAGATAATAGCCATCTCCCAACGGGATACTTACCTCAGCTTGTTTCTCCATCGTCTGTATATTGAACTTTACAACGTTGCCTGCTCCCAAAACATAAAGGTCATTTCCGTAAATTTTGATTTGTTGGGGCCACATACCCAAATCATATGTGCTAACTTTTTCAGTGGCAATTTCATAGGTAGACAAGTCCGTCCCCTCACCAGTCACTAAATTCCCATGCGTAACATATAGCTTATCATCAACATTTAAAATGTGAAAGACATCGTCCGAAAACTTTATTGCGCTAATTTCTTCGGTAGAAATATCGTAGGCGCATACAACTTGGTTGAATGTGTCTTGTGCCGTTACCATTGGCACAAAATACAAAATATCGCCAACACCTGTCACGGAATAAACATCGCATCCAAATTCAGAAATATCGATCCTGTGGAGTTCTTCCAGTGTGATAGGGTCAAGACAGTGCAAAGTTCCTTTCATTCCAGACGGCGTGCTTTGGCTTGAAAAAGCATATAATCTATCTTGATATGAATATACAATGGAAATGTATAGGTCATCGTATGCGGCGGTTTTTACGGTCCTATCTGTTCTGTCAATTCTGCTCACAAAAGATTGCCCGTTCATATTATTGACCGCATAAATAGCTGATGAATCTACACTTAGGCCGTATATAGCAATCTGCTCCAAAGAATAATTCTGAATTTCGAATGTTTCTAAATCTTGTTGAAGAATAACCTTCTCGTCTTTTTTATTTGCTTGTCCTTGAGGTACAACATACAGAGACTGCTCATAAACTACGGGACTGTAAAAACTTTCTCCCATTGTCGCATATGGATAATAGGTTACACCTGTTTGATTTAAGTTTTCGTCAAAGTATAGGATACTGCTGTTATTCTCTGAACCGCTGGTACAAATTATTCCTACAGTAAAGTTTTCAGGTATTTCATCATTTACTGTGTCGTTGTTACCACATGCGGAAAGATATAAAATGATGCAAACAGATAGCACTAACCCCTTCCATTTTCTCATAACATCTCCTCCTTATCCATACCTACCTATTCCTTTATCTTTTTGGTATCTTCAAGATAGAATTCAAGATACCCACATTCAGGACATACAGCGGCATGAACCTTGCCAAGATTATCTTTGAAAATTCCTTGCTTTGTTATCTTTAAACCGTATGCACCTCCCTCAACCTTTGCATCATAATTTTCAATCATATTACAATTACAACGAAGACACTTCCTCATACATACCTCCAAATGCTATTCATAGTTTGCAACCGGGAACACAAAGCCGAAATGTGGCTACAAGAACGGTGCTTTTTAGCCACCCGTCGGTAATTCAGCTTCTGTTTCTGCTGTTGCATCACAATCAATATCATTATTTTCTATCATTATAAAATACAAAAATGTTTTCCGCAAGGCATGGCATGACAAGTAACCAGAGTCACCTCTGGCTAAAAATTTACGCTGTTTTATACCCTCTGTGGTATCCAGTCCGGCTGTTCTCAAGTTAGGACACGCTATTTGGTGAAAGCGACGGAGTTCAGACCGTCACTACCTATCTTGAAAAGGGAGATTGTAAACTTGCTGGATAAAAACAGGGGTTTGGGGATATGCCCCAACAAGCAAAATCCCCGGCCCGGCAGGGGTGGCCGGGTCAGGGATTTTCCCGTACTTATAGGTTCTTTGGGATAATCAGGGTTTCTCTATGGAGCCTTCCAACAAAGCCCTGAGCTTTTTAAGGACCTTCATTTTCCGAACATGAACAGCATTGCGGAATACGCCAAGCTCGTCTGCATATTGCCGTTCTGTCTTTTCCTCAAAGAACAGCGCCTGGATCAGCGCACGTTCTTCTGGGGTAAGCAGGGAAAGCGCGGTATGTAGCCTGTCCACTTCCAGCTTGTGAAGCACCACGCTCTCCACACTTTCCTGCTCATCGGAGAATTGCTGGGCATTTTCATCCACCAGCCGATCCAAAGAATCTTCGCGGCTGGGGATGATCTGCACCACTTGGCCCTCCTTTCCGAGAACGAACCGCTCGGTTTTCAAATCGTTCTCAAAATAGCGCATTTTCCGGTCGCCCTGCATATAGGCCCGGTACACTTCATCCGTGACCTCGACATATTGGCCGCGAATCCATATTCTTTTTTTATCAGCGTCCACGCTGTTTTACCTCCGATCAGTCTGAATTGCGAGAAATTCAGACTGGTCGGGCGGCCCCCTACAACGTGGGAATGATGGGGTTCCTCTATATAGAAAAACGCACCTGCAGAATGGGACAACAGCCCCAACAGCAAGTGCGTTTCCTTTTAGTTCGTGTAAATCATGGCATGATGGTTCAGTATGAAAGGCATAATATCCCGTTGAAAAACGGGAAGTTTTTTTGACCGTACACCGTCAAGCAGGCGGCCTACGACATAGAATCATACTCGCTGCTTCTAATGAGCAGCGGTGCGCAGGATGACCAACGCATGAAATATCCCTCCAGGCCAAAACGTGGTCTGGAGGGATGGGCATGACAAACCACCCTGCCAAAACCTCGTTTTTTTTATTGGCAGGGCCATCTATGCAATTCGTGTCAGTTCACTTTTCTCTGCACTGTCAGTTCTCTAAAATTTGAACTGCTATGCCATTATAAATCTGGCATAAATCTGTAAAATAGAAAGAGAGGTGAACTGTAGGTGCAGAGTAAACATGAAACGCTTGGCGAGATCATCAAGAATGCCCGCATAAAAGCAGATATTACGGTCGAAGATCTGGCCGCCAAAGTCGGAGTAGGCGAAAGATTTATATATCGTATCGAGAACGAAGGCAAAAAGCCCAGCTACGACATCCTGTACAAGTTGATTCGGGAGCTGTCCATTTTACCCGATCAGATTTTCTTCCCAGAAAAGCAGATTGAGGATTCTGAAATGGAAAGCCTTGTCCGTATGCTGTATAACTGCGATGAGCGTTCTATGCAGATCATCAAGGCGACAGTTAGGGCAGCCTTGGACAGCCAGCCCAAAGAGTGAAAAAGAGCCGATGTCCGTGGGAAATTCTCACAGGTTCATCGGCTCTGCGTCTATGCGTCTGGCTCTTTGATGACAACGATATGTAGTTGTTTCGCCTGAATCAAGCTCTCTCGTTTGCACTTTGGGCAGTAGAGAGGATAATTGATTAAAACCGTATCCTCCCTGATTCGGTCACGAGTTTTGTTCCCGCAGACGGGGCAATAAACCCATTCTGTTTGCTGCATGGGAACCACCTCCATTCTCCTGTTTTCAAGACATGGCCGAGGGCTTGCTGCTCTGCAAGCCTGCCGGCATGTCTTTTTTATTTATTCTTCCTTTTCCCGGAAGCCCCAAGCCTCGAAATCCGTATCGTCATCCTCCGGCTCCACTTCCTCGGCATAATCGGAACCGGTGGCCGCTGCCGGGGAATTGAGCATATAGGGCGTGACTTGTACCGGCGCTTCGCTCTGGGTCGCCAGCACCTTGGCGGCTGCCTTGCCGCAAAACACCATGGCGACGGCAAAGGCGAAATACTGCACACAGCTTGTAAGATAGAGGTTCACAATAGCCAGTTCATTTCCCTGCACAGGGACGCCCTGCTCAAGCTGCCGGGAGATATTTTGGTGGCAGGCTGCCAGGGAAACAAAAGCTGTAATCAGCAACACCACCGCAAAAACATAAAATACTGCGGAAAGGATAGTTCCTTTTTTCGAGGGCTTTGTGATTGAATTGTTGTCCATCTCCATCAATGCGTCCTCCTTTCACTGCGAGGGGTATTATTTCTGCGAGATCGTGATTGTGCTGGGGAATCGTCAATGCGCTCCAGCACCTGCAGCTCACCCTTCTTCAGCCGGAACACCACATCGGCCTGCTTCGCCAGCTCATTGGAGTGAGTAACGACCACCACACACTTGTTCATCTTGTGGGCGCTCTCTTTAAGAATTTCCGTGATGTCCT
>DXFT01000012.1 GCA_019114285.1 Candidatus Odoribacter faecigallinarum
CACGCTTTCCGGTGGTGACATTACCCATGCCATTCCGGATAATACGGGATACATCACCGAGGGGCAGTTGTTCCTGCGGAAAGATACAGAAATAGGCAAAGTGATTGTGGACCCCTTCCGGAGTTTGTCGCGTCTGAAACAATTGGTCATTGGCAAGCGGACACGCAAAGACCATGCGCAAGTGATGAATGCCGCCGTCCGTCTGTATGCGGATGCTGCCAATGCCCGCACCAAATTGGAGAACGGGTTTGAATTGACGGACTACGACCGGCGCACATTGGAGTTTGCAAAGGATTATTCCCGTGATTTGTTGGCTATTGATGTGAACATGGATATGGAGCGCATGCTGGACAAGGCTTGGGAATTGTTTGGGAAATATTTTAACCGTTCGGAATTGGGAATCAAGGAGGAAATTGTCAATGAATATGGTAAAGACATAAAATAGTGCATGCGGTATGGCTATTCAGTTTCAATATAATAAGACTTCGCTTCAGCAGCTTGAGAAACAGCTCAACGTGCGTGTGCGGGCTTTGCCTACCATAAAAAACAAGGAATCTGCCTTGCGTTCCGAAGTGAAAAGGGCAAAGGAACAGGCTGATGAGTTTGACGCACGGCTGATGCAGACGCTTGAGGCGATGCGGGAGATGTTACGGCTCTATAATGAATACGTGCCTGATGTCCTTGGCATAAAGGATGTCCGTATGGGGGTGAAGAAAATCGCGGGGGTGCGGATTCCCGTATTGGAAAAAGTGGAGTATGAAGTGAAGGATTTCAGTTTGTTCAATGCTCCGAACTGGTTGCTTGACGGGCTGAAATATGTGCAGGATGTCCTGTATATCGTCTTAGAGCGGGAGTGCTATGTGCGGAAGATGGAATTGCTTGATTATGCGCGGAAAAAGACCACCCAAAAGGTAAACCTTTATGAGAAGGTGCAGATTCCCGGCTTTCAGGAAGCTATCCGTAAAATCAAGCGTTTTTTGGAGGATGAGGATAATCTTTCCAAATCAGCGCAGAAGATTGTGAAAAACCGAAAAACGATGGAGGACGAGCCATGATACAACCGATGCAACATCTGTCCTTATTGGTGTTTTATAAGGATTATTCGTCATTTGTCGAAGAACTTCGCGGGAGAGGGGTGCTTCATATTTACGAGGACAAGAAGAAGTCGGCAGAGAATGTTGAGTTGGGCAAAAAACTTGTATTGCTTCGGCAGGTAAATGAGATTTCCAGGCTTTTTGTTAAAAGGAGCCGGGAAAATGCCTGTTTGCCGGAGGGGCAAGCCTTGCAGTGGGAGCAGGCATCATCGGCACGGGACAGGCTCCTTTTTTATTGCCGGCTGTTTCAGATGGATAACATCCTGAAAGAAGAGGTCACGGACGGGGAGGTCATTTCTTTTTTGGAAAACCGTTTCAAGGAAGTAGAGCAAATAAAGCAACGGCTGGCGGCTTTGGAGAAAGAGGCGGCTGTTTATGCCCCTTGGGGTAAATTGCCGCGCGAACAAATGGCGGCATTGGAAAAAGCCGGTTGGGAATTGCGCTTTTATTCAGTGGCATCGCGGAAATACTTGCCGGAATGGGAAACGCAGTTCAATTCCTTTGTCATTCATGTTGAAAAGGGAGTGACCTATTTTGTGACGGTCATGCCTCAACAGGCGGGGCAAGGACCGGAGGCGGACGTTGTCCACTTTCCGGCGATGGACTTGGAGGAAATTGAACAGCAGGAAGTTGAGATGCAGGCTCGCCAGGCACTGCTGGAAAAGGCACTTACTGAAGCCGCAGCCCTGTCTGTCGGTTACCTGGCGGGCATCCGGACGGAAATATTGGAATCCACGGACATGCTGAAAGTCCGCGATGCTTCCCGGCAATTGCTGGAAGAAAAGGTGGTTGCCCTGGAAGGGTGGGTGCCGGAAGCCAATAAGGCTGATATGGACGCCTGGCTTGCGGGCAAGGATGTGGTTTATCAATGGAAGGAACCGTCGCCGGAAGACAGGCCGCCGATTTTGTTGAAGAACAATTCTTTTGCCCGGCTGTTTGAATTTATTGGCGAACTGTATTCCTTGCCGGATTACCGGGAAATCGATTTGACGCCTTTTTTTGCTCCTTTTTTTGTCTTGTTTTTCGGCTTTTGTTTGGGAGACGCGGGCTACGGTTTGCTGATACTTCTGGCGGTTACTTTGTACAAATTTAAAGCCAAACCCTCCTTTCGCCCTGTCCTGTCATTGGCGCAATGGCTGGGCTTCTCCACTGTCGTGATGGGAATGGTCGGAGGCACCTTCTTCGGCATATCCTTGTTGGATGCCAAAGTGGCTTGGTTGGAACGCTTTAAAGCCTATATGCTCGATTCCCAGCAATTGTTTAACCTGGCACTGGTAATAGGTGTGCTGCAAATTGTTTTTGGGATGTGCTTGAAAGTCGCGAACCTTTGGAAACAATTCGGCTTGCCGGCGGCATTATCGACAATAGGCTGGCTGGTTGCCATTTTGGGAGGCGGGGCTTGCTACTGGCTCTCTTCCCAAGGGTATGACGTGGCGGTACCGGCTTACGCCATACTCATCGTTGCCGGATTGCTGGTATTTGTGTTCAATAATTTGCATCGGAATGTCCTGGTCAATGTAGGGGCAGGGATTTGGGATACTTACAACATGGTCACCGGACTGTTGGGGGATACGCTTTCCTATATCCGTCTGTTTGCCTTGGGGATTTCAAGCGCGGTGCTGGGATTGGTATTCAATGATTTGGCATTGAATATGAGCGGGGACATCCCTGTCCTGAAACAAATATTGATGCTGGTCATTCTGGTATTCGGGCATGGCGTGAATTTATTTATGGCTTGCCTGGGGTCATTTGTGCATCCGATGCGCCTGACCTTTGTGGAATTTTATAAAAATGCAGGCTTTGAGGGCGGGGGAAAAAAATACCGTCCTTTCAGCAAGCGATAACAATGGGAAATTATTAATTACAAACAATTTAAAATAGAAAATCATGAATGAGATTATTTTGGCTTACATTGGCATCGGTTTGATGTTGGGCTTATCCGGTATTGGCAGTGCATACGGCGTGACAATAGGCGGGAACGCCACGTTAGGCGCATTGAAGAAAAACGATGAGGCTTTCGGTAATTATATGGTGTTGTGCGCGCTTCCGGGCACGCAAGGGTTGTACGGCTTCCTGGGCTTCTTTTTGTTGCAGGATGTATTGACCCCTGAAATCACCTGGTTGCAGGCGGCAGCGGTATTCGGGGCAGGGCTGGCATTGGGCTTGGTTTGCCTTTTTTCCGCCATCCGGCAGGGGCAGGTCTGTGCCAATGGCATCATTGAAATCGGGGCTGGTTACGATGTTTTCGGCAAGACCCTGATACTTGCCGTGTTCCCTGAGTTGTATGCGATTGTGGCTGTCGCTGCGACTTTTATGATTAGCACGGCGATTTGACTTTGTAGGGATGCCGTGGCTGTTTGCAGGAAGCGGCATCCCTTTGTCCGTGCCTGGGTGGGGGCAAACCTTGCTGGCAGGCTGCCCATAGCCTGTTCCCGTATCACTAACGCTTCATTCCTGCTTCACCTTCAGCTCATCTCCGGTCTATAGACCAAAGTTGAACCGGAGATAAACCGGAGTTGAACCGGAGATGATACGGGAACAGAACGGGAATAGACCGGGAAAACGATTAAAAATGAACGATTAGAGATTAATGAATGTGTTGTGGTATGTTGGTAATCAATTGCGTTTGTGGTAAACGCTGGTTTTGATGTGGTCAAGTCAATCTTTTTCAGGAAAACACACAAGGAACTGGAGCCTCTCCGCCAGGAAGTGACAGTGTGTGCTTTTTTGCCTTATTCGCTTGCTATTCTCTTGGGGTTGGTCTATGGATGCTTCGACCTTCCCCCGTATCTCCCCCGCATCTCGTTCGGTACTTGTCGGACGAGTACCGAAGAATCACCGACGGAAAGACGGCGGATGTATAGGGAAATCTGGGGTAGTCTGTCTTGTTGTTGTTTGATATATGTGGTTTATTTGCAAATAGATAAGTTGTTTTTGCGGTGGCTGAAGTGGGGAGAGTCGCCCCAGGCGGCAAGGCGCACTTCGCAGCCGCTGTTGCGGACGCTTTCGATAAGGCGGGCGGTGGAGGCTTCGGCGCCTTCGTCCATGCCGGGTTTGTTTTCATAGAGTTGGTAATCGGCGCGGTTGGTGAGGGGGGTGATGTTGGGCATGATGACGTTGGCTCCGATTTCCAGGGCTTTTTCCCGTCCTGCCGGGTCGATGGCTTGCAGGGCTGTCGTGGCGGCGATGTTGATGTCGGGCATCAGGAGGCGCAGGCAACTGACCATGTGCAAGCCCAGGCGCAGGCGTTCCCGCTGGGGCAACAGGAGGTGGCGTTGTTCCCAGAGCGGGGTTTCATGGTGCTCCAGGTAGGGACCCATGCCAACCATGTCGATGTCCATTTCTTTCAGGAAGAGCAGGTCTTGGGCAAGGTCCCGGATGGTTTGCCCCGGCAGGCCAATCATGACGCCTGTGCCGGTCTGGTAGCCGCATCGCTGGAGTGAGCGCAGGCATTCCAAGCGGGTGTGGAAGTCATGCAAGGCATCGCGGGGGTGGATTTGCCGGTAGAGGGCTTCGTTGGAAGTCTCGATGCGCAGCAGGTAGCGGTGGGCTCCTGCTTCTCGCCAGCGGCGGTAGGTGTCCTCGTTTTGTTCTCCCAAGGAAAGGGTGATGCCCAGGGTGCCTTCGCTGAGTTGTTTGATTTTCCGGACGACCTGTTCGATGCCGGTGATGAAAGCTTCGTCCTTGCGTTCTCCGCCTTGGAGCACGACAGACCCGTAGCGGTAGCGGTGGGCAAAGGCGGCGGCGTCCAGTATGTTTTCTTCGCTGAGGGCATACCGCCTGGCTTGGGAGTTGGAACGGCGTATGCCGCAATAGAGGCAGTCTTTGATGCAGCGGTTGGAGATTTCAATCAGTCCCCGCATATATACGCCGTTGCCTAAGGTGTTGTCGCGCACTTCTTTGCTTCGGGCATAAAGGCTCCGTTCTTCTTCTCCCGTGCAGGAGAGGAGGGTTGCCAAATCGTCTGCATTCAAGTCTTTTTTGTACAAGAGTGTCTCTACCTTTTCCATAATTATTGCGATGTATCGCGCAAAGTTAGCATATTTTGGTGGAGGATATTGGAATATTTGTTTAATTTTGCAATCTATGGATAATGAATTGCAGCTATATAAGAAAATGCAGCAAGGAGATGAAGGGGTGCTGGCACAGTTTTTCCATGAATACATGGAGACGCTGTATTGGCGTGCATTGGGATTTGTCAAAGATAGTGCGGTTGCGGAGGATATTGTGCAGGAGGTTTTTATCCGCTTCTGGGAGCTGCGGGAGCAAACGGAGATTACAGATTCCGTGTCGGGATATTTGGCTCGGGCGGTGGACAACCGTTGCCGGAATCATTTGGAATATGTGCAGGTCCGGAAGCGTTACGAGCAGTTGCATGCCGATGACGGGGAACCGGTTGATTCCTTGCCGGAAGAGGATGAACGGGAAGAGCTGCGGGAACGGGTGAGGCGTTTTATTGATTCTTTGCCTGAAAAATGCCGGGAAATATTTGTGCTGGCATGTGTGGAGGGGTTGAAATACAAGGAGGTGGCGGAGCGTTTAGACGTGTCGGTCAATACGGTGAAGACCCAGGTGAAGCATGCATACGCCAAGTTGAGGGAGGAATTTAACGATAAGGAGCTGCCTTTGGTCTTTTGGCTGTTGTCCATGTATATGCCTTATATTGAATGATGTAGTTTTGTGGGCATTCCCGATTTGAAAAAAAATGCTCGTCGGGATGCATTTTTTCTTCTTTTCTTTCACCCTTTTTGGGGGCTTGCCTGTCTGATAGATGAAGCCGGTGTTCTGGCACCGGGAAGTTATGAAACAAACAGGCAATGGAAGATAATAAAGATTTATATAGAAGGTTGAACGATTATCTGGCAGGAGATGACAGGGTGCTGGATAAGGAATTGTTGGATTTGCTCCGGGAAATAGACAAATGCGGGGCGCAGGCTGCGTTGCCGGACGAAGAGAAGATGTGGGAGCGAATCCGGGAGGCGATAGCGCGGTCGGAGGTAGCAGCGCAAGGCTTGAAGAAGCAGAAGGCGGGGCGGCGTTTCTGGCGTTGGGGGATAGCGGCGATGCTTGCCGTGCCTTTGGCGGTGGCTGCATGGTGGGGCTTGCATCGGGAAACCGGGAAGGAGCCCCTTGTCGTGGCGGAAGCCCCCCGGCATGAAGTGATGTTGCGCCTGGCTAACGGAGAAACCGTGCAGGTCAGAAGTTTGCAGGACAGCGTGGGGCTTCGGGAAGGAAGCGCCCGGATATGGGTGGATACTTCAAGTTTTATGGCTTATCGTCCGATGCAAGAAATGCAGCCGGATACGTTGGTATATAATGTATTGAGTGTGCCACGCTCTTGTGAATACCGCTTGCGCCTGGCAGACGGCACGATGGTGTGGCTTAATTCTGATTCGGAATTGCGTTATCCGGTCAATTTTGCAGGCAGGGAACGGCGGGTGTTTTTAAAAGGCGAGGCTTATTTTGATGTGGCGCGGAATATGGATATGCCTTTCCGGGTAGAAGCCGGGGAGATGGAGGTAGAGGTATTGGGCACGGAGTTTAATATGAATGTCTATGGGGATGACGGATGCTTGCGGACAACCCTGGCGGAAGGCAAGGTGCGGGTTTCGTATGCAGCCACGCGGCAGGCATGTATATTGGAGCCGGGAGAACAGGCACTGCTGGAAGAGGGGGCTTTGTCGGTGCGGCAAGTGGATTTGAGGGATGTCGTGGATTGGAAAGAAGGGCGTTTCGTATTTTCCGACTTGCCTTTGGAAGCCATTGTGCGGCAATTGGAACGCTGGTATGATGTGGAGTTTGACTTTTTTGACCCGGCAGCGAAATATTACCGCTTTACGGGCGTCATCATGCGGCACAAATCCTTGCAGGAAGTGCTCGCTTTATTGGAAGAAACGACAGATGTAAAATTTAAAACAAATGCCAATGAAATAGAAGTATTTAGAAAGACAACCCAACGATTAAAGTAAAAACGGCAACCGTTGCAGCGGTGCCGTCCAGAGTGATTGTAAACCGTCGGGAGTGGTTGCAGCCATTTCCCGGCAAATGTTAAACAACTTAAGTACAAATGTAATGAGTTTTTATGAGAAAAAATGGAGGTTCATGAAATTAACACTCTTTTTGTTCCTCTTGGGAATGTTGCGGGTGAGTGCGAGCACATACGCCCAAACGTACAGTATTAACCTTGATTTGGTGAATGCCACGCGACAGGAAGCCATCGAGGCGATTAAGAAACAGACAGACCTGGATTTCTTTTACAGCAACCAGGAGATTGAAGCCCGTCGTAAAGTTACTGTGGCTTGTGAAAACGTATCCTTGGAAGAAGCCTTGCGCCAGGTATTGGGGAATGGCTATTCTTTCCGGATTGTGGATAATATGGTAGTTATCCGTCCTGAGCAGCAAATGCCGGAGGAGAGGAAAATCTCCGGTGTGGTTAAGGACCGGAACGGTGCGCCCCTGCCTGGCGTAGCCGTGGTGCTGAAAGGTACAACAGTGGGCACGGCGACGGACATGGACGGAAAGTACACGCTGACTTTGCCGGAAGGGAATTACACGCTGGTCTTCTCCATGCTGGGCATGAAAGTACGGGAGGAATTGGTAGGTGACCGTACGGAGGTCAATGTGGTGATGGAGGAGGACGCGACAGAAATG
>DXFT01000090.1 GCA_019114285.1 Candidatus Odoribacter faecigallinarum
CGCATGCTGGAGGATTATGAACGGCAGTTCTATCTCCCCATGTCGGAACGCTACCATAAATTGATAGCCGATAATTATAAGCTTGCATCCGAGATTACGGCATGGAAGAGCAAAGTGACCCGTGAATGGGATAACATTGAGTTGGTGTCTTTGGATTTGCCTAATCGTTCCAAGCAAGTGATTGCCTTGGGTAAATCCTATGTTGGCGAGGTGAAGTTGGAAATCGGGGAACTGGATATGCACGAAGTGGGCGTGGAATTGGTCATCGTGGAACAGAAAGACGGAAAGACATCCATTTATGAGAAGCATGATTTCCAGCCGAAATCCCAAGAAGGCAGCATTGCCACTTACCATATTGATGTTACGGCGGACGCTCCGGGACTGTTCCTGCTGGCAATACGTATTTATCCGAAAAACAATTTATTGCCCCACCGGCAAGACTTTGCTTTGGTGAAGTGGCTATAAACAGGATAAGTTTTTGAAGCGGAGAAGGTTTGTATGGATATGCAAGCCTCCTCCGCTTTTCTTTTTTCTTTTCTCTTTACATCATTTTTATCGTTAATCGTTCATCTTTCATCGTTTTCACGGTCTGATCCCGTTCTGTTCCCGTATCAAAGCCGTTTCAACTCCGATTTATCCCCCTTCTTCCTCTCATTGGCATTGGGGAAGGAAGAGGGAATTTGGGGGTGTAAAGTGTGTGTGTGGTTACTTTACACGGTATCCTGCATCGCGGAGCAAGGCAAGCACCTTCTCTTTCACGTCCCCTTGAATGAGGATTTCACCATCCTTGGCAGAGCCTCCCGTGCCGCATTTATTCTTGAGAAGGCGGGCAAGGGTCTCCAAGTCGTCAGAAGAACCGATGAATCCCTGCACGAGAGTCACTGTCTTTCCCTTGCGTTGCTTGGTGTCCGTCACTACGCGGAGATTCTGGCGTTCCGGGGCAAGGGTGGCAGGAGCTTCCTCTTGGTCATATTCATAGCTGAAGTCGGGATTGGTGGAATAAACCACGTTGATGCGTTTTTTCCTATTGTCGTTCATGGCGCAATATCTGTTTATTTTGTTGTGTTTTTCTTTAATGGGGATACAAAGGTACGGTTTTTTGTTTAATTTTCTGTTAAACCCTTGTTTCATGGAAAATAGAGAGTAATTTTGCAATCGTTATTGTGAATCGAAAATGAGTAAGACAATGAATAAGATTCTGAAGAAAACGTATTTTTCCGAACGTGTGGTGCAGCTCGTAGTGGAGGCGCCGTTGATTGCACGTTCGCGTAAACCAGGCAATTTTGTGATTGTGCGCGTTGGTGAAAAAGGTGAACGCATGCCGTTGACTATTTCAGACGCGGATGAAGAAAAGGGAACGATTACGCTTGTTGTCCAGAAAATGGGAGTGTCCTCCACGAAGCTCTGTGATTTGAACGAAGGGGATTATATTACCGATTTGGTAGGACCATTGGGCAAACCGACTGAAATCAGCAAGGTCGGGACTGTATTGGCGTGTGGGGGCGGTGTAGGCGTTGCCCCGTTGTTGCCGATTGTACGGGCATTCAAAGAAGCCGGTAACCGCGTAGTGAGCGTCTTGGCAGCCCGCACGAAAAACTTGATTATTCTTGAGGACGAAATCCGGGCAGCTTCGGACGAAGTGATTATCATGACGGACGACGGCAGCTATGGAGAGAAAGGGGTGGTAACGGCAGGCATGGAAAAAGTTATCCAGCGGGAGAAAGTAGATTTGTGTGTGACGATAGGTCCTGCCATTATGATGAAGTTCTGCGAGCAATTGACCCGGAAGTATGACATACCGACTGTTGCCAGCTTGAATGCCTTGATGGTGGACGGCACGGGAATGTGCGGCGCTTGCCGTGTGACGGTGGGCGGGAAGACCCGTTTCACGTGTGTGGACGGTCCGGAATTTGACGCCCACCAGATTGATTTTGATGAAATCATTTCCCGGTTGGGCGGGTTCAAGAAAGACGAGACGGAAAAGATGGAAGAGTTCGTGCATGCGCACGAGGATGTGGCAAGCGACCGCGATGCCGATTGGCGGAAAGCCTTGCGCGAATCCATGAAGGCGAAAGAGCGGACGGAAATTGAGCGTGTGGTAATGCCGGAACGCCGTCCGGAAGAGCGCATCAAGAGCCAGCGCCTGGAAGTGAACCTCGGGCTGACGAAGGAAATGGCGATGCGGGAAGCCCGCCGTTGCCAGGACTGCGCCCATCCGACCTGCATGGAAGGTTGCCCGGTGGGCATTGACATCCCGGGCTTTATCAAGAATATCGAACGGGGAGAAATACTGGAGGCGGCAGCCGTGCTGAAAAAGACAAGCGCGTTGCCTGCCGTGTGTGGTCGTGTGTGCCCGCAGGAGAAGCAGTGCGAATCAAAATGCTTCTACTTGCAGAAAATGAAAAAGGCGCCTGTCGCCATTGGTTATCTGGAGCGTTTCGCTGCCGATTACGAACGGGAATCGGGAGAGATGAGCGTGCCGGAAGTCGCTGCCCCAAACGGCATCAAGATAGCCGTCATCGGTTCTGGTCCATCAGGACTCTCTTTTGCGGGGGACATGGTGAAGCGTGGATATGATGTGACGGTGTTCGAGGCGTTGCATGAGATTGGTGGCGTATTGAAATACGGTATCCCGGAATTCCGTTTGCCAAACCACATTGTGGATGTTGAAATCGACAACTTGAAGCGGATGGGCGTGAAATTCGTTACCAATTTCATTGTCGGCATGACGGAGGACATCGAGCACCTGAAGCGCGAAGGCTTCCAAGGGTTCTATGTGGCTTCGGGGGCAGGAACTCCCCGTTTCATGAATATCCCCGGTGAGAATGCCAACGGCGTGCTGTCTTCCAATGAATACTTGACGCGTGTGAACTTGATGGGGGCGGACAACGAATTTGCCGATACCCCTGTCTATCGTGGCAAGAACGTGGTTGTTGTCGGCGGTGGCAATACGGCGATGGACTCCGTGCGTACGGCAAGGCGCTTGGGCGCGGAGCGTGCAATGATAGTTTACCGCCGTAGCGAGGCGGAAATGCCGGCGCGTGCCGAGGAAGTGAAACATGCCAAGGAAGAGGGGTGTGAGTTCATTACCCTGACGAACCCTGTGGAATACATCAAGGACGAGCGCGGGTATGTGAAACAGGTGAAAGTGCAGAAAATGGAACTGGGCGAGCCGGATGCCAGCGGGCGTCGCAGTCCGGTGCCTGTGCCGGGCAGTGAGTACCTGATTGATGCTGACGTGGTGGTCGTTGCGGTTGGGGTTTCCCCGAACCCGATTGTGCCGCGTGCCGTGGCAGGTCTGGAAATCTCCAAGAAAGGCACGATAGTGGTAAGCGAGGACACGATGCGTTCCAACTTGCCGGAATTCTATGCCGGCGGCGACATTGTCCGTGGCGGAGCCACCGTCATCCTTGCCATGGGTGATGGCAGGCGTGCAGCCGCCCACATGGACGCTGCTTTCAAAAACAGATAAAAAGCCGTGCGGGGAAAGCCCGCAAGCGATACATGCAACGGGGGATGCGCCTGATGGGAGAAGGCGCGCCCCCGTTTTCTTGTGTTTTCATGCCGGGATGAACCGGCACGAACTCCGTTAACCTACGGTGAGGTAACGGGAATCTGACGCAATCTTCCCGTCCTTTGAGAGAGCGAACACATAGACTTTGATGGAGTCCATGTCCCACTCTTGCGGCAGCGTGATGCTTACCGGCTCCTCGTTGGTGCGAGTGTCCAGTTCATACAATTCCGAATCTTTCAGCTCCGGCATCAGCACCAGCGCATAGAACTTGTCGTCCTTGTCGCGGTTGCGTCCGCGGGCTTCCGTGGAATGTTTGAACGTCAGCGTCTTGTTCTCGGCATCCGCTGTCACGCTGAATGTGCGTGGCAGCATCCTCCGCCCCTTTGCGCAAACGACCTTCTCGTAATTCACCGTCACTACCAAGTCATCGCTGACCTGGATGACCTCCTCGTTCAAGTTCGCGCTGATTGCCGCGTTATGGACGTCTTGGTCTGCCGGGCGATTCTTAAGGCCTTTTTCAGCTCCCGATTCAATCATCTCTTCCAGCGGCAACATGGCCTTCATGCGAAGGCGTTGTTTTCTCTGGGGGAGAGTGTTTGAACTGTTTGAATTGACTTTCTTTTTAGCGACAGAGCTTCCCCTGCACTGGGCGAAAGTCACGTTGCCGACCGAGTTCCTTACCCGGGCGGCAACTGGCGTATCATCCGTTTTTGCCATGATAATCTATTTTTTAATTTTTATACATAATTTTAAATGAAAATACCTGCTCTTAGAACACTCCCATCCTGTCTTTGAGCAGAATAAAACATATAAATGTTGATAATCTTGGTATTGTTCCGGGATGCGGAACCGTGCTTCGCCGTCGGAACGCTGTGCGTTGCCCGTATCGACAGTTTCGGGGTCGAACGTGTCGCCGTCGCGCATGAGGAGCAACCACAAGCGGTCGTCATCCTTGGCGCGGGGAATGCAGGGCGTGTTCCTCCAGGAGAGGCGCCATGTGCCGCCGGCTTCTGCTGCTAGTTCCAAACCATCGGGGAGGGGCAGGAGATTGGGCGTAGGCTGCAATTTGGCAAAATCGCAAATCAAACCCTCGTAGTTGAACGCGGGGAGATTGGCTTTCAGCAACAAATTGTACCCGTGGGCAATCCTTCCTTGGGCGGCTTGTTGCCAATAGGGATAGATACCCACTTCTTTCAATGCCTGATATAAGATGGCAATGGAAGCCATGCGCTCTTGTTGTGCCACCTGCCCCGGAGAACTGGGTAGCTTCGGCTCACGTGGTTTGTGCCGGATGCATGTCTTGCCCCGGTATTCATAGACGACATAATCGCCTATTTTACCACTGAAATTCATAAAGCTAATGGGCTTTTCTGTTTTCATTTTTAGGTTTATTATGTTTCCTGACAGCCGGAAACGGGCTTGAAAAATAATTATTGAATGCAAGGGTATTACCTTGCCGATAAGATTCGTGTGTTTTCATATATTTCATGATTGTTGTATTTATTAACAAATTGGAAAAACAATACAATATGAAAAATGAAAATTGAAATTGTTTTTTTGTTTTTGAAAACGCCTTAAGGGCGTTGTGGCATCGGCAGGGACGGATTTTTTTGTATATGTATTGATTTATAGTTGTTTATACGGTTGGTTGCAGGAGGGGAAAAACCCCGTTAAGCCGGGGAGACTGGGGGAAAAAGGGAGGGGGAAGCTGGGGGTTATCCCTATCCAAAGCCTAATTTTCGCCTATCCTTTGCCTATTGGGCGATAGGGCAAGGATAGGCTGGGGATAGGC
>DXFT01000091.1 GCA_019114285.1 Candidatus Odoribacter faecigallinarum
TTTTATGTGCATTACCACCAAGGGCGGTTGCTGTTCCACAACCGCGCCTTCCCGGAAGGGGTGGAGGCTTTCCGGCAGGCAGCGGAGTGCTGTCCCCGGCAGGCAACCCCTGAAATTGCACCTTATTGGATAAAAGTGGCGGAATGCCATTTGTACACGGGCAATTACAAAAGTGCCGGGCAGGCATACCAAAAGGTCAAAGCGTGCATGGAAAAGGGGCAGGGCTCCCCGGGCGTGATACACGGCATCTTCCGATCGGTGCGGGACATCCGCGACAAACAGGTGCAGGAGGGGCTGCTGGAAGACTGGCGGGATTATTTCAAGGAGGACGCATACGCCCTGGCATGCAGCCGCCTGGTGGAGGCAGAAGCCTTCCTGCGGCACAGCCAACCCGATTCGGCAAGGCTATATTTAGAGAAGATAGAAAGGACTTTGCCGCCCCATGCCCCCGAATTGTCCCTGCCCTTTTACAAACTGCAAGGCAGGTATTATTTCCAATGCGGCAAATACGAACAGGCAGCCCGGGTCTATCGCCGTTACCTCCACGTGCGCGACAGCCTGCAAATGTCCCTTGCCAACGACCGGCTGGAACGGATTGTCGCGGGGTATAACCAAGCCCGCCTGGAACAGCAGATACGCTTGCTGCAATACCAGCGGCTCGGACTGATACTCGGCATTACCGCTGTGATTCTGGCAAGCATATCGGTAGCCCTGTGGATAGCCAGGCTCAAGAAGCGGAAAGAGGAAAAACTGGCAGAGACAGAGCGGATGATGGACACCCTGCAAGAACTGCACCGCCGGCAGGACGCACAACGCGAGCACATGAAGGCACTGCTGATGAAGGAGTTGGAAGTATCCCGGCAATTGACCTACCTCTCCTCTTTGGAGCAGCCCAAACAACAGTCCTTTTTAAAGGCTTACGACGAGATGCTGGGGCATATTTATGGCATACAATTGAATTGGGACAAGTTCTACCACCTGGTGGATTGCCTCTTTGACGGTTTCCATCAAAAGCTCACGGCACACCCGCAACTTTTCACGGAAAAGGACGTGCAGTATTTATGCCTGCTGCAGGGAGGATTCCGTTTGGATGAAATCGCCTTCGTCATGAAAGTGAGCCCCTCGGCAATACACAAAAGGGCTGCCGCCTTGCAGAAAAGGTTTGGCATCGGGGAACGCCAGGACCTGCTCCCCGGCATCGTGGCTTACTTAAAAAACAGAGGCTGAAAAACGCCCATTCCACCCGCACAAGGGCGACTTCCACTTTTTTCCAAAAAGCACTTTTGCAACACACTGACTCCCAATATCTCCAAAACCCGACTTCCACATCGGGAATAAACACTTCCAATAGCAACAAAAGGGGAAAAAACCTATCTTAGCAGCGAAATTTTAAATCAACAAGACATGAAAAAGAATAACTATTTTTTTAGCATGCTGGCATTATTCCTGGCGTTCGGGACGGCAGGCCTTGCCCAAGGGCAAGAACCAGTCCGCAGCGTAGAATTTGAAATAGGCTTCGGCAGCGGTGCCGCAATCTGGTTAGGCAAAAGTTGTGCTTCCTTTGAATTCAAAATGGAACTGCGGTGCAATCTACCCCAGTCCCATTGGGATTTGGGCATGTATTTCGCCGCTGCAGGATCGGGAGATGGAATACTATACGACAAAGCAAACGACCTATATTTAATTGAGAATACAACTTATATGCTTCCCGTCATAGATTACAACTGGCGGCGAGGAAAAAAAATCTCCTATTTTGTTGGCGGCGGCATGGGCATGTACACCAGCAACATTGATGATGACATCGATGCAGGGCTAGGCATCATGCCTCGTGCCGGCGTAGAATTCTTCAACCGCCTGCGACTGACTGCCGACTACAAATGGAACATCCAAGGCTCATACAATTACCTGAACTTCAGCGCAGGATTTGTATTCGGCGGAGGAAAAAAGAAAGTTACAGAGCATAAGCAATCCCATAAACAATTTAAAGAACATGAAAAGGCACGGAATTAAATTAGGGCTACTGGCATTGCTACTGGCGTTCGGGACGGCAAGCTTTGCCCAAGGGCCGGTACGGAAATTAGAATTTGAAATAGGCTTGGGACCTTCCACCGTCATGGCAAAGGGGGAACGGTATGGAAGTATTTCCCTGTTCACGGAACTACGTGGCAACCTGCAGCATTCCCATTGGGACGTGGGCATGCAGATAGGAACCGGCGGACAATACACCCAAGTAGATTACGATGTCGAGATAGGAGGAGACCCCCGGCAATATAGAAGGGAAGTAGTCATTTACATCCTCCCGGTGGCGGATTATAATTGGTGGCGAGGGGAAAAAGTCTCCTGTTTCGTTGGCGGCGGCACAGGCATGTACATCAGCGGCAGTAACGCCAAGACCTACGTGGGCGTGACTATCATGCCGCGGGCAGGCGTGGAGTTCTTCAACCGCCTGCGCCTGACCACCGACTACAAATGGAACATCCAAGGCATATACAATTATTGGGACTTGGGTATCGGTTTCGTAGTCGGCGGCGGAAAAAAGAAAACAATCAAGTGCAAATGACCCAATAACAACATTTAAAATTACCACACAATGAAAAGAAATAGAACAACACCCAAGAGAATACCTGTATATATCATCATGCTTTTCGGCCTTTTTATATGCCACGCATGTACGAAAGACACGCCTAATTTGAATATGGTTCGCGTGCAAGTGGAAGCCAACTCCGACGAGCCGGTCAGAATTTATGGAATAAAGGATAGCGGGGAATCAGGAGTTGTTATAAAAAAGAATTATGACAATACGTTTGAGATAGAGAATGACGGCTTTTCAATAGATGCAAGATGCAAAGACGAGAACACTTTAATCACAATTAAAGTTTGGATAAACGGGAAACTCAGAATAAATATATCAGATAACAAATATTTGACAAGCGGATATATACCATTATCATAATCAGATACTCATTCCATAGCAAGATGAACAACCTTATCTTTATGGCAAATCTTTAAACCCCAAACCAGCTTTATTGCAAATATAATAATTATATTTGCAATAAAATCAAAAGAGAAAGCCATGCAAACACAAATCATCACAAACCCATTCGTTGTTGGAAGATATGTATCAGACCATTACTTCTGCGACCGTGAACAAGAAACCGCATTCCTCGTCAAGCAAGTGGAGAACGGGAGAAATGTAGCCCTTATCTCTCCACGGCGTATGGGGAAAACCGGCTTGCTCCAGCATTGCTTCCAACAGCCTTATTTTCAAGAAAATTACTATACCTTCTTTGTGGACATCTATGCAACGACTTCTTTGTCGGAATTTGTTTATCTGTTGGGGAAAGCCATTTATGAAACGCTGAAACCGCGAAAGGCTGCTTGGAAAGAACGATTTTTCCAGATTGTCCGTTCCCTTCGCATGGGATTCAAGTTAGACGCCATGACCGGAGAACCCGGCTTTGACATCAGCTTGGGAGACATTCAAAGCCCGCAAACCACGCTCGATGAAATCTTTGCTTACCTCGAAAGCGCTGACAAACCTTGTGTTGTTGCTATTGACGAATTCCAACAAATTGCCTCATACGATGCGAAGAATGTGGAAGCCCTGTTGCGTACCCACATCCAGCAATGCTGCCAAACACGTTTTATTTTCTCCGGCAGCAAACGCCATTTGATGAACAACATGTTCAATTCCTCCTCCAAACCTTTTTACCAGAGTGCCATTAGTATGGGATTGGCTCCCATTCCCTTGGAAATTTACCTGCCTTTCGCTGTCCGCCTGTTTGAGGAATATGGGAAACACATTGATACTGCCTTGATAGAAACTGCTTACAAGCATTTTGAAGGCTGTACATGGTTCGTGCAAATGGTTATGAACGAACTCTTTGCACTCACCGCACCAAGCGAATGTTGCCCTGCAGACCGACTGGAAACAGCCCTGACCAATGTCATTCAAACCCAAGAAAGCAGTTACAAAGACCTGCTATCAAACCTTGCTCCAAGGCAAAAAATGGTGCTCCAAGCCATCGCCAAAGAAGGCAAGGCAAACAACATCACCTCTTCCTCTTTCATCAAAAAATACAACCTCCCGTCCGCAAGTTCTGTCCAAGCCGCCATAAAACCCTTGCTGAAAAATGATTGGGTCACCCAAGACAACGGCTATTATCAAGTCTATGACTATTTCTTTGCGGAATGGTTGCGGAAAGAGTATTGAGAAGAGGGGAGCGTTGTCATTTCTTCTGCGCGGAGCACTCCGCGCACAAGCCCTTCATCACGTAGTTCACGCTCTGGAGGGTAAAGCCGGGAGGCAAGGCAACCACCGGCACGCGGATTTTCTTCAGGCAGAAGGTGCGGTGGCAGGATTCGCAGTAAAAATGGGTGTGCAGGTCATCCACGGAACAGGTGCAGGAATTGTCGCATACCGCATATTTCAACGAACCGCTCCCGTCATCCACGCAATGCACCAGATGGTGGGCAAGGAAAAGCATCACGGTCCGGAAAATCGTGGACCTGTCCACTGTATCCAGGCGGTTCTCCAAATCCAACAACGACACCGCCTCCTCCGTTTCCAGCATCGTCTTTAGTATCAACAGCCGCATCGCCGTCGGCTTGATTTCCCGCAACTGCAATTTTTCAAGTAATTCACGTTCCTCCATATTGTTCTGTCATTTAATTATCCGTTGCACCCGGACGGCATTCAGGACTGCCAGCAATGCCACGCCCACATCCGCAAACACCGCCTCCCACATCGTCGCCACACCAAATACCCCCAAGAGCAGGACAGCAAATTTCACGCCAATCGCCAACACCACATTCTGCCACACAATCCGCAACGTCGCCTTGCCTACCCGCACTGCCACCGCCACCTTGGAGGGCTGGTCGGTCTGAATCACCACATCGGCACTCTCTATCGCCGCATCGCTGCCCAAACCGCCCATGGCTATCCCCACATGGCTCAACGCCAGGACAGGGGCATCGTTCATGCCGTCGCCCACAAAAGCCACCCGCCTCCCAGCCCGCTTCAACGCTTCCAAATGGGCAACCTTCCCCTCCGGCAGCAAATCCCCGTATGCAGCAGTCACACCCAAACGCCGGGCAAATGCCGTCACAATCCCTTGCCGGTCCCCCGAAAGGATTTCCACCTCCCGGATGCCCGCCGCCTTCAACCCAGCCACTGCCTCCAGGGCATCTTCCTTCAAACTGTCCGCCAAGAGCAAATAACCGGCATACTCCCCGCCCTTGGCGCAAACCACCATCGTCCCCTCCACACCCTGTAAACCGGCAGGGAAAGCCACGCCGCATTTCTGCAACAATTTCACATTCCCGACCAACACTTCCTCTCCCTGCACCTTTGCCTGCAAACCATGCCCGGCGATTTCCCTTATTTCGGCAGCCTCTGCTCCTTCGATTCCCTGAGCCTCTGCATAATGCACCACCGCCTTGGCTATCGGGTGGGTGCTATGCCGCTCCACGGCAGCTACCCATGCCACCAGCTCTCTCTCCTCCGCCACCCCGGCAACCGCCTGCACCTCCTGCACTTCAAACACCCCCTTGGTCAGCGTCCCCGTTTTATCGAAAACCACCGTATCCACCTTGGTAATGGCATCCAGATAATTCCCGCCCTTGAACAGAATCCCCAGACGCGAAGCCGCACCGATACCCCCGAAAAATCCCAAGGGAATACTCACCACCAACGCACAAGGGCAAGAAATAACAAGAAATATCAACCCCCGGTACAACCAGGCATCAAAGTCATAAACAAAACCTACCGAGAACAGAGACAAAATCCACGGCACCAGCACAATCAATCCTGCCAGCCCAATCACCACCGGGGTATAAACCCGCGCAAACTTCCGGATAAACAACTCCGCCGGCGCTTTCCGTTCCGAAGCATGCTGCACCATATCCAAAATCCGCGACAATTCGCTCTTTTCATAAGGACGGATGACCTCTATATGGATTTCCCTGTCCGCCACAAGCATCCCCGCCAGCACCTCCTCCCCTTGCCGGAAAGTGCGCGGCACGCTCTCACCCGTCAATGCCGATGTGTCAAACGAGGCTTTGCCGTCCAGCAGTTTCCCGTCCAAAGGCACCCTGCCCCCTGCCTTCACCACGATTTTCTCCCCGACTCCCACCTCTGCGGGGCGTACCGTCACCACCGCTCCTCCACGCACCACCTCCACCGCCTCCGGTCTCACGTCCAATAAATCGCTGATGTTGCGCTTTGCCCGGTCCACTGCCCGCTCCTGAAATGCCTCGCCAATGGAATAAAACAACATCACCGCCACCCCTTCCGGATACTCCCCGATATAAAACGCCCCCACCGTCGCCACCGACATCAAGGTAAACTCATTGAACACTTCCCCTTTCCGGATACCTTCCCACGCCTCCAGCAACACAGGGATGCCCACCGGCAGGGAAGCCAACACATACCAAACCAACGCAACTGTCCCTTGAAACAAAGGCACAACTCCCGTATGCCCCAGCACCATCCCCGCCGCCAGCATGCCGACAGACACCCACGCCCGCCACGAGAAAATCCGTTTCTCCTTACCACCGCAACAACCGGCTTCCCCCTGTTCCTTACTATGACAACAACAATTCATTTCGTCCCTATTTTTGATTTACAAACACAAAAATAGAAACTATTCCTTGCAACCCGATTGCAAACATCCCGCTTTTCTGAAAAAAGTCACCTTAATTGCCACCAACCGGGAATTATCGTTAATCGTTCATCTTTAATCGTTTTCACGTTCTGATCCCGTTCTGTTCCCGTATCAACTCCGGTTCACCTCCGGTTTATCTCCGGTCTTCCTTTGGTTGGGACTGGTGGAGGAAGGAAGATGAAACGCAAGAGAAATCCGGTTGATATTTGATTTGACCGGAAAAAGGACACGCCTGCCCCTCAAAAAGTTATTTCAAATATTCCTGCATGGTATTTTTATAAACATTCCCGTATTGCTCCACGTTATAAACGGTGGCGTGGGAACCGGTTGTATGACGCGCCAACTGATAATAGAGATCGTGGATTGAGATATTCGGGGTTTCGTCTATCGTCTCTTGGAAAATGCGGGTGAAGCCGTTCGAAAGCCAAATGCCCATTTCGGGGTCCATCATGTCTGCCTTGGAGGATTCGTAAGCATTGGCAGCCGTAATAAAAAGCGTACCCGGTATGCCCGTGCAGGCTTCGCCAATCATCCCGCTGTAGCAGGCGTCCATGGCAAAAAGCATTTTCCGGAACTTGCCTTGGTCTTTCAGGTTTTGCACCATCTCGCGCACCTGATTCCCGCTTACCCTGCCATAACTGCCCCAGGCAAGGCTGTTCCTGTTGCCATGCCCGCACCAGAAAACAATCACATTGTCATTCGCTCCGGAATGCAGGGTTTCCGGTAACCGCACGGTGGCATTGCCCAGCATGATTTGCTCCAAATCATCCAGGTTCACATCGCTCAATTTGTAGTCCACCTGCACATTCTGATAAACATTTTCCCCGTCCGGGCGCACTTTGACAACACCGGGATAGAGATTGTGCGGGTCGTATGCCAGATTGTCCTCGATAATCAGAATGATGTGGTCGTCATCATAACCGTGCCGCTTCAACAACTGGTACATAGCCAAAGCGTCTGCCTGGTGGCGGTAGTTCGCCCAGGTATCGGAAGTGCCGATAACCACAGCCCAGTTACCTTCCAATGCGCCGTAGCGGATGTCCTCTGCGTTTTGCTCGAACTGTTGGAAATAATCTGTCTGGGCATCCCACGCCTGGAGGGTGGAGGTGGTTCTGCTCCCGCCGTCCGTGGAGAGGTATTCAATCGTGGTGTATGTCCCGTTGCGGAGAATCCAATGGCTGTATATGGTATTCAACACCCCGGAATGATTGCGCCCATCAAACGTCCAGTCACCTGTCACGCCCGCCAAATCAGGCAAACCGCCTGCCTGCAATGCAGCAAACGTATCGTGCATGTCGGCAGGCAACCAACTGCTGTTCCAGGAATCCCTGCCATCCACCGCTTTCAGGATGGCATCGTTCAGCCCCTCCGCGTCCGGAATGCTCAAGGCGTATGCCACAAGCAGGAAGGCATCAAACAACTGGGCTTCCCCGTTGCCCGGTTCTTCCCCGAATCGGGTCCTATACGCACTCACAAACCCCGAAGTAGGGTTCGCACAAGGGGCAATCCCCTCGTACATCCTGTTTTTCAATTTGCCTGCCAGAAGCGGGGAATTCACGACATCCGAACACAAGGTCACCGGAAATTGCAGGCGTTCATTTTCTTCCAACAGTTTGCCGTATTCCTCATCGAATGCCAAGGCGTCTTCCTCTTTGGAAGGGGCGAAGAGCAACATCCAGCTGCTACCGGGCATTCCCGGCATCTGCCGCACGGCTTCGCGCAATTCCGTTTCAGAGGCATATTCCACCATTCCCTTGACAGACAACCCCAATTCCACCGCCTGGTAAGCAAACCAGTCAGTGAAACTGCGCCCGTAATCGTCTGCCGATGTAAGCAGAAACACTTCCCGGCATTCCGACAGGACCGCCTGCGTCAACATCACCTCACATTGCGTGATGTCAGATTGTGCCAGATTCCAGACATAATCTTCCCCTGCAAAGACACGTTGGAATTCTGTTGAGGTGGCAATGGGAAGAATCAGGGGCTTCTCGCTGTCCCTGCATATTTCGGCAGCCTCGTAAGCCTTTGCCGAACTGTAAGGACCGATAATGGCGACATACCCGTCATCGGCAGCCACCCGGCTGAGATAGTCCTGCACGTCGGCAGCGTTCTCGTCTTTCCATTCCAACTCCAACTCCACGCGACGGGACAATCCTTTTTGCGCCTGTTCGATGTTATCCAGCGCCCATTGCGCCATCCGTTCCCAGTTGTCCTGGCGCGAAGCAGGCATGACGACAGCCACTTTGTAAACCGTGGCAACCCCGTCCGCAGAGGTGATGCCCTTCTCTTTATTGCAGGACAGCATGCAAAACGCTATCACCGGCAAAAGCCATGACCATTTATTTGTTTTCATAAAAAGCCTCCTCCTTTTCTTTAGCCGTTGGCAAATAGGTCTCGTATGCCGTTTCCCAATACAGCGGGGCGGCATAGTAATCTTCCCAAGCAAGCATATCCGTATAGAACGTAGGGCTCAAAACGATGTCCACGCCCGATTGCAAGCCATATTCCCGATGGGGCGGAATGTCCTTGCCTGCCACCCAGTCCTCCAAGTATTCCTGCACGATGTCGCCAATACTTACCACCAACGAGAAAGGAATGCGCGTGCTGTATGCCGAACAATCCACGTCCATACCGGCGACAAGCAAAAGGGAAAAAACCACATCGCGGGAATATTTGTAAATGCCATCATTGGAGCCACCTGCCAAGGGAAAGATAAAAGTGCGCTCATCCAGATTCTTAGCCAAACGGTAGGCTTTGTCGGGCATGTCATAGCCCGTGTAGTCCTCTGCCAGGTATTCCACCGCCGCCGTCTTGCCGCTGTAATCGGCATAGCCGTCACAGAAACCTTCCACGGCGTCCTGCACGATGGGGGCGTCCGGATAAGCTGCCACGACTTGTGCATGGGCACTCTCCCGCGCCAAGCAGCCGGACAGGTAAGCCCCGCCATAACGCCTCAACCGGAAGGTCATCACCCCTGCCGGCAAAGCTGCCGCCGGACTTTCAAAAAGAAGGATTTGCCGGCGGTCGTTCAGGTTCAACACCGTGGATTGCAACAGGGAGGCATAGTCGTTGGAAGCCAGCACCAACAGGCTGCGCCCCGTCCCCTCATCCTCCGCCAACCAGGATTGCAACACGGTTTCCGCTTCGTTCATGGACTCCGGAGAGATGAGCGAGAGAGCAACTTCCCCCTCGGCATTAAAACGCATCACTCCGTCGAGAATATCATCGTTGTAACCGTTGTCGCCCACGCCGCCCAATGCCGTAAGGACTGTCACTTTGGGCAGCAAGGCTTCCCCCTCTGCTCCATCATCATGACGGGAGCAGGCAGCCAGCATCCCCGCAAGGACAAGGCAAATCATCCCAAGGCATCGTCCGGTTTTCATTTCAGGTATTCATTGACAATATAGTTTTTCAATTCTTCTGCTTTGGAGGCATCTACCGCCTTCACAATTTCCCAAATGGGCGTCACTTCAAAGCCTACCATGGTCAGGTCCTCGTCCTGCACGGTGGCAGCATCAGAAAAACGGGCAACCCAGTTGTTAATCAACTGCTCCCCGCTGGTCATCGGGATGCCTTGGCTGGCAGTCCGTTTCAGTTCCTCGTTCAGCACACGTCCAGCCTCCCCGCCCCCGGACACCTCAAAGTCGGCAATGAAATCCCGTTTGATGTCCGTCCAGGTCTTCTCATCCGCCGTTGTCGCGGAAGCATTCCAAAAGAGCAACTTCACGGAAATTGTAAGGGCCAGTTTATCCACCTCCTCCGTTATGTCCTGGCTGACCGTGAAATAATAGTCGAAACGCCCGCCCAAATAGGAGCGTGTAATCAGGTGCGTCCCGTATTTCCGCACGAACTCTGCCGGTGAAAGGGAGTGTGCCGCTTTCTTGAAACTGGCAGTCAGGCATTGGGCAAAACGGTTAGGATTAACGATAAAACTTTCGAAACGGGCTTCCCGCACAATGCGCTTGTCACGGTACCACACATAGAGCCGGTCCTTGGTCTCGCTGATTTGCTTGGCATATTCCACCTCCACCTTGGCGCTTGCTATCCTCAAATCCAAGCCGCCGCCCACCTTGGCAGACATGGAATGCATCAATTCCTGCACCGTGTGCTCGTAATAGGTCTCGATGTCGGTGGAAGTCTTGGTGTACACGGTAATGGCATCCTCCCCGCCGAAACGCGTCACCTTGGCGGCATCGAACACCTGCCCCCGCAAGCCGTCCGGGTCGGCATAATCGACCGAGAAGTCATAGCCCCAGCCCAACCCGTAACTCTGCGGCAGGTTGACCAAAGCCCCCAAGGCGTTGTCGTCGCTGCTGTATTGGGTGACATGCAGGTTCAATGTCTGCCCGTCCTCCAAATGCACGACAAGCTCCCCTTGCCGGGCCTGCTCGTCGTCGTTCTGTTGGATATAGACGGAGACTGCCCCGTCGCCCTGCCCCTCCTCCTGCATCAGGGTCATCCAGTCGCAGTCCGTGGTGACCTGCCAATTGCCCGCCGCACGGAAGCGCAAGGTGTCAGTTTGGCACATCGCATTATAGACAGGCTTTTCCGACGAAAGCCATTGGGGGGCTATGTTATCGGAAGCCTTGTCTGTACATGCGCCGGCAAGCAGGGCACAGTAAATTGCCAATAGTCCTATTACTTGTTTTCTCATCGCTTATTGTTGGCATAAGGGAAATTTATGGAAAACGGAGCATATAATTTTAGTCGCGTAATAGAGACTCTAAAATCCTGCATCAAATCAATTACATCATTATAAGTCCTCTCCCTAACCAAAAGATATACAAACACATATCTTGTTTCTTTGGGAACATTAAATTTACAATTCAACGAGCCAGAATAAAACGGCACTTCATACTCCTTTGTGTCAATTAATGCATTAGCAGAACGTTCACTGTAAAATTCAAAAATTACTTTTTCTATACTTGCACTCATTAGCGGATATTCATATCTAAATCCAAAAGTCGCCTCAAGATTCCCTGTATCGATATGATCCCGCAAAGATGTTAAATTTTTGCTGACACAACCAATACTTCGCTTTTCCCTTACATAATACCAATATTTAGTAGTCCGTAAATTAAAAAACCTATCTAAATCAATCGCTTCCCAATCTCCAATAGATAAGCTAATGGGTCCCCTTTCTTCCTCCTCACCTACATGTGTGATATTGGTAATCCAATCATCTCTATAATCTTCAGGAATTACATTAAACTTGCGTTCCATGTACAAATCAGCATCCGTCGTTTTCGGCGCAATGGTTACCTCCCCGGTTGCATCCACATACAATTCCGTCACTTCTCCTGAAGAGAGTATCGTAAAAGGCTCATAAGTATAGGAACCATCCCGCAACTTCCGCAACTTCCCGGGTTGTTTGTCTGCGCTGCCGATAAAGAACCCCGTCTCATAATTCATCTCCGTTTCCGTTCCGGAATAGACAACTGTAGAATTATTTGTTGTAGAAATTTCCGGAATCATTTCATTGTAAAATTCCAACTTGACATCTATCTCCGGAATATAGAGTGAGCCTGCAACACCTTCATTAAAGCCGGTCACGGCATACATTTGCGGTCCCTGTTTGTTAATTTGTACCTGATAATCATTAACAATGTAATCACGCACCGCTTCACGGACAGCAGGGTCAGTAATCAAATCATAAATGGGCATGGTCTGCATATCAATCAATACGGCAGTTCCCCCGTTTTGAATGTTCCTTGCCCAGGCGTCCAATTTGTCTTTGGAGAACGTCTCGACCATGAGTTCCTCAAAAGCATGCCCCGGGGTCAGGGTAAAGGCGTTGTCTCCACCGTAGGTCTGGAGGGAAACTTTCATGTTGTTCGCCATGTTCTTTTCGCTATCGCTCATATCCACCCCGCCGGATATGCCCACCACTTTGACGGTCAGGTCAAGGGCGGCATGCAGGTCGCTTTCCTTCACCGTGCTCGTATTCTGCATTTCCAAGGCAAACTGCAATTCCCCGCCCACCGTGCCGGTGGTCACAATGTGCGTCCCATAAGCCTCAACAAGGGCAGCAATGTTGCTTTTCGTAGGGTTCTTCAACACCGGGTCCAAATAATAGTGGAAATCATTCTGGAAGATATCATTCCCGTTCTCCACCAAATAACGCAGGATGCCGGAACGCAAATAACGCATACCGGTGATGTGCTTGATGCTCCGCATGGCATACCCCGTCTTCGTATTGGAAGACTCATTGCTTGAATAAGCACCTTCCACAGCCACCTTGAAGCCGGCGATCTCCACATCAATGCCCGCATTCACGGACAATTGGGTGGAAATGGAATTGGTGGAAGTACCGACATAGGAATCTGTCCGCGAAAAATATTGGTTCTCCTCACTGTAAGCGTCACGCTCTCCCAAGGCGTCCAAGGCATTAATCAATTTGACCGGGTCTATGATACCATAGGAGAGATTGTATTTCCCGTCATTTGCCGGCAAAAGCACATTCACCCCATAGCCCACGCCGGTGGAGATTTTCAGTTTCTTGTCCTGTACGATGTCGTTCTCGTCCTCTGTCAGAGGGCTGCGCTGAGAAAGAACCACCTGGTACTGCGTGCGGTCGTCCAGACGCACTTTCAACGTATCTGTCCGGGAGGTTTCCGTCACATTGTCCCCGACAAAAAGGGAGAGTTTCGTCCCTGCCGCACCTGCACTGTCTGCCGGTGTTGTCCACTCGGGGGCAGATTCCACTGCCCAACCTTTATTGCCGGGCAAGGTTATCTCATAGAAATCGGCAAGGCTGCTTAAATTCATTTGTTGGGAATCCGGGTTGGTTGGCAAGTCGATTCTATCATCGTCTTTCGAACAACCGGCAAAAGCAAAGGCAGCCATCAAGGCACCCGCTACAAACAAACGTGTCATATATCTGTATTTCATATTTATCTGTCGTTTAAATCATGATATTACTGTTTCCCGGCACGGGTGACGGGGAGGTCATTGTAATAAAGTACCCGTTCAATGTAATTTTTTATTTTCTCCGAAATTTCATCCGGGAAAAGCTCGTAAATGCCAACAACCGTAAAGTCAATCAATTCCAATTGGTTCCCCACCACGTCGGCACCGCCCAAGGTGGCTGCCCAGGTGGATACCGCCTTGTCCGACAAATTGCCGGATATGACTTCGTTGGTCAGGCTGATGGCATCGCCTCCTTTCACCAGGAAAGTTTCAATCTTGTCCTCGTTCAAGTTATCGTAATCGTCCTTGTAAGTGACATCGCCTTTCAGGTTGAACTTTTGGCTGAAACCAAAATTAATGGCAGCCTCTATGTTCATGTCTTTGGAAATCTGCTCCACGACAGATGAAAAGTAATAGTCCAAATAACCGCCCAAGCTGGCTCTTGACACGTAGTGTGTCCCGTAGCGGGAAATCAATTGCCGGATGCTTTCGTCGCTGCCGTTGTTGTCAATGACATGTTGCCGTTCTTTTTCAAAATCTCTGGTAAACAAATTATTACCCTGCAAAGAGCGGGACGGCACATCCAATCGCACAATCCTTTCCTGATAGACACCACGCATCCAGGAGAAAATACGCTTGGAATTGCTGAGGGAATTCTGCCCGAAAGTGCCTTTCAGGTCCAATTTAAATGCACTGACGTTCAGATTCAGGCTCAAATTTGCATTGAGTTTTTTATTCAATTCATCATAACTTTCCCCGTATGTTGTCTGAATACTGGTTTCCGTATGACGCTCATTGACGAACCCGTCTTCCCGGTAAGCCAACAATTTCTGGGTATTGACAATCTGATCTTTCACGCCCCGGCTGTCCCGGTAGCTTGTGATGTCAAATCCCCAGCCCACGGCATAAGCGCGTTGCAGGCTGACTGCCGGTTGCTCGTTGCTCTGGCTCACTGCCAAGGTGCGGCTGATGCCATTGGCGTATGCTATCTGCACTTCGCCTGCACGGGTGGATACCTGCGTATTGCTCTCCACATACAATTCAAGCGGTTCGGCGACATTGCCCGTGCTTTTGACCGGGGTAATCCACTCCGGTGCCTCCACGACCGTCCAAGAAGCGCCTTCAACATTTTCGACGGTGTAAATGTTACAACTTCCGTCAATATTCAAATCCTCGGAAGCTGCCTTGACATGCTCATTTTCCTCCCGACTACATGCTACAAACAATCCCAGCATCAGCAGCCAAGAACAAAAACTTCTACTCAAAATAAAACTCATTTTCATAAAAACTATCACATATAAATTGAGACATAACACAATACAAATCCGTAGCAAACATTCAATTATTCATAAACACACCTTACATGTAAAGGTCCCGTTCACCCGAAGCAATGCGCTTGTAATAGGTGAGGAAAGTGGGCAACAATTTCTTGTCTGTGAAGAAAGGCATGTTTTCGATTTCCTTCAATTCCTGCTCTATCAGGCGTTCACCCACACGGCGGGTTTCGGGGGAGGCGTAGTCGTCCAGGTATTCCCGGAAGGTCAGGACGGCGTTCAGTTTGCAGAACTTGCCTTCCACGCCTTTCTCCAGAAGGTTCATAATCTTGTCGCCCGTGCGCCCGCAACGGTAACCGGCAGTGCAGAAAGAGGTGATATGCCCGTCTTCCGCCAATTCGCGGATAACTTCGTCCAGGCTGCGTTCATCTCCCAAGGTGAATTGCACCTTATCGGGATTCTCCTCCTGCTGCTGCTTCTCGGCGTAAGCACCGATGCCGATTTTGGAAGAGGCGTCGGTCTGGGTGCAACCGTAATTGATGATTTCACGCCGCAAGGCAGCATTTTCGCGGGCAGTGACAATCAGCCCCGTGTAGGGCACTGCCAGGCGAAGGACGGTCACCAGCCGCTTGAAGGCATCGTCGCGCACAAGGTAAGGCGAGTTCTCACTCACGAAAGAGCCTAACGCCGGCTGCATACGCGGGAAGGAGATGGTGTGCGGACCAATGCCGAACTGCCGTTCCAAGTCGTGCGCGTGCGCCACAAGCCCCATGACTTCAAAGCGCCAGTCGTACAGTCCGAAGAGGGCGCCTATTGCCACGTCGTCGATGCCGGCATCCATCGCACGGTGCATGGCGTAAAGCCGCCAGCGGTAATTGCCCTTGATGGTATTGCCGGGATGCAATTCGGCATAACGTCCGTGGTGGTAGGTCTCCTGGAATACCTGGAATGTCCCGATTCCGGCACGCCAAAGTTTGCGCAAATCCTCTATGCACATGGGTGCCGCATTGATATTGATGCGGCGAATGGCATTGAAGCCTTTCCCTGAAGGAGTCTCACGCTTGGTGGCATAAATGGTGCGCATGGTCTCGGCGATATAGTCCGCCCCCGTCAAAGGATGCTCGCCGTAAACGGCAATGACCCGCTTGTGCCCCTCGTCAATCACCGCTTCCGTTTCACGCCGCACCTCATCCATCGTAAGGATGCGCCGACGCTCGGCGGAATTGTCACTCCGGAATCCACAGTAAACACAACGGTTCACACAAGGATTCGAACAATATATCGGAGCAAAAAACACAATGCGGTTGTCATATACTTTCTTTTTCACCTCTAAAGCAGCCTCGCGCATTTCTTCCAACAAGGCGGGGTCCTCCACATTCAACAACACGGCCGTTTCCTCCGGCGAAAGCAATTGAATATCCAATGATTTTTGCAGAATATCCCGCACTTGCCCAGGGGCTGGGGTTTTATATTTTTCTAAACTGTCAAAGATTAACTTCTCATTAATAAAATCCTCACCATTAACCAGATACTTCTCAATCTCTGCAGGCTTGATTACCTGTTTCATCCAATCTTTTACATCCATAACTTCTCACTGATTTAATTGTTCAAAAGTACGGAAATAATCTTTATAAACAGCAAGAAGAGAGGGAAAAGTTGAAAAAATCAGCATAGGAAGCGTATATTTCGATGAAATGAAGTATATTTGCAATTACATTAAATATGAACATTATGTCTGAAAAGGAACTAAATTCATACCGGTTTACCCCTTACGAAGAGCCAACAGACGAAATGTTGTGCCAAATCATGAAGGAAGTCGCCGAGGAGGCAAGACAAAGCAAACAGCGCGCCACGGAAGCCTACATCGCCGCCATGCTCCGCGACATCGCCGCCAAACGGGAAAAATGGGCAGAACGCATCAAAAGCATTGCCAATGCATAAAAGCGAGCGTCTTCCGGAGATGATTGTAATTGCTGGTCCCAACGGGTCAGGGAAAACGTCTGTGACCCAGAAATTCCTACAACACGAATGGGCATCAGGAACCATTTACATTAATCCGGATGAAGTTGCAAACTATAAATTTGGCGACTGGAACTCCCGAGAAGCTGTCATAAAAGCCGCTGTCTATTGCGCCGAATGGCGAGAGAAATGTCTCAAAGAGCATCAAAGTTTTGTCTTTGAAACCGTTATGTCTGCAGAAGATAAAGTAGATTTCATCATTCGGGCTAAAGCAGCAGGATTTTTTATCCGATTATTTTTTATCTCTACTTCACACCCCTCCATCAATGCAGCAAGAATCGCCAACAGAGTCATGAACGGAGGACATGATGTGCCTATTACCAAAATCATCTCCCGATATTACAAATCCATTGCCAACTGTAAAACAGTAGCTTCTGTTGTTGACCGCTTGTATGTTTACGACAACTCCATTGACGGAGAAGATGCCCGGCTACAATTCCGTCTTCAAAAAGGGGAGATGAAAAAAAGATACGTTACCGAAATTACAGACTGGGCACAAGTATTATTGCCGGAATAATCCCCCAAAAACACTAAAACAATTTTTCTCGATTTCTCTTGAAATGAAAAAATCTTCCGGAGATACAAACGAAAAAACTGAAAATAGGCTTATTACAAATTTCGCTTCAACCGCTTCAAGCCAGTACGTTCCAAAGGAGTATTTTGGAATAATGCCTTAAACCGTCCGGGCGACATTGTCTCCCAATCTTTTACTGTCAAAGCCATCACTTCCGGAGAGGGCAGAAAATCGGGAATATGGTGGTCTGCCACCCCCTTGTTCCAAGGACAGACCTCCTGGCAAGCATCACAACCGAAAATACGGTTGCCTGCCAAACGCTTCAATGCTTCCGGATATTCCCCCTTGTTTTCAATGGTCTGGTAAGAAATGCACTTGCGGGCATCCACTTCGCCGGCAGTCAATGCCCCCGTAGGGCAAGCCTCCACACAACGGGTACAAGTACCGCAATAAGAAGCGGTAAAAGGCTGATCATAGGCATCAAATTCTGCCGTAACCATCAGT
>DXFT01000092.1 GCA_019114285.1 Candidatus Odoribacter faecigallinarum
TACCGTCGTGATGACGCGAGCATTGTTAAGACGAAGCCCCTGCCCGACAACGACGGGGGCTTTTTTTATCTATACTAAATCCATCACTTGCATAAAACAAGGATTTGTCTTACCAACTAATTTTTCAAACACCCCACAGGAATTACATAAACTCCATCTGTACGCCTATAAGCAAAATCACCCACCCCGACTAATACCATGCAAAAAGAAGGTGCTTTCATCCGCGACGTATCTATCATATTTGAAAGTGTAAGTAATGTTTTTGCCCCCTCCTCAATCAGTTTTTCCCCACCTAATTTTATCTCAACAAGTCCATAAGAACCATTCCGCAAATGTATGACTGCATCACATTCCAAGCCGTTCTTATCCCGGTAATGATAAACCATGCCATCCAATGCATCCGCATAAACACGAAGATCGCGAATACACATAGTCTCAAAGAATAATCCGAATGTTTCTAAGTCATTAATAAGATCATTGGGACCGAGACCAAGTGCTGCCACTCCAATGGAAGGATCAACATAATACCGTGTATCCGAAGTGCGAACTGCCGTCTTGCTTCTTAAATTTGGATTCCAAGCCGGCATATCTTCTATCACGAATATCTTTCGTAAAGTTGAAAGATAGACACCCACTGTTTCATCACTAATGTTTTCAAGTTCATTGGCTGATATATCTGCCAGAATGGTCGCGACACTGGCTTGCGAGCCCTGATGTCTGGCATAGGACCGCATAATCCTTTTTGCCCTCTCTGCATCTCTTTTTACATTATCGACACGTGATATATCGCTGTTCGTAATGGCTTTATAATATTCCGTCACCTGCAATAATGCCGCTTTCTCTGTTTTTTTCTGCAAGGCTTTGGGCCAACCTCCACGGCAAATTGCAAATGCCAAAGCATGTAACGTCAATTTATTTATCCCTCCTATTTTTTCCGGACCATGAAATAAATCCGACAAAGCGATTTCGCCCGTAGAATCTCCAGATTCCCACAAACTCATCGGTCGCATGGTAAGCCATCCATACCTGCCAGTCCCGGTATGGTGGATATCATTTGTCGCAACAGGTACAGCAGAACCTGTAAGCATAAATTGCCCATCCTCGCTTCTATGATCTACTTCAAATCGAATTGCATCCCAAAATTGAGGAATTTCTTGCCACTCATCAATTAATCGGGGTGTATCTCCTTCAAGCAAGAGACGAATATCAGTTTGCGCCATCTGTTTATATTGAGCCTGTTTACTTGGGTCATCTATATAAATGACACTTTTCGCTTGTTGCTCAGCAGTTGTTGTTTTGCCACAAGCCTTAGGTCCCTCTATTAAAACGGCTCCCATCGCTTCCAGTTTATCTTTTAGCAATTGATCTGCTATTCTATATCTATATTTCATACACCATTATTCTTTATCTTGCAAAGATAATTTATTTATTTGACAAACAAGATTTTTTATAGAACCATTTGGCAATTTGGCGCAATTTCGTTTGGCAATTTGGCGCAATTTCGTTTGGCAATTTGGCGGACAAAAATTCTTTACCACGACCTTCCGATTCCTCCATAAAGCTGTGCTTCCATCGCAATATTCCTATTATCCAAGAAAAACAATCGACCTCTCGCCACATTAAAACACCTGTCGCCGGAGCCATTCACCCAGAAAGCGGTCATAGACGATGTAACCGCCGGGAGTTTGATAAACCAACTCGTTTTCCAACAGTTTCTTCAATGCTGCGCTGACACTGCTTGCTGCCCGGAGTTTGTGGGCACTGATAAAATCCCCCGACAACACCTCCTTGACACATCCCTCTTTCGCAATGGCTTTCAAAAGCCTCACCTGCCCCGATGTGTATGCCTTCAATTGGTCAGCATACGTGTAACTGTACTCGGATATAATCTGTTCTGTGGCGTACGCAACCAACTTCATGTCCACATCACGGTCATACCCGTACAGGCGATTCAGCAGGCACTGCACATACCAGGTATGCCCTTCGTATTTATCATAAATGGAAAAATTCTGTAATACCCTGAAATCAGGAAAGGATTATTAGGCTTCATGTTATTCCAACTACTTCGTTACACAATTATCGTAACGCAAATACCGTAATAAAATACAGGATAACAAAATAATCCGCGAAATAAATGAACGTGAGTTCCATATAAAACAGAGACTGCCTCACAGGGCAGCCTCCATTTTTCAACCTATCTATCCCGCTTAAATGGACTTCAGCAGATTGACCATCTCGATGGCAGTGGTCATGGCATCAAAGCCCTTGTTGCCCGCTTTCGTGCCCGCACGCTCCACAGCCTGCTCGATGGAATCCGTGGTCAATATCCCGAAAATGACAGGGACTTCCGTCTGCAAGCCCACGGCTGCCACGCCTTTTGTCGCCTCATTCGCCACCATGTCAAAATGAGGGGTAGCCCCGCGGATGACCGCACCCAAGCAAACCACGGCATCATACTTGCCGCTCTTTGCCATCTTCTTTGCTACCAGCGGAATCTCGAACGCCCCCGGCACCCAGGCGACATCCACCCGGTTCTCGTCCCCGCCGTGGCGGACAAAGGCGTCAATCGCCCCGCCCAACAACTTCGAAGTAATAAATTCGTTGAAACGTGCAGCCACAATGCCCACACGCTGTCCTTCTGCCAATAATTTTCCTTCCAATGTATTCATATCGTTTCTTATTTATTGATGCAACTTTTCCTGTGCTTTTTTGATTTCCTCTTCATTGCGGACATGCAAAATATGCCCCATCTTCTTGTATTTCGTATAAAGATAAAACTCATTCTTCTCATTGCAGGTCATCTCTATCGGCTCACGCCCCACGATTTCCAGCCCGAAGCCGTCCAGCCCCTTTATCTTCAACGGGTTGTTGGTCATCAGTATCATTTTCTTCACGCCCAAATCCGCCAGAATCTCCGCCCCGGTGCCATACTCCCGCAAATCCGCCTTGAAGCCCAACGCCAGGTTGGCTTCCACCGTATCCATGCCCTCGTCCTGCAAATGATAGGCTTTCAATTTGTTTATCAGACCTATACCGCGTCCTTCCTGCCGCATGTACAACAACACGCCCCGTCCTGCCTTCTCGATGCGGCGCATCGCCTCCGCCAACTGCTCCCCGCAATCGCAACGCAAGGAACCGAAGGCATCCCCCGTCAGGCACTCGGAATGCACCCGGCACAACACCGGCTCGCCGTTGGCAATATCACCCTTGACCAAAGCGACATGGTGCTCCCCGTTTATCTTGTTCACATAACCGTATGCCCGGAAATTCCCGTACTTCGTCGGCATGTCCGCTTCCGTCACACGCTCCACCAAAATCTCCGTCCGGCGGCGGTAATTAATCAAGTCCGCCACCGTAATCATCTTCATCCCGTATTTCTTCGCAAACTCCTTCAATTCCGGGGTACGCATCATGGTGCCGTCCTCACGCATAATCTCACAGCACAAGCCGCATTCCTTCAAATGGGCAATGCGCATCAAATCCACCGTCGCCTCCGTATGCCCCATCCGTTCCAGCACCCCTCCCGGCTTCGCTTCCAGAGGGAACATGTGCCCCGGGCGGCGGAAATCGCTGGGCTTCGCCCCGTCCTCCACGCATTTCATGGCAGTGATTGAACGCTCCAGGGCGGAAATGCCGGTCGTCGTCGAAATGTGGTCAATGGAAACGGTAAATGCCGTGCAATGGTTGTCCGTATTGTTCGCCACCATCTGCGTCAGCCCTAACTTGGTGGTCATCTCCTTGCTCATCGGCATACATATCAGTCCCTTCGCGTATGATGCCATGAAATTCACATTCTCCAAGGTGGCATGCTCGGCGGCACATATCAAATCCCCCTCGTTCTCCCGGTCCGGGTCATCCACCGCAATAATCATCTTGCCGTCCCGCAAATCCGCAACGGCTTCTTCTATTGTACTGAATTTAAAATCTTCCATATCTTACTTTCAATTATATACTTATCACTTAAAATCCATTCGCTTGCAAAAATTCCAGACTCAAACCCTGCTTCCGTTCCCCGCCACCCGTAAACTTCTCGACATACTTGGCAATGAGGTCATTCTCCAAATTGACCACAGCCCCCACCCGTTTGCCGAGCAGCGTGGTTTCTTCCTGCGTATGCGGAATGACCGACACCTTGAACACTGCCTCATCCACATACGCCACCGTCAGGCTTACCCCGTCCACCGCAATGGAACCCTTCTCTATCACATAACGCAAAATCTCCGGAGCTGCCGCCACGGTAAACCACACGGCATTATCCTCCTGCCTCCGGTCGCTGACCAGCCCCGTGCCGTCCACATGCCCTGCCACCAGATGCCCGCCCAAGCGGCTGTCCAGACGCAAGGCCCGCTCCAGATTCACCCGGTCGCCCGGCCGCAAATCCCCCAAATTGGAACGCCGCAAGGTCTCCGGCATCACGTCCGCGTCAAAGCTCCCTGCCCCCATTCCCGTCACGGTCAGGCACACCCCATTGGTCGCAATGCTGTCCCCGACACGCGTCCCTTCCAACACCTTCACCGCTTCAATCTCCAACACCGCGCCGCCATTCCCGCGCCTGATGGCTTTAATCCGTCCGACTTCTTCAACTATACCTGTAAACATATCATTTTATTAATCCATGAACCAAAATATCATTTCCCACCCCCATGCACTCCACCTCTTCCAAGGGAAGCGCCTCCGCCATCCGCAGCATTCCTTTCCCTCCTACCGGCGTCTTCGCCCCTGCCCCGCCAACCAATTTCGGGGCAATGAAAACATACGCCTCATCGATCAGCTTTGCCGTCAAAAAACTGCCATTCAATTCGCTTCCCCCTTCCAACAATACGGAATCAATCCCAGACTCCCCCAACCGCCCCAGCAGGTCGGCACAATCCACCCGCCCCTCCCGGGTCCCACACAACAAAGTCTCCACCCCGTGCTCCGCCAACTGCCGCAAATGTTCCTGCGGAGCCTCCTCCGTATGGGCGACAATCGTCCGGTAATCAGAAGCGGTCATCACCAACCGCGAACGCAGGGGGATGGACGCCTTGCTGTCCACCACTACCCGCACCGGCTGGCGCACCTCGCCCTCCAACCGGCAATCCAGCATCGGGTCATCCGCCCGCACCGTTCCAACCCCCACCATAATCGCCATACAGCGATGCCGCAACCGGTGCCCCATCCCCCTTGCCTCCTCACCCGTCACCCACTTGGAATCTCCATTGCAAGTCGCAATTTTCCCATCCAAGGTCATGGCGTTTTTCATCACCACCCACGGGCAGCGCTCCGTTATGTATTTCACAAAAGCCCGGTTCAAACGGCGTGCCTCCTCCTCACATACCCCCACTTCGACCTCCACTCCCGCCTCACGCAACAAACCTATCCCCTTCCCCGCCACCAACGGATTCGGATCTTTCATCCCCACAACCACCCGTTTGACTCCCGCTTCGAGAATCGCCTCTGTGCAAGGCGGCGTCTTCCCGTAATGGCAACACGGCTCCAAAGTCACATACAAAGTCGCCCCATCCGCGCCCTCCTTGCAATTCCGCAACGCATTCCGCTCCGCATGCCATCCCCCGAAACGCTCATGCCACCCCTCACCGACAACCCGTCCGTCGCGGACTATCACCGCGCCAACCAACGGATTGGGATTCACCCAACCCTCGCCGCACCGTGCCAAATCCAAGGCACGCTCCATAAATCGAATATCTTCTTCTGTCACCATACAAAAAAACCCTGAAATCTCTTCAGGGCATATATGCAAAGACAATATAAAAACAAGTCTGTGCCATATCTCTTCTTCCATCCGGACTATCACCGTCGGTATTGGAATTTCACCAATTCAATCTCCAGCAAGGAGAGTCGCGGACTATCACCGCCGGTAGGGACTTACACCCCGCCCTGAAGAAATATACTTACTAAATATCGAGACAAAAATACACAATATTTCCTACTCCGGAAACAATTCCCCAAAAACTTTTTCCTGTCCGGAAAATCATTCCTGTCCCATTCCCTGTAAAATCCCACCCTAATCCCATTTTTCACTAACCTTTAAGTTAGGGTTAAAAGACCTTTTAGAGACACCTACCCCTAATCAAACCCTATTCTAACCCTAATCAAACCCTATTACAATAGTATTTGATTCGCTTTAAAAAGGAGTTTTATTAGTTGGATAGGTTAATGAACCGATAGTGAAAATATACGTTTCTATCACTGACAAGTAAAAACAGAGCGGGACTTTAGCGGGATATCCCGGAGAACGTGAACCTGCACGTCTTCGATTTGCCCCATCCATGCAAGATGGTGTATCCCGTCCGGATGCTTGACAAGAAGAAGCCCATCTCCCATAAATTCCCAAAACTTTTCACCACCAGCCTAAAAAAAACAGGCTGGACAAGACAACCTAATAAAAAAAGCTATAATTTTGAAGTCAAAATAAGATAATAAACTTACGACTATGTACGGAAAATTTCAAGATTACTTAAAGACTGAAATCCAGTCCATCAAAGATGCCGGCTTATACAAAGCCGAGCGCTTGATTGCCACCCCCCAAGGGGCTGAAATCAAACTTACTACGGGAGAAACCGTATTGAACTTCTGTGCCAACAATTATTTAGGGCTGGCAGATAACCCCAGGGTTATCGAAGCGGCTAAGAAAGCCATGGACAGCCGGGGTTACGGCATGGCATCCGTCCGTTTCATCTGCGGTACCCAAGACATACACAAAGCCCTCGAAGCCAAAATCGCCCAATTCTTCGGGACGGAGGACACCATCCTCTACGCCGCTTGTTTTGACGCTAACGGCGGGGTATTCGAGCCGCTTTTCAACCAGGAAGACGCCATCATCTCCGATGAACTCAACCACGCTTCCATCATTGACGGCGTGCGCCTCTGCAAAGCTGTGCGTTACCGCTACAAACACGCTGACATGGCAGATCTCGAGGAACAATTGAAAATCGCACAGGCACAACGCTTCCGCATCATTGTTACCGATGGCGTATTCTCCATGGACGGTGACATCGCCAAGTTGAAAGACATCTGCGACCTCGCCGACAAATACAATGCCCTCGTCATGGTGGACGACAGCCATGCGGCCGGCTTCATCGGCAAGACGGGACGCGGTTCCGCCGAATACAATGGCGTCATGGACCGCGTGGACATCTTCACCGGCACCCTCGGCAAAGCCCTCGGCGGCGCCATGGGTGGCTATACCACCGGTAAGAAGGAAATCATCGAGATGTTGCGCCAGCGTTCACGGCCTTACTTGTTCTCCAACTCATTGGCACCTGCCATCTGCGGCGCTTCCATCGCTATTTTCGACATGTTGATGGAAAGCACGGAGTTGCGCGACAAAGTCATGGACAATGCCGTTTATTTCCGCAGCAAATTGATTGAGGCCGGTTTCGACATCAAGCCGTCTGAATCTGCCATCGCTGCCTTGATGCTTTACGATGCAGTCCTCTCACAGCAATTCGCTGCCGAACTGCAGAAGGAAAACATCTATGTAACCGGCTTCTACTACCCGGTTGTACCGAAGGGCCAGGCACGTATCCGCATCCAGCTCTCCGCAGCCCACACCCGCGAGCAGCTCGACCGCGCCATCGCCGCCTTTATCAAGATTGGCAAGAAACTGAATGTTATCAAGTAAAAACATTTTCAAGCACATACTTTAACCGCCCCTTGGTCTCCATGAGATGCCAAGGGGCATTTTTTTACCTTCTTTTCTCCCATGCGCATCAAAAAATTGCATACCTTTGGAGTAATAAGTTCAAATTTTGGATATGGAAACGGAAGCGAAGGAATATTTGCGACATGCCATCATAGAAGTGACACCAGTCTGCAACCTGCATTGCAGGCATTGTTATAACCCTTGGAAACGCAAGGGGGCAAACGATGCCGGGGGAGGGTCATACCGGAAAACGGCGGCACTGCTGGACTGGCTGATTGCCCGGACCACGGCGGAGCGGGTCGTCTTCACCGGCGGGGAGCCGACCATCAGCGAGCGTTTCCTGGAATTAGTGGTACATGCCAAAGTAAATGGATTGCGGGTGAGTGTCATCACAAACGGCAACGGGGATTGGGACATATATAAGGGACTGGCACGGGCAGGGGTGGATTTGATGGAGTTTTCCATACTCAGCGCGCAGGCAAAGACACATGACCGGATAACCGGAGTAAAAGGTTCATGGGAACGCGCAATGCGGACTTTGCGGATGATGATGGAGCAAGGCGTGGAGGTAGTACCGGTGACCGTGGTCATGGCTGAGAACGCCGGGGAGGTCGGTGAATGCGTGGAATATTTGTACGGTCTGGGGATACGGCGGTTTATGGTCAACCGTTACAACATCGGCGGGGAGGGGCTGAATCAAGCGGAGGAGCTATCGGCAAGCCGGAAACGGTTGCAGGAGGCATTCCGGGAGGTGGATGAATTGGCAGACCGGTACGGCTTGGATGTGGTATCGGGCGTATGCACGCCGCATTGCCTCCTCGACCCGGCAGACTATCCGCACATTCGTTTCGGCAATTGCGCCACGGATGTATATCGCCGCCCGCTGACCTTCGATTTGGACGGGAACGTGCGGCTCTGCAACCATTCTCCGCAAGTGGCAGGAAATATTTACCGGCAAAGGTTGTCGGAGATGCTGTTTTCAGACTATGCCTGTTCGTGGGTGGATACGAAGGCCGCATATTGCGAAGGCTGTACGAAATGGGAGGTTTGCCGGGGCGGCTGCCGGGCAGCTTCAGAACAGACGGGCGGGACTCTGCGGGACGTTGACCCCGCGGTAAACTTATTGAGGAACAAAGAAGAAACCTAAATCATAAAAGAGGAGGAAGCATTATGAAAAAGGACTTTTACAGGACGATTTACCGGTTGCTCGCGGGAGCGACGAAGCGGGTAAACTGGCAATGGCTGAACCATTGGAAGATGGCAATGGGCGTTTCGCTGATTGCCGCTAGTTGCGTTGGCACCAACAAGAAATCTCCCGCTACACAAGAAAGTGCGGAGACAATGATTACAACCTTGGAGGACATCCAAGAGCAAGAGAAAAAAAAAGTGGAGGAAAAACAAATAGAGAGTACTTGCTATATGATTATAGAAGACATGCCCGGATTTCCGGGAGGAAATGCAGGGGGATATATTAAAGCCCATACATATTATCCTGCAAGTGCCTTGAAAGAAGGAAAAACAGGGAAAGTATATGTCCAATTCACCATCGAAAAAGACGGAAGCATCCAGAATCCCAGAATCGCACGAGGCATACACCCCGCCTTGGACTCCGTAGCCTTGGAAGTCATATCCCAATTGCCAAAGTTCCAACCTGCGAAATCCAGAGGAGAACCGATAGCTGTCAATTTCACGTTACCCGTCACTTTCACGCTTGAGATGTTAGAAAAAGCAAAGCTCCAAGAAGAATCTTCAAAACCATAATTCATGAAAAAGGACTTTTACAGGACGATTTACCGGTTGCTCGCGGGAGCGACGAAGCGGGTGAACTGGCAATGGCTGAACCATTGGAAGGTGGCAATGGGCATTTCGCTGATTGCCGCAGGGAACAGCGCGACGGGGAAAGGACTTGCCCCGACCAGGGTTGCTGCCCGTTTTGGAGCGCAGGAGGAAGTTTATGCAGACACCACCGGCACGCAGGACAGCACGGCAGAAAAAGAACCGATATTCTGCTATGTCGCAGAAGAAATGCCGGTATTCACGGCAGGCAATCTAAGTGCCTATATCCGCCAGCATTTCCACTACCCGGTTGAAGCCCTGCAGGAAAGCGAAGCCGATGCGACAGGGAAAGTGTATGTCCAATTTGTCATAGAAGCAGACGGGAAGATGACCAACATCAAAGTGTTGCGGGGCGTACACCCGATATTGGACTCTGCAGCCGTGGACTTTGTTACCCACCTACCGGAATTCCTGCCCGGGAAACTCCGGGGCAAGCCGGCACGGGTCTCCTACACCCTCCCCTTAAACTTCACGCCAGCCCTGCGGGAAGAAACAAAGAAGGCTATGAAATCCACAAACAATCACATGAAAAACTAATAACCGTCAAGTACAATAGTGCCCAAGCGACCAGAATAACCCGTTTCCGGACCAAAAGCATCCACTTTTTTCAATAGTTGAAACCTTAAAAGCAGCGTTTCAACCATTGAAAAAATCGTTGTACCTTTGCAGGCGGTTTTAAGAAAGAGATATGGAGAAGAAGCCAGACTTTGAAATACATTTCGCCCCGATACAGGGGATGACGGATGCCACGTACCGGAACCTGCACGCCGCCCTGTTCCATGGCATTGACGCTTATTACACACCCTTTATCCGGGTAGAACAAGGCAA
>DXFT01000093.1 GCA_019114285.1 Candidatus Odoribacter faecigallinarum
TTGCTGTTCAGTGCGTTGTTGATGGTTTCATTTGTTTTTGCACGCTTGTTCTCATGAAAAAAATAGTATTGGCTCTTGTCTTGGCGGCGGTTTTGTGGGGCATCATGTTTTCACCCCTGACTGCGCCGCATGTCCCGTTTTGGGGAATGATGGCGGCATCGGCATGTGTCCTTGCGGTTTTTGCTTTTGTGGTGTCTCCCGACTTGCGGAGGATGCGTTGGCGTGTGGGCGATTGCTTTGCGGGGATTGCCATAGCGGTGGGGTTATGGTGTGTTTTCTGGGTGGGGGACCAGGTGTCCTCCCGGCTGTTTGATTTTGCCCGTCCCCAGGTGGATTTGATTTATGGGATGAAGGAGGGGGTGCCGGCAGGGTTGCTGTCTGTCCTGTTGTTGTTTCTGATAGGTCCTGCGGAGGAATTGTTTTGGCGCGGTTATGTGCAGGGCACGCTTTCGGAGCGGTGGGGGGCTAATGCGGCTTTTGTCGTGACGGTGCTGGCGTATGCCCTGGTGCATGTGCCGTCGTGCAATTTCATGCTGGTCATGGCAGCGGGCGTGGCAGGCGTGGTGTGGGGAGGGCTTTACCGGTTGTTTCCCCGCCGGCTGGCAGCCCTTGTGGTTTCGCATGCTTTGTGGGACGCTGCCGTGTTTGTCTGGTTTCCTATTCTTTAACCGGAACCGGGAGGCATTTCCCGGCGTGTGGTTTCTGCAAACGTGTCCACGGGTTAAAATGAATTTATTTGGATTTATCTCTGGGGGTAACGGTAGGACAAATGGATAAAATGTTGTAATTTTGCACGCTTAAAAATAGGAAAGTACAAATGCGGAAGTTAAGAAACATTGCCATTATTGCCCACGTTGACCATGGAAAGACGACTTTGGTGGACAAAATGATATTGCAGGGCAAACAATTCAGAGCCAATGAGAAACAAAGTGGAGAGCTTATTCTGGACAACAATGACCAGGAGCGTGAGCGTGGGATTACCATCCTTGCCAAGAATGTGTCGGTGCATTACAAGGATTACAAGATAAATATTATTGATACGCCGGGACACTCGGATTTCGGGGGTGAGGTGGAGCGTGTGTTGAACATGGCGGACGGCGTCCTGTTGCTGGTGGACGCTTTTGAGGGCACGATGCCGCAGACGCGGTTTGTGTTGCAGAAGGCGTTGGGACTGGGCAAGAAAGCGATTGTGGTCATCAACAAGGTGGACAAGCCGAATTGCCGCCCGGACGAGGTGCAGGAAGAAGTGTTCGACCTGATGTTCTCCTTGGGAGCCAGTGAGGAACAGTTGGATTTCAAGACGATTTACGGGAGTGCGAAGGAAGGGTGGATGTCAACGGACTGGCGTCACCGGACGACGGATATTACCGCTTTGTTGGATGCCATCATTGAGGACATTCCGGAGCCTGAGGCTGCGGAGGGAACGCCCCAGATGATGATTACTTCGTTGGAGTATTCTTCTTATATCGGGCGGATTGCTATCGGAAAGCTGACCCGCGGGAAGTTGAAGGACGGCATGGCGGTGACGCTGTGCAAGCGTGACGGGGTGACCCAGGTGAAGAGCCGCATCAAGGATTTGATGCTGTTCGAGGGGTTGGAAAAGCAGAAGGTGGAGGAGGTGGAAGCCGGGGAGATTTGTGCCGTGGTGGGCATTGAAGGATTTGAAATCGGGGATACGATTGCCGATTACGAGAATCCGGAAGCCCTGACTCCGATAGCCATTGACGAGCCAACGATGAGTATGTTGTTTACCATTAACAACTCGCCGTTTTTCGGGAAAGACGGGAAGTATGTGACTTCCAGGCATATCAAAGAGCGGTTGGACCGGGAATTGGAAAAGAACCTTGCCTTGCGCGTGGCGCCGGGACCTAGCGCGGATTCTTTTGTCGTATATGGGCGCGGTGTGTTGCATTTGAGTGTGTTGATAGAAAGCATGCGGCGGGAGGGATACGAGTTGCAGGTGGGACAGCCGAAGGTGATTATCAAGGAAATAGACGGACAGAAGTGCGAGCCGGTGGAGGAATTGACCATTGATATTCCGGACGAGTATTCCGGCAAAGCCATCGAGATGGTGACCAAGCGCAAAGGCGTGCTGAACAACATGGAAAGCCGGGACGGGCGCGTGCATCTGGATTTCGATATCCCTTCGCGGGGCATTATCGGTTTGAGGAGCAGTTTGCTGACCGCCTCAGCAGGAGAAGCGGTCATTGCCCACCGCTTGAAAGGGTTTGAGCCGTACAAGGGCGACATCGAGTTGCGGATTAACGGTTCATTGATAGCGATGGAAACGGGAGAGACTTTTGCATACGCCATCAACAAATTGCAGGATCGGGGCAAGTTCTTCATCGAGCCGGGGGAGGTAGTTTATGCAGGGCAGGTGATTGGCGAGAGCACGCGCCCGGACGATATTGTCATCAATGTCTGCAAGTCCAAGAAGCTGACCAACATGCGGGCAAGCGGATCGGACGATAAGGTGAATATTGCTCCTCCTGTGAAATTCAGCCTGGAGGAGGCGTTGGAGTATATCCAGGAGGACGAGTATGTGGAGGTGACTCCCCACGCCATGCGTTTGAGGAAGATTATCCTGGATGATACGGAGCGCAAGCGGATGAATAAAAAGACAACGGTAACAGAATAAAAATAGAGGAGGGCTTAGTATGAAAGTAGCTATTGTAGGCGCAAGCGGCGCCGTGGGGCAAGAGTTTTTGAGGGTGTTGGAGGAGAGGGATTTCCCGATGGACGAATTGGTGCTTTTCGGTTCCAAGCGCAGTGCGGGAAAGACGTATGTCTTCCGGGGGAAGGAATTGACTGTGCAGCTTTTGCAGCACAATGACGATTTTGCCGGTGTGGATATCGCTTTTGTTTCTGCCGGGGGAGATGTTTCGCGGGAGTTTGCGGAGACAATAACCAAGCATGGCGCCATTATGATTGACAATTCGAGCGCGTTCCGGATGGAGGAGGATGTGCCTTTGGTGGTGCCGGAGGTGAATCCGGAGGATGCTTTCCGGCGTCCGCGGAACATCATAGCGAACCCGAATTGCACGACTATCATCATGGTCGTTGCGCTGAAAGCCATCGAGCAGCTTTCACACATCAAGCGGGTGCATGTGGCTACCTATCAGGCGGCAAGCGGCGCAGGGGCTGCTGCCATGGACGAATTGCACGAACAGTACCGGCAGTTGCTGGCAGGAGAGACCCCGACGGTGCAGAAGTTTGCCTACCAGTTGGCATACAACCTGATTCCCCAGGTAGATGTCTTTACAGACAACGGTTATACGAAAGAAGAGATGAAGATGTATAACGAGACCCGTAAAATCATGCACACGGATATCCGGGTGAGTGCCACTTGCGTGCGGGTGCCGGCATTGCGGGCACATTCGGAAAGCATTTGGGTGGAGACGGAACGCCCTGTGTCTGTGGAAGAGGTCCGGGAGGCATTTTCCCATGCGGAGGGGCTTGTATTGCAGGATAATCCGGCTGAAAAAGAATACCCCATGCCTTTGTTCATTTCAGGGAAGGACGAGGTGTTTGTCGGGCGTATCCGCAAGGATTTGGCAGACGAGAACGGATTGACGTTCTGGTTGGTCGGAGACCAGATAAAGAAGGGTGCCGCGCTGAATGCCGTACAGATTGCCGAAGTGTTGCTCCGGAAGGATAGCGTTCTTTAAAAAAGGAAGGGTTCTATTGTAAACGGTTCATCTTTTTCACAACAAATAAAAGAACTGTAGTTTTCATCAATGGGGCATGCCCTGAGCCGGACAGGCAGCGGGGTGTGCCCTTTTTCTATCCATGCATCGCCTTTGGCAAAGCAAATTTCAAAAGCGGACATGGAGCCGGATAGCCCGTCACCGGTGTATTTGAGGTAACTTTCCTTGGCAGCCCAATAGTCGAAGAATAAGGAGGCCTGTTGTTCTGCCGCTGCATCCTGGAGCAGGCGGGCTTCGTGGGGATGGAAAAAGCGACGGGCAACTTCTAACCTTGCTTTTCCCCGGTATTCAATATCAACGCCGACTTCCTGGCTGCTGACAGCGCAGAGGATATAATCGCCTGAATGCGAGAGGTTGAAAAAAGCCTCGGAGACAGGGGTTACCAGACGGGGCTTGCCGTGTTCTCCCGTAGTGATGCGGTAATCTCCGGGCGCCCAGCCCCAAGTCTTGCGGATGGCGCCATGTACCAGGGCACGGCTGAGGATTTTGGTGCGGCGCGTGCGGGGATTTGCCGGGCGGTTGGCATCCTCCCAGGTTTCCCTGTCCATGTATTTTTGGAAGTCGTTGTCGTTATGTCCTTCCATATCAGTCGTTTTTAGGAAATAGACTTTTAGCATGTGCATTGTTTTGAATGGATTGCAGCAAAAATAGTGGAAATTGCCGGGACGTGCAAACCTCCTTTGTGTTAATCATTTTAAGAGGTATCGATTGCATAGAATGAAGGCTTTAACTTTTTCTTTAAAAAAAACGCTTGGATTGTTGGTTTGTATTTTGGAATTGTCTATCTTTACACCGCATAATTTAGTTGTTAATACATACAAGTTTAATATTATGGAAGTCAAAAAGTCACAAAAAGCAAATCTCGAATTGAAGAAAGGCGTATTCTTCGAGGTTGGTCTGACTTTGGCATTGGCGCTGTTGCTGCTTGCTTTTGAGTGGAAGTCTTCCACAGAGGAAGTTGAGCAATTCCAGACTGTTGCCGAAGAACAGATTGAAGAGGAAATCATTCCGATTACGCAGCAGATGATGAAACCGCCACCACCACCTCCTCCAGCTCCGAAATTGACGGACTTGATTGAAATCGTGGAAGATGATACGATGATTGACGAGGACTTGGAGATTTTGGATGCAGAAGATGACTCAGAGAACACGGAGGTGACGGATTACAATGCTGACATGTTCGGAGATTATGAAGGAGAAGCTACCGGTGATACGGAAGTTTTTATGGTGGTAGAGAACATGCCTACTTTCCCGGGTGGAAATGTGCAACAGTGGATTTCAAAGCATGTGAAATATCCGGTGTTGGCGATGGAGAACGGTATCCAAGGCAAGGTGTACGTTCAGTTTGTAATTGAGAAAGACGGTTCAATCACTGGTGTGAAAGTGGTAAGAGGCGTTGACTCTTCTTTGGATAAAGAGGCTGTGCGTGTGGTAAAATCCATGCCGAAATGGAAGCCCGGCAAGCAGAGGGGCAAACCGGTACGTGTTTCTTTCACTTTGCCGATTAATTTCCAATTAGCCAATTAAGAAATTTATCAATGAAACAGGAAGGGCTGGCGTAATGTCAGCCTTTTCTTTTGCAGTTTGAAAAGGAGTTTTATGTATATAACAGGAAAAGAAGCAGAAAAAGCGGTGCTGGTGGGAGTTGCCTTGCAATCGAAGGGAGTTTCCAGCGAACAGATGCGTGAATATTTGGATGAGTTGTCATTTCTGGCAGAGACGGCAGGGGCGGAGACGGTGAAGATTTTCACTCAGAATCTGGAAAAGCCGGTGCATGCCACTTTTATCGGGAAAGGCAAGCTGGAGGAAATCCATGCCTATACGGAAGAGCATGAGGTGGATATGATTATTTTTGATGATGAGCTGACCCCTACCCAATTGCGTAATATTGAGGACATGTTCAAGGGCATCAAGGTGCTGGACCGTACCAACCTGATTCTGGACATTTTTGCCAGCCGGGCGAGGACGGCACATGCCAAGACGCAGGTGGAACTGGCACAATACCAATACCTGTTGCCGCGCCTGACGGGGATGTGGACTCACTTGGAACGGCAGAAGGGAGGTATCGGCTTGAGGGGACCGGGGGAGACGGAAATAGAGACCGACCGGCGGATTATCCGGGACAAGATTACCCGCCTGAAAGAAGAGTTGGCAAAAATAGACCGCCAGAAGGTCATCCAGCGCAAGAACCGGGGCAAGCTGGTGCGGGTGGCTTTGGTGGGTTATACGAATGTCGGGAAGTCCACCTTGATGAACCTGTTGAGCAAGTCGGAGGTGTTTGCCGAAAATAAACTTTTCGCTACGTTGGATACGACCGTACGGAAGATTGCCATCAAGAATGTGCCTTTGCTGTTGGCGGATACGGTTGGTTTTATCCGCAAACTGCCCCACCATTTGATTGAATCTTTCAAATCAACCTTGGACGAGGTGCGCGAAGCGGATGTCATCTTGCATGTGGTGGACATTTCCCACCCCCAGTTTGAGGAACAGATGCAGGTGGTGAACGAGACGCTGGCGGAATTATGCCAGGAGACCAAGCCTACCATCCTTGTTTTTAACAAAATAGATGCTTTCCGCTATGTCAAGAAGGAGGAGGATGACCTGACCCCCGTGCAACGGGAGAATTACAGCCTGGAGGACTTGAAACAGATGTGGATGTCAAAGCAAGGTTGTGAGACGGTGTATATCTCTGCTACCCAAAAAGAAAATATTGAAGAATTGAAGGAAAAGCTTTATGCGGTTGTGAAAGAAATTCATTCCGCCCGCTTCCCTTACAATGATTTCCTGTATCAGGATTTTGAGGGGGATGTGGAGGAATAGTTGTGTAGTATGACACATTTTCGCGTCATGGTGTTTTATATTTAACAAATATCATGATAACTGTTTTGTGGGTTTGGATTTTTACAGATTTTGTTTTAACTTTCAAGGCACTTGAAAAGGATAACATTAAAATAGATGCCTATGGAAAACAAGAAAAGTATGAAAGCCGACCTGGAAAACAAAAAGCACGTCTTTTTGGAGATGGGTTTTATGGTAGCCTTGGCTGCCTTGTTGTTTGCCTTCGAGTGGAAGGTGTCCGTAGAGGAGTCTTCTGATTACATTACTGTTTCTGATATTCCGATGGAAGTAGAAATGGTGCCTGTTACCCTGATGAGCCAGTTGCCGCCACCACCGCCGGCACCGCCGCAATTGATAGACATGCTGGAGATTGTGGATGAGTTGGAGGATGTGGATGCGGAATTGGAGCTTATCGATGCATCAGATGAGTCTGCCAATGAGGAGTATGTTGCCCCTGTACCGGGTGATTGGGGATATGGAGATGAGGCTTCGGATGAAATCATCCCTTTCCTGCCGAGTGAGGATATGCCGGTATTCCCGGGCAATGTACAGCAGTGGATAGGGAAGCATGTGCGCTATCCGGATTTGGCAGCCCAGAATGGCATTGAGGGTAGAGTATATGTCCAGTTTGTTGTTGAACGGGATGGAAGCGTTTCCAACATTAAGGTGGTGCGTGGTGTGGATGCTTCATTGGACAAGGAAGCAGTCCGCGTGGTCTCGGAGATGCCGAAATGGAAGCCCGGGAAACAACGCGGCAAAGCCGTGCGGGTGTCTTATACTTTGCCGATAGTCTTTCGTCTGAATCAATAATGGGTTTAATGGTGATGAAAAATGCTCAAGCATGCCATTTTGTGGCACGCTTGAGTGCTTTTTTATTTGCAGCGTACTAAGAAATAATTCTTTTTGCCACTCTGGGCAAGGATGTATTTCCCGTTCAGCAAATGGCGGGTGTCGATGATGGCATCCTCGCTTTCCACCTTCTCTTTGTTGATGCTGATGGCTTTGGATTTGAGGGCACGGCGCGCCTCTCCCTTGGAAGCCAGGATGGAGGTTTTGCCGGCAAGGAAGTCCACGATGCCGATGCCTGCTTCCAATTCCCCGGCAGGGATTTCAAATTGGGGCACCCCTTCGAATACGGAAAGGAAGGTGTCTTCGTCTATTTTGCGAAGGGCTTCCGAGGTGGCGTTGCCAAACAAGATTTGCGATGCCTCTACGGCAGCCTGGTAAGCCTCTTCGCCGTGAATCAGACAAGTGATTTCTTTTGCCAGCGTTTTTTGAAGGTTGCGCAAGTGCGGGGCTTGGGCATGTGCCGCAATCAGGGCATCGATTTCTTCCGGTGGCAAGAGGGTGAAAATCTTGATGTAGCGGGCAGCGTCCTCGTCCGTGGTGTTCAGCCAGAACTGGTAGAACTTGTAGGGGGAAGTCCGTTTCGGGTCTAACCAGATATTGCCGGATTCTGTCTTGCCGAATTTCTTGCCGTCGCTTTTGGTCATCAAGGGCCAGGTCAGCCCGTAAGCCTCCCAGCCTTCTTTCCGGCGAATCAGTTCGGCGCCTGTGGTGATGTTGCCCCATTGGTCAGAACCGCCCACCTGCACCATGCAGTTGTAATTTTTCCGCAGATGCAGGAAGTCATAGCCTTGCACCAGCTGGTAGGTAAATTCGGTAAAGGACATGCCCTCGGAAAATTCCCCGTTCAGACGGCGTTTGACGGAATCTTTCGCCATCATATAATTGACCGTGATGTGTTTGCCGATATCCCGGATGAAATCCAGGAAAGAGAAATTTTTCATCCAGTCGTAATTGTTCAACATCAGAGCGGCATTGGAGGCGGTGGAGTTGAAATCAATGAATCGTGACAACTGTGCCTTGATGCCTGCCATGTTTGCCTGGATGGTCTCTTCCGTCAGCAGGTTGCGTTCCTGCGATTTGCCGCTGGGGTCGCCAATCATGCCTGTGGCGCCGCCAATGATGAAGATGGGTTTGTGCCCGGCCAATTGGAAATGTTTCATCATCATGACTGAAACCAGATGCCCCACGTGCAGGGAATCGGCTGTCGGGTCAATTCCTACATAAAGGGTTGTCTGCCCTTTATTCAATAATTCTTCTGTTCCCGGCATGATGTCTTGGAGCATGCCTCTCCATTTCAATTCTTCAATGAAATTCATATTGTTGTTTTTTTTATTTTATATTTGGTTTGTTTGGGGAGAGGACCTCTGGGTCCTGTTTTGGGATAGCGCCTTTCAAGGCGCCCGGTCAATAATATAATGTCCCCACGGTTTTGTAAGACTTCATATTTTTAATTGTATTGTGTGGTATGTTTCTTCTGCAAAATTAAGAAAAGGATAGAACAATATGCTTTTTTGCAGGCTCTCTTCGCTTAAAAAATGAAATTTTCCATTCAGGGCATCGACACACATCAGCAATATGCAGGCAATGATGAATGCTTTGGCTGCCCCGAAAACAGCTCCTGCCAGCTTGTTGACCAATCCCAGGGAGATGGCATCCGCCAGCTTGGTGAGCAGTTTCCCGATAACATAAAGCAGGATGACGACCAGCAGGAATGTAATGATTAACGCAGCGATATGGCTGTATTGTTGGCTGATATTCAGAAAGTCTTGCAGTATGCCTTCGGTGTAGGCAGAGTATTTCATGGCGGCATAGACTCCCAATACCAAAGCCGCTAAGGTGGCTACTTCAATCAATAGCCCTTTTATGAATCCCATGACGGCTCCAAGCAGCAGAATAACGAGGATGATGATGTCAATATAGTTCATTGCATTTATAGTAAAATCAGTCCCAAAGGTAAATATTTTATGCTTGAAATGAAAAACAAACTTTAAGATGTTGTTAATTTGCGCCCGAATCGTTAATTTTGTGCATCTATACAAAATGATATGATATGAATTATTTATTGCCTTTAGCCGGTTTGGCAGTCTTGAGCGGATGCGCCGGGACCAAGAAAGCTGAACAGAAGAAACCCTTGAATATTGTTTACATCATGTCGGATGACCATGCTTACCAGATGATGAGTTGTTATAATCCGAACCACATCCAGACGCCGAATTTGGACCGTATAGCCCGCGAGGGGGTGCGGTTTACCAATAGTTTTGTCTGCAACTCCATTTCCGGTCCAAGCCGTGCCGTCCTGCTTACGGGCAAGCATAGCCACAAGAACGGTTATACGGATAATGCCCAGGGAGCCAGGTTTGACGGCAATCAGCAGACCGTGCAGCAGCTCCTTCAGGAAGGTGGTTACCAGACGGCAATGATAGGCAAATGGCATTTGGGCAGCACGCCGACCCATTTCGACTATTGGACCATCCTGCCGGGACAGGGGGATTATTATAACCCGGATTTCATTACGCCGGAGGGGACTTTCCGCAAAGAGGGCTATGTGACGAATATCATTACCGATATGAGCATCGATTGGTTGCGGCACAAGCGGGACACTGCCAAGCCGTTCTGCCTCTTTGTACACCACAAGGCCATCCACCGCAACTGGATGGCGGATACCTGCGATTTGGATTTGTATGAAGACAAAACCTTTGAATTGCCTGCCAATTTCTGGGACGATTACCAGGGACGCCTGGCGGCTGCCAAGCAGGAAATGAGCATAGACAAGGACATGACCATGATATATGACTTGAAGATGCTGGATGATGACATTGAGGACCATTACCGTACCATTTATATCCGTGAGAATGGCACACAAGGTACATACGGCAGGATGAACGATGCACAGAAAGCAGCCTGGGACAGGCATTACCAACCCATTATCGACGATTTCAAGAAAGCCAACCTGAGCGGCAAGGAGTTGGCAGAGTGGAAATACCAGCGTTACATGCGGGATTATGCCAAGGTAGTCAAGTCTTTGGATGATAATGTCGGACGCCTGCTGGATGAACTGGAGAAGGAAGGTTTGCTGGAAAATACCCTTGTCATTTACGATTCTGACCAGGGGTTCTATATGGGGGAACACGGTTGGTTTGACAAGCGCTTTATGTACGAAGAGTCCATGCGCACCCCGTTGATTATGCGCCTGCCGGAAGGTTTTGACCGGCGCGGCGACATTACCCAGTTGGTGCAGAACATTGACTATGCGCCGACTTTTCTTGATTTGGCAGGGCTGCCGATTCCGGAAGACATTCAGGGCGTGTCGCTTTTGCCTCTGTTGAAAGGGGAGAATCCCAAGGATTGGCGCAAATCCTTGTACTACCATTTTTATGAATACCCGGCGGAGCATGCCGTATGCCGGCACTATGGCGTGCGGACGGAGCGTTATAAGTTGATGCATTTCTATAATGACATAGACTCCTGGGAATTGTACGACTTGCAAGCCGACCCGTCGGAAATGCACAACCTGTACGGGCAGCCCGGGACGGAAGAAATCACCAATCAGCTGATGGATGAACTGGAACGCTTGCAAGTGCTCTACGACGACCCCATCCGCCACACCCCGGAAGGGAAACGCCCCTGATGATAGATGACTTCCGAATAAACGATTGATATAGTTAATAATGCGCCCTGCCCTTTTTTATTTTGAAGGGCGGGGTATAACCATTTAAACGATTACATTTTCCAATTTCACAAATTCTTAGTAACTTCGCCGATTCAGTGGAGGGTAGGAAGTCCCTTCGGAAAGTTGGAAATATTATAAAGTTACGATAATGTACAGAACACATACTTGTGGGGAGCTGCGGCTCGCCAATGTAAACGAGACCGTTTGCCTGAGCGGTTGGGTGCAGAAAATCAGGAATCTGGGAGCAATGACCTTTATTGACCTGCGGGACCGTTATGGGATTACGCAATTGGTGGTGGAGGAATCTGCGACAGAAGAAATCAGACAACAGGTAGCAGCTTTGGGACGCGAATTTGTCATTCAGGTTACCGGAAAAGTGGTGGAGCGTTCCAGTAAAAATAACAAAATTCCTACCGGGGAAATTGAAATCCTGATAGCAGGCATCAATGTGCTGAGCCGTTCGGAAATCCCTCCTTTCACCATTGAGGAACATACGGATGGCGGGGACGAATTGCGGATGAAGTACCGCTACTTGGATTTGCGGCGCGCCGTGGTGCGGAAGAACCTGGAATTGCGGCACCGCATGGCGCATTTGGTGCGCAATTATTTGGACTCCTTCCATTTTATGGAAGTGGAAACCCCCGTGCTGATAAAGAGCACGCCGGAGGGAGCACGCGATTTTGTGGTGCCGTCCCGCATGAATCCGGGGCAGTTTTACGCCTTGCCGCAGAGCCCGCAGACCTTCAAGCAATTGTTGATGGTAGCAGGATTTGACCGGTATTACCAGATTGTAAAGTGTTTCCGCGATGAGGACTTGCGGGCTGACCGCCAGCCGGAGTTTACCCAGATTGACTGTGAGATGTCTTTCGTGGAGCGCGACGACATATTGGAGATTTTTGAAGGCATGATTCGGCATTTGTTCAAGGAAGTGCGGGGCATTGACCTGCCGGAATTACCGCGCATGTCCTGGCATGACGCGATGGAATATTACGGCAGCGACAAGCCGGATATCCGTTTTGACATGCGTTTCGTGAATTTGACCGCCTTGGCGCAGACGAAGGATTTTGCCGTGTTCAATACGGCGGAATACGTCGGGGCGATTTGCGTGCCCGGTTGTGCCGGTTATACCCGCAAGCAACTGGACGAATTGACGGAATTTGTCAAACGTCCGCAGGTGGGGGCAAAAGGCTTGGTCTATGTGAAATGTAACGAGGACGGCACATTCAAGTCCTCCGTGGATAAATTCTATGCGGCGGATGACTTGAAGGCTTGGGCGGAGGCTGCCGGGGCAAAGCCGGGCGATTTGCTGTTGCTGCTTTCCGGTCCGAAGAAAAAGACATTGCCGCAGTTGTCGGAGTTGCGCCTGGAGATGGGCAACCGCCTCGGATTACGCGACAAGGATGTTTTCAAGCCCTTGTGGGTGGTGGATTTCCCCTTGCTGGAATGGGATGAGGAAACACAACGCTATTATGCCATGCACCATCCCTTTACTTCCCCGAAACTGGAGGATGTGGACAAGATGGAGACAGACCCCGGAGCGGTGCGGGCAGAGGCTTACGACATGGTCATCAACGGTGTGGAAGTCGGCGGCGGTTCCATCCGGATTCACGAGACGGAATTGCAGCAGCGGATGTTCCGTTGTCTTGGCTTTACGCCCGAGCAGGCGGAGAAGCAGTTTGGTTTCCTGATGAACGCCTTCAAATATGGTGCGCCCCCTCATGGAGGTATTGCTTTCGGGTTTGACCGTTTGGTATCGATGTTTGCCGGTTTGGACAGCATCCGCGACACCATTGCTTTCCCGAAAAACAATTCCGGGCGTGATGTCATGTTGGATTCCCCGTCGGAAATCTCCGGGGAGCAGTTGAAGGAATTGGGGATAAAGTTGGAAGGATAAGTCACTAAATCAAAAATTGCACAGGTGTTCAAGGATGTAATCGGACAGGAAGAAATCAAGCACTGGTTGGTGCATTCCCTGCAGGACGGGCGGGTAAGCCATGCCCAGTTGTTCGCCGGAAAGACGGGCTACGGCTCGTTGGCGTTGGCGCTGGCTTTTGCCCAGTATGTCTTTTGCACGGGGAACAAGGGGGAGGATGCTTGCGGTGTGTGCCCTGCCTGCCGGAAGATGCAGAAATTCATCCATCCCGATTTGCATTTTGTCTTTCCTGTGGTGCGCAAAGCGAAGTCGCCGGTCAGTGACGAATACATCAATGAATGGCGGAATCTGTTGTTGCAAGGGACTTATTTCAATCTGGAAGAATGGTATGCCGCCATGGGAGTGGAGGACAATGCCCAGGCGGCAATATATACCGAGGAGAGCGCGAACATTTTGCGCAAGTTGAATTTCAAGGCTTTTGAGTCGGATTATAAGATTATGATTGTCTGGTTGCCGGAGAAAATGAATCCGGAATGTTCCAACAAATTGCTGAAAATCATTGAGGAACCCTTTGACAAAACGCTCTTTCTCATGGTATCGGAACATCCGGAACAACTGCTGGCGACCATCCAGTCCCGTCTTCAGCGCATTACGGTTCCTCCCTTGCCCCAAGAGGAAATCCGGAGGCAACTGGTGGAGCAGAAAGGGGTGGCAGAGGCTTTGGCTGTGGATTATGCCCATGTGGCGGCAGGGGATTGGCATCGTGCCTTGCGCCTGTTGGACGAGAGTGAGGAGCAGATATACAATCAGGAGAAGTTCATCAGCCTGATGCGCTTGTGCTGGGCACGGCAAATGTTGCCTGTGAACGCCTGGGTGGGGGAAATGGCGGACTTGGGAAGGGAGCGGCAGAAAAGTTTCTTGGCGCATGCCGTGCGGATGATTCGGGAGAATTTCATCCGGAACTTCCATGCCGATGCCTTGAATTATATGACGGAACGCGAAAAGGAATTCTCGCTGCGTTTTGCTCCTTATGTGAACGAAGGGAATGTGATTCCTTTGTCGGAGGAGTTTGAACGGGCGTATAATGATATCAACCGGAACGGCAACAGCAAGATTATTCTGACGGATTTGTGCATCAAGGTGATGCAGAACATACGTCCGCATTGAGGGACCGGTTGGACGATGTAACACAAAAATAAAGTAAGGTATATGGATAATACACAAGGTTCGGATAATATAAGGCAAGACAAACGCCGGCAAAAACAAGTGAAACAGCCGGCGGAGGAGACTGCGGTTGTCCGCGAGGAACTTGAAATAGAAGAAAAACTGGTTGTGGAAGAGAAAAAGCGGAATGCGGAGGCATTGATTGAGGCTGGGGAACTCCCTCCTTTGGAAGACGAAAAGGAAGAAGAAGAGGTGCAGCAAATGCACACGAAGCATCCCCGTCCGGAAGTGCCGACGATTGACCACCGTCTTCTGGCGGGGAAATTGGGCGTTTATGACTGGTTGGACGATTTGCCACGGACCGGCATAGTTTCGGAAATTGTGGAAGTGCGTTTCAAGAATACCCGGAAGGGATTTTATACGAATCCTTCCCGGCTGGTGTTGAAAAAAGGGGACATTGTGGCTGTGGAGGCTGCCTTGGGGCATGATATCGGGGTGGTGTCGTTGACCGGGGAATTGGTGAAGGAACAGTTGCGCCTGAAGCGTGTGGACCCCGAGCGTACTCCTTTGAAAAAAGTTTACCGCAAGGCAAAGCCGCACGATATAGAGAAGTGGCAGCAGGCGATAGCCCTGGAGCACGAAACCATGATTCGTTCGCGCAAAATTGCCGCAGACCTTCACTTGAATATGAAAATTGGTGATGTGGAATACCAAGGCGACAAGACCAAGGCGATTTTTTATTACATAGCAGATGACCGGGTGGATTTCCGCACCTTGATAAAGGTGTTGGCAGAGACGTTCCATATCCGCATTGAAATGAAGCAAATCGGTTCGCGCCAGGAGGCGGGGCGTATCGGGGGAATTGGTCCCTGTGGGCGGAAGTTGTGTTGCTCAACCTTCATCACGAATTTTGTGTCGGTATCAACGTCGGCAGCGCGTTATCAGGATATTTCCCTGAATCCCCAAAAGCTGGCGGGGCAGTGCGGTAAGTTGAAGTGTTGTTTGAATTTTGAATTGGATGCTTACGTGGATGCGCAAAAGGATTTCCCTGCTGCCAATGTGGCATTGAATACGGGTGACGGGATGCTTTATTATCAGAAAACGGATATCTTTGGGCGTACCATGTCTTATTCCACCGACAAGGAGGGGAAAGGCGCGTTGATTGCCATTCCCGTAGGGCGGGTGAAAGAAATCATTGCCTTGAACCGCAAGGGGGTTATTCCGGTGAAAGCGCTGGAAGGAGGCGGTGCGGTCCAGGAAGATATCAAATATACCGATGGCGTGGGCGAGGAGAGCCTGAGCCGTTTCGATGATAAATTGAAGAAAAAGAAGAAGCGCAACAAAGGCAAGTCCGGAAACAATAAGGCTGGGAATAACAAACAGCCCAATGCCAAGAATCCCGCAGGGACCAATGCTGCAGGCGGCAACAATGCGCCGAAGGCAGAAAATGCGGGAACTGCAACCCCTGCTCCTAAACGTCAGGGACAGCAACGTGGCAATCGCCAGCAAAACCGGCAGAAGCCCAAAGCAGGACAGAATCAACCACCTAAAACTGAACAATAATGCAAAATTACCGTCCTTATGCAGGCGTCACGCCTGTTGTAAAAACATTGTTGATAATCAATGTGGTCATGTGGGTGCTGGCGATTGTGTCGGCAAAGCAGTTCAACATAGATTTGGATCGTATTTTCGGGCTCCATTTGCCGCAGTCGCCGGACTGGGGCATCTGGCAATACGTCACCCACATGTTTATGCATGCTTCCGTGTCGTCTTACGGACGGATAGAGTTTACACACATTTTTTTCAACATGTTTGCCCTCTATATGTTCGGGCGCATTCTGGAGAGCGTGTGGGGAAGCAAGCGTTTCCTGATATTTTACCTGGTCTGTGGCATCGGGGCAGGCGTATTGAACAGCGTGGTGGGATGGTTTGAAGTCCGGGGACTGTATGAGCAATACCACAATTTTGTGGAATCTCCCGACCCGTATATTTTGTCTGAATTTGCTAAAAAGCAGTTGGGGGCTCCTGCCGCGTGGGTATGGAATGTCATTGACGGGTGGATTAATAATCCTACTTCTGCGGAATACATTGAAGCCGGGAAACAGATATTCAATCGCATCATAGATTTGAAGGTCAATGTCACGATGGTAGGTGCTTCCGGCGCCATTTTCGGTTTGTTGGTGGCTTTTGGAATGCTATTCCCCAATACGGAGTTGTACATTATGTTTGTCCCCATTCCGATTAAGGCGAAGTATTTTGTGATAGGGTACGGCGTATTGGAATTATTCTTGGGAATGAACAATGCTGCCGGGGACAATGTTGCCCATTTTGCCCATTTGAGCGGCATGCTCTTTGGCTTCCTGCTGGTCAAGTGGTGGAACAAGCACAGGAAATCTTTCTATTGACAAGCGTATGTATTACAGGAGTTACGGACCGGATTTTTCAGGCGGCATTCGCGGGGGATTCAGGGATTCATTCCGCAACGGCTCGGCATTGACGCGGCTGATTTATATCAACTGTGGCATGTTTTTGGGAATTACCTTGCTGTACATTCCTTTCCTGTTGATGGGATACAAGGGGATTTATTACGACATGCTGCTGGAGTGGCTGGGAGTGCCGGCTGACCCCGGCTATTTGCTTTATCGCCCTTGGACTGTGGTGACTTACATGTTCACCCATTTCGGTTTCCTGCATCTCTTGTTTAATATGCTGTGGCTTTATTGGTTCGGAAAATTTTTCCTGGGGTATTTCCGGGAGCGTCAGTTGGTGGGCGTTTATCTGTTGGGAGGGATTGCAGGCGCGGCGCTTTTTATCCTGTGTTATAATATTTTCCCTTATTTTGACCGTATTACCCGCCTGTCCTCTTGGGCAATCGGGGCATCGGCGTCCGTCATGGCAATTGTTTTTGCGGTTTGCACCTACCTGCCGCAACAGCGCATCTATCTTTTCCTGATAGGTCCTGTCAAATTGATTTACCTGGCATTGTTTACGGTAATCATTGACCTGTTGAGCATTCAATCCGGCAATGCCGGCGGGCATATCGCCCATTTGGGCGGGGCGGCGTTTGGCTGGCTTTTTGCTTGCAACATCAGGCGGGGGCGTGACTGGGCGACATGGATAACGCGCCCTTACGATTGGTGGAAAAGGAAAAAATCCCCCCGCCGGAAGATGCACGTGAAATACCGCCGTCCGCAAGGAAGTCCGGGGGCAGGTGCTTCCCAGAAGCAACAAAGCGAGCGTATCAATGAGATTTTGGACAAAATATCCCGTTCCGGTTACGAGAGTCTCACCAGCGAAGAGAAGGAATTGCTTTTCCGGTCGGGGCGCCACTAAGGCGGACAAGGGTTAAAAACTTAGGTTATGTGGAAATTGTTGGGGAAACTGATGTATTTGTTCGGCTTGCTTGCCATGGCAGGATTGTTGGGGGCGTATGCCGCTTCGTATATAGACCCGAATGTCAGTGTCCTGCCTGCATTGCTGGGGGTAAGCTACCCCTATTTGCTGATAGCAAACCTGGTGTTTTTATTGTATTGGGTCTTGCGTTGGAAGAAAATGGCATGGTTTGAACTGGCGGTTATTCTTTTGGGGATTCCGGCTTTTATGACTTATTACGGCACGGCGGAGGTGCGCGAGGCGGACGAACCGGCAGACCTTGCCATCCTTTCCTATAATGTGCGTTATTTTGATTTCTACAACTGGTCGGAAGACAAGAATGCCCGTAAAAAACTGCTGGATTACCTGAATGGTTATAAGGGGGATGTTATCTGTTTGCAGGAGTTTTCCATGAAGTTTGGCAGTGCGGACGAGAAAGCGCTTGCCAACCGGCTGAATACTTATCCTTACCGTTATATTTCCGACAACATGGGCATCTTTTCCCGCTTGCCGATTGTGGGGCAGGGACGCCTTGCCTTTCCCAAGGACGATTCGGGGTCTTGTCTTTATTGCGATTTGGCAGTTGGGAATGACACGGTGCGGGTCTATAACGTCCATTTGGAATCCTACCGTTTCAGTACAAAAGACCGCGCCTTTGTCCAGGGCATCGGCAAAGGCATCAAAGACGGCGAACTGTCAGACGGGGCTCGCGGGCTTGCTGCCCGTTTCGCTGTAGCCACCCGCAACCGGGCAAAACAGGCGGAACAGATATCCCGCCACCTCTGCCGTTCCCCTTATTTCGTCATCCTTTGCGGTGATTTCAACGATACGCCGCTTTCCTATACCTACCGCAAAATGAAGACCGGTTTGCGCGATGCCTTCATCGAATGCGGCAGGGGAGTAGGCAATACCTATATTGGGGAATTCCCTTCCTTTCGCATAGACTATATCCTTCATTCCCCGGAACTGTCAGCTGTCTCTTATTTCCGCGATACGGTAGCCCTCTCTGACCACTATCCTGTCCGCTGCCGTTTCCGCATGGAATAACTGTTTCCGGCAAAGTTCCTGTCTGACTGCGGGGCGTTATTTCCCGTTGCGGGAGTTTTTATCCTTTTCTTTCGTGTGTACATGTCCTGCGCTTGGCATACGCATGATCAACTCATGGGCATCGCTCTCTATATATGTTATGCAAGATATATGCAAGAGTTATGTTAGAGTTTCTATCTTCGTTTGTTATTCGATTATTGTTCGATTCTTATTCGATTATAATCGAAGAAAAATCGAGTAGAAATCAGATATAAAACAAGACTATTAAGACAAAGCTATATCAGATTTAACATTCGCGATACTTATATTGGGAGAGTTGCCAGAGTGTATTCCATGACATGTTTTAGGGCGGGGTTCTTTTGCTCTTGTTTTAGCAAAAAATGTTTTCATATATTTTGGCGACACGAATTTTGTTTGTAATTTTGCGAACAACAAACAAGAATAAAAATGGAGAATAAAGAATATACAACGAAGCAAGAGCAACTTGCACGCTTTGCCAAGGCGATGGGACATCCGGCAAGAGTGGCTATCCTTGAATTTCTGGCAAAACAGGATACCTGTTTTTTCGGGGATATTCATGAGGTGCTGCCTATTGCCAAGGCTACTGTTTCCCAGCATTTGAAGGAGTTGAAAGAAGCGGGGCTGATACAGGGGGAGATAGAGACGCCGAAAGTGAAATATTGCATCAATCGGGAGAACTGGAAGGTTGCTTCCGGGTTGTTCGCGGAGTTTTTCGGGCAATGTGTGTGCAAAAAGGAAAATTGTTGCGGTTAGCGGCAATTTTTTGCCCAAAATGTTCGTTGTTTTACGAAATACAAACATGTATTTAATCAATAAAAAATAGAAGTATGGATAAATGGATTTTAGTTTTGGCTATTTGTTTCGGGTTGGCTGCTTGCGGCAGTAACGGGGCAAAAAAGAATGTTTCTACAAAAGTGGAACAGGTGCAACCACAAGACACCAAAGACCGTGTGGAGGTCTTGTATTTTCACGGGAAGAAGCGTTGTGCAACCTGTATGGCGATAGAAGAGCATGCCAGGGAGGCTGTTGAAGCGCAATTTGCAGAGGAATTGAAAGAGGGGACGGTTGTTTTCAGGTCTATTGACCTTTCCCAGGAAGAGAATGAGAAAATAGCCGAGAAGTATGGAGTTTCCTGGTCGTCTTTGTTCATCAGCCAATGGAAAGGGGGGAAGGAGACTTATGAGAACCTGACCCTGTATGCTTTTGCCAATGCCCGGACAGCCCCTGATTCGTTCAAGAGCAAGATTGTTGAAAAGATTAATGGATTATTGAAATAGCATGATTCCATGGAGTGCTTGCAGACATTATTGGACAGCAGTACAACCCCTGTGCTGACGGTCGGTGTGGTCGCTGCCGGTTTCCTGTTAGGTTCGACACACGATGATACCGTTATCGCAGGCATCATCCCGAACAGTTGGATTGAATGGGCAGTCGGTGGCAATTCGTTGTTGTCCAATTTCTTTGCGAGTTTTACCGGGGCATTCATGTATTTCGCCACCTTGACGGAAGTTCCTATTGTCCAGGGATTGCTGGCTTCGGGCATGGGGAAAGGTCCCGCTTTGGCTTTGCTGTTGGCAGGACCGTCGTTGTCCCTCCCGAACATGCTGGTCATCCGCGGTGTTTTGGGCACGAAGAAAACAGTCGTCTATGTCGCACTCGTAATTGTCATGGCGACAATTTCCGGCTTTGTGTTTGGGAATCTATAATGACATGGGGATTGAGAAGGTAGCGTGATGGAACGTGTTTAATAATAGTGGTGTGTTTTTCTTTTATTGTCAAAGGATTTCATGATTGTTTTTTATTGATATGCTGAAGATAAAAATTCTTGGGCTTCTTTTTTCATCTTGTTTGTATGGATAGATTCAACTTTTAATTTTTTTCGGATGATAGTTTTAGCAATTTCTGTTGCTTTTTTTATTTGGTTGCTTTCAATATACATTTTCATTAGCAAATAGTATGGGTAAAGTTTATGAGGGATTCGATAGATGGCTTGATAGAACATGTATTCTGCTTTGTCGTATTGTTTTAATTGTTGGTAGTTTTTTCCCATAATATTGAAAAACATGGGATCAGAGCTATAATGTGTCCCTTTCTCTAATATTTCATTACTTTTTTCATATTGACCTGTTTGTGATAGGCATTGTCCATATTCGAATAAGAAAGAAGGTTCTTTTGATAAGTATGGATATAAGAGTGCGTATTTTTCACTGATAGTTTCAAATTCTCCTTGATAAAAATAGGCTTGTAATTTTTTCCAATATTCATTAGCTTGTCGATGTATGGGGTGTCCAATGATGCCTAATGAATAGCACGCAATCAATGTTACACATAAGGTTATGATTGTTGATATATTTCTGTTTTTTATAGGAAAACAGAGCATGGTTGTGATGATAAATATGCTTAATAGAAGTAAGGAATTGATTCGGAAAGGGTATGAAAAACAAGCTAACACAAGGATACTGGTTAAAGCTCCGCCATAAGCTTTTGCTCCCCATATTTGACAATGTCTAATATTTTTAAAGGCAAGGAAAATGAAGCCTAAAAATATGAGCAATCCAACTACTCCTTGCTCAATGCCTATTTGTAAATATTCATTATAACAGAATTCTGGAGCGCCAACTAACATTTGTTCGCGTTCTGGACGTGTTTGTTGTTCAAAATAGTGTGCTTGAGCATCACCATAAACTTTGGCAAAACTTCCAAAACCACTTCCTGTTAACCCATATTCTGTTAGCGGTTGCAATGCGATTTTCCAGATTAACAAGCGCCCGTCTGCAGAATCTGCTTTTAATTGGTAGATACCCAATGCCCCTATAAATAGGATGATACAAAATGTGCATAAACTTACGATTTGCCATTGAGGACGGATGCTTTTCCAGTATGACTTGATTTTATTTAGCCCAATAATATAAATAGAACTTATTATTATTGCAAGCCATGCTGTACGACATTGAGTTATTGGTAATAAAACGAGAATACCAATGGTATTTAGCCAAGCTAAGAATAACAGGATTCTTTTAAAAATTTTCTGTCGATTGTTGGACGCAGAAAGAGGTAGTGTTTTTTGATTCAGCGAAACGTATAATGCAAAAGGAAAAACGAAGGCTAAAAAGCCCCCGTATGGTCCAGGATTTTCAAATGAACCGGAAATCCAGCCTCCTATAATATTGCCACGTAATATATGATAATACCATTGAGTAAACCCGATTTGCAATTCATAAATGCCTAATCCCAATAGGATGATTATGAATATTGGAATAGGGAGATTAGAGCAATATAATGAAATGGCGGGAAATTTCCTCATGATTTGTTGATTTATCACGTTCCTTTATAAGAAGACAGAGATGTATTTGCCAATAAAAGCGTTGTTGATTGTGATTCATATATTTGTCTTTTGGAAGTTTTGGCAT
>DXFT01000002.1 GCA_019114285.1 Candidatus Odoribacter faecigallinarum
CTATTTCCCGTATATCCGCCCACAGGAAAACGGCCACCATACAGCCACCCGCTGGTTGCAACTCACCGACAGCGAAGGCAATGGACTGCTTATCCGGGCAGACAACACCATCGGATTCAATGCTCTGCACAACAGCGTGGAAGACTTTGACTCGGAAGAAACGACCAACCGGGACTACCAATGGTACAACTTCACCCCGGAAGAAGTCGCCAACCACGACAAGGAATGGGCACGCAACCGCCGCCCCCGCCAGACGCATATCAACGACATCCGTCCCCGCAACTTCGTGGAAGTCTGCGTGGATATGAAGCAACAAGGTGTCGCCGGTTACAACAGCTGGGGCGCCCGTCCCGAACCGCCTTATACCCTGCCCGCCGACAGGGACTATACCTGGGGCTTCACGTTGATTCCGGTTGAATAAAAATTCTTCTCCGTACCTGGTAAGGGTGCGGAGAAGAAAATAACAATGAACGATTTACAATAAACGAATTAAAAGCATGAGACCTTATCATAATCCGTTGTTCCTCACCGGGGCAGCCATCTTTTTATCAACAACCGGAACACAAGCCGCACAAGAGGACAAACCGAACATCATCCTTATCCTGTGTGATGACATGGGGTATGGCGACCTTGCCTGCTACGGGCAGAAATACATCCTCACCCCCAACATCGACCGCCTGGCACAGGAAGGCATGCGTTTCACCCAGGCATACGCCGGCAGCCCCGTCAGCGCCCCTTCCCGCGCCGCCCTGATGACCGGGCAACACACCGGACACACTCACGTCCGCGGCAACAAGGAGTATTGGCGTGACGTCCCGACTGTAAAATACGGCGACAATACAGACTACTCCATCGTCGGGCAAGAGCCTTACAGCCCCGGCCACCTTATCCTGCCGGAAATCATGAAACGCAACGGCTACACCACCGGGATGTTCGGCAAATGGGCAGGCGGTTACGAAGGTTCCCATTCCACCCCCGACCAACGCGGCATTGATGAGTTCTATGGCTACATCTGCCAATTCCAGGCACACCTCTACTACCCCAATTTTCTCAACCGCTATTGCCCCGCCCAAGGCGACACCTGCACCGTGCGCGTCACCCTGGACAGCAACATCCTCCACTCCATGTACGGCGAGGACTACCGCTTGCGCCCGCAATATTCCGCTGACCTCATCCACCGAGAAGCCCTTGCCTGGCTCGACCGGCAAGACGGCACAACGCCTTTCTTAGGCATCTTCACCTATACCCTGCCCCATGCCGAACTTGCCCAACCCCGGGACAGCATCCTGCAATACTACAAACGGAAATTCTTTGAAGACAAGACCTGGGGCGGCAGCGAAGGTTCCCGTTACAACCCCTCCGAACACACCCACGCCCAATTCGCCGCCATGATTACCCGCCTCGACGCCTACGTCGGTGAAATCATGGACAAACTGGAAGAAAAAGGCTTGGACGGAAACACCTTGGTCATCTTCACCAGCGACAACGGTCCCCACGAAGAGGGCGGCGCCGACCCCGCCTTTTTCGGACGCGACGGCAAACTCCGCGGGCTAAAACGCCAATGCTACGAAGGCGGCATCCGCATTCCCTTCATTGCCCGCTGGACAGGACATGTCCCTGCCGGTACGGTCAACGACCACCAGCTTGCCTTCTACGACCTCCTGCCCACCTTCTGCGACCTCATCGGCGACAAACGTTTCCCTCAAAAATACCTGAACCGCCGGGACAAACAGGACGGCTTCGACGGCATCTCCTTCGCCCCCACCCTCCTCGGCAAAGACCAAGAGCAGGCGGAACACGACTTTCTCTATTGGGAATTTCACGAGACCGACCAGATAGCCGTCCGCATGGGCGATTGGAAACTCATCGTCATCCGGGGCGTACCCCACCTTTACAACCTCGCCACCGACCTCCACGAGGACCACAATCTTGCCGCAGAGCACCCCGACATCGTGCAGCAACTGGTCGATATCATCCACCGGGAACACCGCCCCAGCCCCCTGTTCCCCGTCACCCTGCCAACGCCCTATATTTTACCATGAAAGAGAATTAAATAAACCGGACAACTGTTTTACAGAGAAAATACATTACCTTTGCATTTACGAAACAACTATTTCGGAAATGGACGTTTCGGAATTTGAAAAAAGGAAAAGACTAAGGACATGAGATTTTTCGATAGGACAGAAGAGATTGCCTCCCTGCGCAAGATTCGCGAAATGGCAAGAGATAATGCCCAGTTCACAGTAGTGACAGGACGACGCCGTATCGGTAAGACAGCTCTCGTGTGGAAAGCATACGAGGACGCCCCCCTCCTCTATTTCTTTGTCACCCGTAAGGCTGAGAGAGATTTATGCGAAGATTACCGGCTTGAAATCGAAAACAAGCTGGGAATCCCGACCATAGGGCGGGCTGAACATTTCGCCGAAATATTCGAGTTCCTGATGAAACTATCCTCGGAGCGTCCCCTCACACTGTTCATCGACGAGTTCCAGGAGTTCTTCCGTGTGAACAAGTCGATATACAGCGACATGCAGCGTATCTGGGACATATACAGTTCAAAAGCTCACGTGAACCTGATTGTCTGCGGATCCATCTATTCCATGATGACAAAAATATTCAAGGATAGGAAAGAACCACTGTATAACAGGCAAACACGATTTATGACCGTGCGCCCGTTTACTCCAACCGTGCTGAAAGAAATCCTCGCGGAGTACCATCCCGGATACATGGCGGAAGACCTGCTTGCCCTGTACTCCTTTACAGGTGGCATAGCCAAGTATGTACAACTGCTTATAGATGCCGGAGCGACAACTAAGGAAAAGATGCTAGACCAAATCGTAAAGGCTGACTCTATTTTCTTGGGAGAAGGGAAAGCCATCCTCATTGAAGAATTCGGCAAAGACTATGGCGTCTATTTCTCCATCCTGTCAGCCATAGCAAGGGGGAAAAACTCCCGTTCGGAAATTGAGAGGGTAGTAGGCAGGGAAATCGGCGGCTACCTGACCAAACTGGAAAACGAGTACGAGGTCATCGCCAAAAAACAGCCCCTCTTTGAAAAAAGCTCCACCAAGAACGTCCGCTATACGATAGAGGACAACTTCTTCACCTTCTGGTTCCGTTTTATTTATAAATACAGCTACATGCTGGAAATCGAAAACTATGAGAGTGTAAAAACGATTATCAACCGGGATTATGAGACATTCAGCGGTCTGATGCTTGAACGCTATTTTAGGCGTGTGCTGATTGGCCATCAAACCTATACACGCATCGGCGGATGGTGGGACCGCAAGGGCGAAAATGAAATCGACATTGTGGCAGAGGACGAACTGAACAATGCAGCAACGTTCTTCGAGGTGAAACGCAAAGCAAGGAACATCAATCTGGATATGCTAAAACAAAAAGCTGACACCTTCCTGCGTGCCACAGGCGAGTTTAAGGGATATACCCTCTCTTACAAAGGACTGTCAATGGATGATATGTAATAATACCATTTTCCCCAAGGATGCCCTGTCCTTGGGGAAAAATCATTTATGCCTGTTACTTTTGGCACTCCTCGACAATCTTCATAAACTCCTCGCCTGTAATGGTTTCCCGCTCAATCAAAAATTCAGCAGCCCGATGCATGACATCTAAATGTCCGGTAATAAGCTGCTTGGCTTTCTCATGAGCCTCCTTAATCATCTGCAACACTTCCCGGTCAATATCCGCAGCCGTTTCTGCCGAACAAGCCAATGAAGCATCACCGCCCAAATAAGCGTCATTTACTGTTTCAAGCCCCATCATGTCATACTTCCCGCTCATCCCGAAACGGGTGACCATAGCCCGCGCCAACTTCGTCGCCTGCTCAATGTCATTGGAAGCTCCCGTCGTAACGGTATTAAAAACAACTTCCTCAGCTGAACGCCCGCCGGTAAGCGTCACAATGCGGTTAAACAAATCCTCCCTGCTCTGCAATACCTGCTCATTCCCTTCCACTTGCATCGTATAACCCAACGCCCCGGAGGTGCGCGGAATAATAGTAATCTTATGGACAGGTGCGGAATGCGTCTGCAAGGCAGCAACCAGAGCATGCCCGATTTCATGGTAAGCCACCACCTTCTTCTCCTCCACCAAAATAATCTTGTTCTTCTTCTGGGCTCCGGCAATCACCGTTTCCACACTCTCTTCCAAATCAGCAGTCGTGACCTGCGCGCGTCCCATGCGAACCGCACGCAAAGCAGCCTCATTCACAATATTTGCCAATTCCGCACCCGACGAACCGGCAGTGGCACGGGCTATAATATCCATATCTATCGCTTCGTGCTTCACATGCTTCAAATGTACCTCGATAATCGCTTTACGCCCCTCCAAATCAGGCAACTCCATTTGTATGCGCCGGTCAAAACGTCCCGGACGCAGCAAGGCTTTATCCAGACTCTCCGGACGGTTCGTAGCTGCCAATATCACCACGCCCTTGCGTCCGTCAAAGCCGTCCATTTCAGTCAACAATTGGTTCAGCGTCTGCTCACGTTCGTCATTGCCCCCCATCCCCGCATCACGCCGCTTGCCGATAGCATCGATTTCATCGATAAAAATAATGCAAGGCGCTTTCTCGTTTGCCTGCTTGAACAAATCGCGCACTTTGGCAGCACCCATCCCGACAAACATCTGCACAAACTCTGAACCGGACAAGGCAAAGAACGGCACCTTCGCCTCCCCTGCCACAGCACGGGCAATCAAAGTCTTGCCGGTGCCCGGAGGACCGACAAGCAAAGCTCCCTTGGGCAAAGAAGCCCCGATTTCCGCATATTTTGACGGGTTGTGCAGGAAATCCACGATTTCCGTCAATGCCTCCTTTGCCTCATCCTGTCCTGCCACGTCCACAAAAGTCGTCTTCACATCAGCATCCGCATATATCTTTGCCCCGCTGCTCCCAAAAGACATAAAATTACCATCCGTCCCCAGACGCGCTTGAATACCCTTGCTCGCCTGACGCCAGATAAAATAAAAAATCAAACCAGGCAGTATCCACAGCAACAAGAAATTAAGAATAGGCGAATTCTCTTTGGGCACCTCTTAGTTAAAGGCAATCCGCTTGTCCGGATTCGGACTTTCGGCAGCAAGCAACCGGTCCACCAAGCGAGGGTCATTGATTTCACCCGTCTGATACACCACGGTCTTATCTCCCTGCCCGGCAGTCGTGAAATAAATCTGGTTTCCCTTGATAACCACCTCCTTCACCATCCCGCTATCCACCTTCTCAATAAAAGCCCCATAATCTGTCGGGATAATCTGTTCCTTGGTAAACATCGGAAAAATCAACCCGTTCAAAAACAAAACAATTAATATAACCCACAAGAAGTCCGTCCATGTATTCCCTTTCTTAGGACGCTGGTTCTGCTGTTTCGATTCCATATTTTACAACTTATATAACCTTGTTAAAACTCCAATACGTCCAAACTTGACAAAAAATATGCCAATCTATTCCCACACTAAATGCGACTTGCCCCAAGCGCTCCTTCCGGAACAATAATCCAAACGAGTTACGGCTCCCATATACACATTAACCTATAACCGGTGTGCTTCCATCCTGTTCCCGGTCTGTTCAGGTAGCAACTTAGGTTCAAGTCAAGTTCAACTTTGGTTCACCTTTGGTCAGGACCGGACGGAAAGCGCAGTTGGATTGCCGGTGAACTTCCGGTGATGCGGCAACAGACCGGTGGCTCACCCCGGCTGACGCCTGAGGTGAACCGGCTTCCTGCACGGGCTGCGCCGGGAAAGGAAGAGAGGCTGTCCCGCTCTGCCGGGCTGGTGCAAGTCATATCCCCCATATACCATACGCCTGGGATGCGCCCGAATAGATTCGGCATTCATTCGGTACCCGCAGGGTATTGGTGGGGCGGATGCCGAACGAGCAGCAAGGGGATGTCCTGCCGGCACACGAAGAAGGCGGGCGCATCCCTAA
>DXFT01000094.1 GCA_019114285.1 Candidatus Odoribacter faecigallinarum
AATGGTCCGGTGCGGAGGCTCCGCTGGCAGGTCCATTGTAGAATACCGTATTGTTGCGAAAATCGTCTGCCAAGTCCAACATGTCGCCAAACCTCCCGACAATCCGTTGGGGAATGTGCCGGTTGGAGGAAATAATGAAGTGCCGGGGGAAGATGGGGTAAGGGTTGATGTAGATGTGGTAGTCCGCCCCGTATGGGATGCCTTTTTGTGCTTCGGGCATGCCGGAGGGGCAGAGGAAGCAGGGGCGGTTTTGCAGGCTTGCCGTATCTGTTTTCGCGTTGGTCGAGATGATGCGGGCGGGGTTGTGCTGTATCCGTAGCCGGAAGCCTTCCTCCTGAAAGGTTTTGCAAACCACTTGTTCCAATGCCTTGAAATTGTCCCTTGCAAGGGGGAAATTCACCAATTGCCGGGTGTATAACCGCTCTAATACCTGTTGTTTGTCTGTTGTCATGGTCGTTTGTCTTTATGTGTCGTGTTCGGGGAGCCTGTCAATGCATTTTTGAACGGTGTCAAAATCAAACCCTTTGCCTAAGGCAAAGCGGATGAGTTTGGCTTTCCGTTTATAAGGGTCTGTTTCGTCCAGGGTGCGCTGCTTCTGCAAGAGCACGGCAAGGCAACTTTCCGCGTAGTTGTCTTCCGGGATGGCTTGCAGGGCTTCGGTGATATCATCTGGGGAGATGCCTTTCTGCCGGAGCATAAGGGCGATTTTTTGTTTGCCCCAATGGTTGAAGCGGAATTTGTCTTCGGCATAATTGCGGGCATAACGGCTGTCGTCTATGAAATGGTGCTCCTGTAGGAATTGCATGATTTTCGCGTTTTCGACTTCGGGCAATTCCCAGTATTCCAGTTTTTGCCGGATGTCTGCCGTACAGTATTCTTTCCTGCTGCATTTGTCAGCCAAGCTTTTTAAGGCGGCTGCCGTGCGTTGCTCTGTTGTGCGGGGGGCTTGTTTTTTCATGGCATTTCTCGTTTAAGGTTTTCCGGCTTTTACCATCCGGTCTTTTCCGTGGATGTCTTGCCGCAGTTCGACTTGCCGGTAGCCCTGCCCTTCCAGCAGGCTGACGGTCTCCTTGCCCAAGGCTTCGTTGATTTCAAAGAAAAGCAAGCCTCCCGGTTGCAGATGTTCTTGCCCGAATGCTCCGATGGTGCGGTAGAATACCAATGGGTCATTGTCCGGGACAAAAAGCGCCTGCCGGGGTTCATGTTCCAAGACGTTCCGCTCCATGCCTGTCTGTTCGCTTTCCCGCACATAGGGAGGATTGCTGATGATGAGGTGGTAGCTTTCCCAGGGGTAGTCCTTGTGCTTCCGGATGTCCCGGAGGCTGAAGGCGATGTCCACCCCATGGGCGAGGGCGTTTCCCTGTGCCGTTGCCACTGCTTCTGCCGAGATGTCAATGCCTTCCACCTTGGCTTGGGGACAGGCTTTGGCAAGGGAGACGGCGATGCAGCCGCTGCCCGTCCCGATGTCCAATACGCGCATGCCGGGGTGTAATTCCCGGCTTGCCCAGCAGACCAGTTCTGCGGTTTCCGGACGTGGAATCAGGACGGAGGGATTGGTTTTAAACCATAAACCACAAAATTCTGTTCCCCCGATGATGTATTGCAAAGGTTCCCCGCTTTGCAGCCGTTTGATGATGGCATAAAATTTATTGATAAAGCTTTCGTCTAAATGTTCGTTTTTTCTCAAATGGATGTCTATATTTGTGAGATGGAAAACGTCCATGTAGATAGTGCGGCAAATGCATTGGATTTCGTGTTCGGAATAGAAATCCTGCAATGCTTGCCGGGCATATCGGGATAGTTGGAAAATTGTGTTCATGATGCAAAGATAGGACTAAAAACTGATTTCAAGGCGTGATGTGGTTGCAAATCGTCATATATGTCTGTGTCGCCTTGTACCTGTTGACGGTGGCAAGTGTGATTTTCAACGTGATTCTGGAAAACCGTAATCCCGTGCGTACCTTGGCATGGATTATCGTGCTGGTCACCATCCCTTTGCTGGGTTTTCTGTTTTATCTGTATTTTGGTGTGAACTATCGGAAAATCAAGATGTTCTCCCGCAAGGGTTTGGGGGATATGAAGTGGTTGCAGTACATGAGCGAGGACCAGAAGCAACTCATCAAAAAGTCGGAATACCTCCAGCGGCGCGCTTCTGCGGAGGTCCGGAAATTGATGACCCTGCTGCTGAATAACAGCAAGGCGTTGCTGACGCGCTACAACACCGTTGAGGTGCTGAATAACGGACAGGAGACTTTCCCTGCCCTTTTTGACGCCTTGCGTCAGGCGCGGAAGTTTATCCATCTGGAGTATTACATTCTGGGGGAGGGACGGTTGCTCAGTGAGTTGGAATCCATACTGCTTGCCAAGGCGGCAGAAGGCGTAGAGGTCCGGATTATTTATGACGATGTGGGCAGTTGGAGTTTGTCCAAGAATTTTATCCGCACGCTTCGCCAGGCAGGCATTCAGATTTATCCTTTCCTTCCGGTGCGTTACCACAAATTCCTCCGGAAGGCGAACTACCGCAATCACCGCAAGATTGCCGTCGTTGACGGCTGCGTCGGTTTTGTCGGCGGCTTGAACATTGCCGACCGCTATATGGATGGTGTGCCGGGGATTGGCGTTTGGCGCGATACGCATCTGAAAGTCCAAGGGGAGGCGGTGACTTCCTTGCAGGTGATATTCTTGACCGACTGGTATTTTGTCCGCCAGGAAGTGCTTTTGAACAAGAATGAGTACATGCCTTATGTCCAAGCGGACGGCAATGCCGTGGTGCAGACCGTATCTTCCGGTCCGGACAGCGACTGGGCTTCCATCCAGCAGGCTTATTTTACGCTGATTAATATCGCCAAGCGGTATGTGTATATCTCCACCCCTTATTTCATGCCGGGGGAGACGACTTTGAACTCCTTGAAGACGGCGGCGATGAGCGGTGTGGATGTCCGTATCCTCCTGCCTCACAAGTCGGATTCCGCCTTGACCCATTGGTGTACCCGTTCTTACGTGGAGGAGTTGTTGGAGGCAGGAGTGAAGATATATTGGTACCGGAAGGGGATAAACCACAGCAAGGTAGTTATTGTGGACGGGTTGGTAGCGAGTGTGGGTTCAGCCAACATGGACTTGCGCAGCTTTGAGCAGAATTTTGAAGTAAGTATGATTATATATGACCGGGATGTCGTGAAGAAACTGGCATCGGATTTTGCGGTGGATTTGTCAGACAGCGTGGAGGCTTCCATCCAGCGTTGGAAGTTCCGCCCCAAGCGTGAACGGGTGTATGAGTCTGTGGCGCGTTTGTTTGCCCCCCTGCTGTAAGCGGTGCCAGCCGGCAAGGCTTCCCTGTTTAATGAGAAAGAAGAAAATGCTTGTAAAAGAAATTGCAGGAATATGGGGAGGCAATGCCTCTGCCGTAAAAGATGGAGAGATTACAGAAGTCAGTGTGGACAGCCGTACCGTGACGGCTCCAGGCACGACTCTTTTTTTTGCCTTGAAGGGGGTTAACCATGACGCCCATGATTATATCCCGGTCCTCTATGCGCGGGGAGTGAGGAATTTTGTTGTCAGCGAGATGCGCGAGGCTTTTGCCGGATGCCGGGATGCGAATTTTTTTCCTGTGCCGGACGTACGGACGGCGTTGCAGCAACTTGCGGTATGGTACCGCAACCGCCTTGCTGCTGACATTGTTGCGGTCACCGGCAGTAATGGCAAGACCGTGGTGAAGGAATGGATATATCAGTTGCTTGCCAATGAACCAGGCATTTATCGCAGTCCGCGCAGTTATAATTCCCAAATCGGTGTCCCGCTTTCCGTGTTGGGCATTGGAGAGCATGTCCGGTTGGCGGTGATTGAAGCCGGTATCTCTTTGCCGGGGGAAATGGAGAAATTGGAAGCCGTCATCCGTCCCCGCGTGGGGATTTTCACTCATTTGGGAGATGCACATAGCGAGAATTTTACTTCCCAACACCAAAAACTTTTGGAGAAAGCCCGTTTGTTCCGTCATTGTGAAGTGGTCGTCGGGCGTGCCGGTACTGTCCTTGATACCATTAGGCGGGAGGCTGCTCCGGATGCCCGTTATTTTTTGTGGGGAGAAGAAGAAGGGGTGGATGTGCGTGTCCTTTCCCATGCCGTGGCTGATGGGGGGCGCAGTCTGGAGGTGGAATGGCAGGGACAGGCCTTCCAGTTGCACTTGCCTTTCCCGGACGAGGCGTCGTTTGAGAATGCCATGAATGCGGTCTGCCTGCTCCTGCTGGAAGGGAAAACTCCGGCTTTCATTGCTGCCGGGGTGGAACATTTGCAGCCCATTGCCATGCGGATGGAAATTAAGGACGGCATCAATCATTGTGTCCTGATTAACGATTACTATAATTCGGACGCTGCATCTTTCCGCCTTGCCTTGAATGCCTTGGCAATGCAGGATGCCGGCAGGGGGAAGGTGGTTATCCTTTCTGATTTTGTTGATGTCGGTCAGGATGAGGGGGAATTGTACCGGGAGGTGGCGGATGCCCTGCAGCATGCAGGTGTCGGCTTGTTCATCGGGATAGGGGAGAAGTTGCCGGCTTACCAGGCTTGTTTCCATCTGCCGGTTTGCCGTTTTTATGAAGACACGGAGGCGTTCTTGCGTGCGGAGGACAGAGAGCTTTTTAAAGACCAGGTAATATTGATAAAGGGAGCCCGTAAATTCCGTTTTGAATACATTGCCGGCTTTTTGCAGAAACAGTCGCACACCACGGTGTTGGAGGTGGATATGGATGCGATGGTCGGGAACCTGAATCACTTCCGCTCCCTTGTGCCGCAGGGGACGATGCTTGCCGTGATGGTCAAGGCGTTTTCGTATGGGAGCGGTGCAGGAGAGATTGCCAAACTGTTGCAATACCAAGGGGTGGATTACCTGATGGTGGCTTTTGCCGACGAAGGGGTCGAGTTGCGGGCTGCCGGGGTCACGGTGCCCATCGGGGTGATGAATCCGGAGCCGGAGGCAGTGGACAACATGATAGAGTTCAACCTTGAGCCGGAGATTTATTCCCTTCCTTTTCTTGAATACTTTGACAATGCCCTTATCCGTCACGGGATAGACAAATATCCCGTCCACTTGAAACTGAATACCGGAATGAACCGTTCCGGGTTGGATGCGGCGGACTTGCCTGCCCTTTTACATTTTTTCTCTGTAAAGCGCAATGTGGTCATCCGTTCCATGTTTTCCCACCTGGCAGCGAGTGATGACCCTGCTGAGGATGCCTATACTTTGGGGCAGATTCGTCAATTTATGGATATGACGGCAAGCATCCAAGCCCGTTTTGATTACCATATCCTGCGCCACATTCTGAATTCTGCCGGTATAGAGCGCTTCCCTTCCTATGCCTTTGACATGGTCCGCCTCGGTATCGGTTTGCATGGTATCAGTGCGGCAGGAGCTTCCCTTCAGCCGGTCAGTTCTTTTAAGACCCACATTGCTTCCTTGCGCCATGTTCCTGCCACGGAGACTGTGGGGTATGGGCGCAAGGGCGTGCTTCATCGGGACTCCCTTATCGCGGTGATTCCAGTCGGTTATGCCGACGGTTTGAACCGTCACCTGAGCCGGGGGATGGGGGAAGTTTTCGTGCGGGGCAGCCGTGTGCCTATTGTCGGCAATATTTGCATGGATGCCTGCATGATAGATGTTACGGACATTGGCGCGCAGGTGGGGGATGAAGTGGAGATTTTTGGCAAGCATATCCCTGTCACAGAGCTTGCGGACAAGTTGCAAACCATCCCGTACGAGGTGCTGACTGCCGTTTCACAGCGCGTGAAACGGGTATATTTCAAAGAGTAAGTGCCGGGAAACGCATGTGATGTAAAAGGAGGTTAATTAATCATTTCCTCTCCTTCCGCAAAGGCTTGCCTTCCAGCAATACTAACCGGGAGGTAACCAAGTGAGTTTGTCGTAACTTCTTGTTTTTAAAAATATTACTCTCTAATTTTGCCTTGTCAAGACAGGCGTCTTGGCAGGACAATGAGAACAGTTTAATTTTTAAATGTAAGAAGTATGAAAACAATAGAAAAG
>DXFT01000095.1 GCA_019114285.1 Candidatus Odoribacter faecigallinarum
ATGTACTATTATACTGATAGCCTCCCAAACGGTATGCAAAGGACAAATTCAATCCCCAATTACGCCATGAAAGCATGGAATTAATATTTCCCCTGTATTTGGGATCTTCTGAACCGCAAGCCACTTTATCACGAGCATCCCAAGTATAAGTAATGTTACCTTCTCTATTTACAAACAACTCTTTTCCATTGCTCGGATCTATTCCTAAAGAAGGAACCACATATATTGTTCGCAAAGCTTCTCCTTCTCGATACATATATTGTGGATTTGAACCTCCTGATGCTTCTAATTCTTCATTAGCAGCCTTTAAGGCTTCAGATATCTTCACTATTTCATTCTTTTCATGCACCATACTTGCGGAAATAGTCCAAAAAACATTTTTATCTGTATTACGAATAGCATAAGCAGACATAGACATCTCCAAACCAGAATTTTTCACTTTCCCAATATTTGCCGTATAACTAGGGAAACCGTTTGCCAAAGGCAGATACATTTCAGACAACAAATTATTTGTCAAATTATTATAAGCATCAACTGTTAATTTCAATCGATTGTTTAGAACTGCGATTTCCAATCCTATATTCCATTTGTCCGTTTTCTGCCATTCCAAATCTTCATTAGCCAATGATAACATATAACTACCAAACCAATAGCGATAACGGTCATCCACATAGTATTTATAAGTAGCCAATGCTTGGTAAGGCTCAAAATTAACAGACCCTGTCAATGCATAAGAAGCACGTAATTTTAAGCGATCCAACCATTCCACATTTTCCATAAACTTTTCCTCATGAATATTCCATCCTATACCAAAAGAATAAAAAGGAGCAAAACGTTTTGAACTTCCAAATTGAGATGCACCGTCAATACGATAAGCTATATCAGCAAAATACCGATTATCATATATATAATTAACATTACCAGTTATCCCTATTCTTCTTTCAACAGACTCTGTTCCAGTCGGTTTACCATTTTTCTCATATTGCAAAGCCATAGACAAATATTTCAAATTGTCTTGTGGAAAACCCTCTACCGTAAAGGTATAAGAATTTGATTTTTCCTGAGCGATATTATAGTTCAAACCAACATACAATTCATGCCTTTCCTTGAAAGTTTTAGCATAGCTGACAGTTACATCCCAATCATAATTAAAACCTTTCCCTGAAGAATATACATATCGTCCTTTTCTAAAAATTTCATCATCAGAATAATCTTTAAATTCAGTATGGTCTGCAGGTTTAAAATCATCTCGATCACTAAACATTTTCGACAATCCAACACGAGACCTCACAGTCAATTCTTTTAAAGGACGCCATTCTACATCAAAATTATTAGTTATTGTAGTATTTGTACTTCTATTTACTAAATCCAAAGATGCATTATAAAGCGGATTTGCCGGGGCTTCATCCCAAAAATAAGTTTTTTCCTCCATTTCCTTCAATACATGCCCATTTTCATCGTATCCCGTCCAATATGGATTTAGTCTAACATATTCATTAAAAGAACCGTACGGAGACTCATTAGATTCCCCTAAACTAATTTCTAAATTATTCCGGAAAGACAATTTTCCTCGTTCATACATCAAATCAACACTACCATTAAAAGTTTTCCTATCAGATCCTTTCATAACACCAACAACATCATTATACTGCACCGAAGCTGCATAACGGAATCCCTCTTCACCACCTCCTTCCAAACGTAAATTATGCCTATGCCCAACACCTGTCCGCAAAGGTTTAGAAAGCCAATAAGTATCTACCCCTCTTGCTACCTCTTCTTGAATCTTAGCATATCGCTCACGCAACTCCATTTCAAAATGCGCCCATTCATCCTCATACAAACCAGCATTATATTCCAACTGCAACTTCTCCGCTGCATTCAACACATCATAATCTGTCAAATCAGGAACTTCTATATTCAAACTTCCACGATAGGAAAATCTCAACTTACCAGGCTCTGGACGCTTGGTCTCAATAACAACCACACCATTAGCTCCTCTAGAACCATAAATTGCCGTGGCAGAACCATCTTTTAATAATGTAACTGAAGCAACATCTTCATCATTCAAATCAAGCATCCGAGTCAGCGAGATTTCAAATCCATCCATAATAATCAATGGCGTATTTAAATCTACTTTTGTCTCATTTTGCAAATCTTCTACAGTAGGCAAACTAGAGGTCCCACGAATTTGCAATTCAGGCAAGTGGTTAGGATCTGAACCGTACAAATTATTTTCAAGGACATTAAAAGTCGGGTCTATATTACTCAAAGTCGAAATAAGATTTCTACCACGAAAAGATTTCAATTCTTTTTCTGTAATCATTGAGACTGAACCTGTAAAACTCTCTTTTGACTTCTTGAAAATACCCGTCACGACTACCTCGTCCATTTCTGTTGCATCTTCCTGCATCACTACGTTGATTTCTGTACGAGTGCCTATCAATTCTTCTCGCACTTTCATTCCCAACATGGAAAAAACTAGTGTATGATTTCCTTCCGGCAATGCCAAGGTATATTTACCTTCACTGTCCGTTGCTGTCCCTAAGGTTGTGCCTTTCAGCACCACCGCAACGCCAGGAAGGGGATTGCCTGCCTCGTCCTTTACTGTACCCGATACCCGGATTTCTTCCGGTTGTGACTGTTGTTGCAATTGCCGTTCTTTTACGACAATCATGTTGCCATTTAATGACCACGTCAGGTTGGTACCCTGGAAGATGTCGTTCAGCACTTCCTCTACCGACCGGTCTTTCACTTTCAAAGACAAAGTGCCCAAGTCAGCCACCAACTCATGGTTGAAAAGGAATGCCAAGTCTGTCTGACGTTGGATTTCATTGAAGATGGTTTCCAACGTCACATTTTTCACGTTCAATTGCACTTTCTCTGTCTGGGCAAGGGTCTCTGCCGATAGCCCAAATGAGAAGAGGCACATGCAAACTGCAAAGATTCTCATGGTTTTCCACATTTTTTGCCAAGGATGTCGTCTCCATCGTTGGCGAATTTGAAGTTTTTCCATAATTTTGTTTTTGAATATTAGACATTGACGTGTTCCAGCACGCCTATTTTGACGGAGAGTGTTCCAGCACTTTCCGTTTCTTTTATTTTCCCTGTACAATGATATTCCTTCCTTGGATGGAGAAGCGTACCCCAGTCGCTTCCGTCACCGCATCCAAAATGGTCTTGATGTTATCATAGCGTTCCATATATCCGGAAAAATGCAATTCCTTGACTGTTTCTTCCCGGTAAATCACACTTACATCATACCAGTTCGCCAAATCTGTCAGCAAATCCTCCAAGCGCTCGTTAGAGAAACGGAATATGCCATCTTTCCATTCTGCATAAAGGCGGGCATCCACCTGCCTCACCTCAAATGTCCCGGTTTCAGCTTTCCACAATGCCAATTGATTGGGTTCTATCTTTTGTTCTTTTCCCGTCAAACCGGAACGCACCCCCACGCTCCCCTCCAATAAGACTGTCTCTACCCCTTGTGCAACAAAAGTATTGATATTAAATGATGTTCCATATACCTGGACATCCACCCCTTCTGCAGACACGATAAAAGGATGGCGGTCATCCTTCCTTACCTCAAAGTAGGCTTCCCCCTCCAACTCCACTCTCCGTTCTTTGCCAGTGAATGCCACCGGATATTTCAAGCGGGTCGCAGCATTAAGCCATACGCAAGTGCCATCGGACAACTGCAAACTATACTCCCCACCTTTCGGTATCCAAAGCGTATTGTAATACTCTTGCTGTTGTCCGGATGTTGAAGCCTCCCCATCATAGCGTAACACCTGATCCTCGGAAAGGGTGATTGCCGTACCGTCTTTCTCCTGTAAGTCTAAATGCCGCATCTCATCCAAATCCACCCGCTTGCCATCCGCCAACTCCAATACTGCCCGTGTTTTCCCGGCAACAATCGGTTCCACCACAGGGGCGGCTTCTTCTGCAGAATGGACATCATGCCACCAAAGTCCGGCAGCCACCGCCAATGGCAACAACAGAATGGCAGCATATTTCATCACGCGCCGCCACAAAACCAAACGCTTGCGCCGCTTAAAGTCTTCCCAACCTTTACGCGCGACCTCTTCCACCTCCCACTTGCCAGCAACTACCTCCCCGCGGATTTTTTCCATTTCCTGCACATGCTCCGGAGATTCTGCCAGCCAAGCATCCAACAAAGCACGCCCTTGGTCATCCAAGTTACCTAACATATCTTCCGCTATCCAGCGGGCTATTTGTAAACGTTTCCTTAATTCGTCCATATTTTGTCCTTTTCTCTATCTATAAGACAAACGAAACGAAGAAGTGGGTGAGTCAAAGATAAAAATTCAAGAAAATAATCCACCAATAATCCTTAGCCAAAAGAGAGCGCAAAGTCTGGTAAGCCGCTTTTTTCAAGGATTTTACCGTATTTACCGAGATACTTAAATCTTCTGCGATTTCTGTATTATTTTTTCCTGCCAAATTCAATAGAATGATGGTCCGGGTTTGTGGGGGCAACTGGTCAATGGCAGCATAGAGAAGACGTTTGGTCTCTATTGCCATAATTTCTTTCAGATAATTGTTATCATCGACTTCATCGATTTCCAAATTAGCATATACCTCTGCCTTCAATTTTTCACGATTGCGATAATTGACAAACAGGTTCTTTGCCACTGTATAAACAAAAGCCTTGGCATTCTCCTCCCCGGCAAACTCATCCCACTTGTCCCAAAGTTTTAAAAAAGCATCCTGCGCCAAATCCCATGCCACCTCGTCTTCCTGCGTGTATTTCCGCATCAAAGCATACACTGCCGGGAAAAATTCTTCAAAAAACTTTTTGAAATCGATAGGAGATTTGCCAGCTCTGTCCATAATCTATCATCATTTGCCTTTTAGACGCACTTCCTTATCTCCAATTTCCACCAATCCCTGCTTCAACAATGTCCCCAACGCCTTTTTGTAATTCTTTTTACTGCATCCGAAAAGCCGGTATATTTCTTCCGGCGCACTCTTGTCCGACAAATCAAGCACTCCGCCATAATCCCTTAATTTGTCAAGCACCTGCTCCGCCAAACCTTCTATTTTAGCATAACCCGCAGGTTGCAACATGACATCTATTTTATCATCTTCGCGCACTTGCTTGATATAACCTTTCATACGTTGCCCAATACGCACAGCCTGGAATATCTCGTTGTCATAAACCAACCCCCAATGCGTATTATCAACAATAACGGCATACCCTAAATCCGTCTTGCGGACAATCAGCAAATCCACCTCCTGATTCGGCTCATATTCCGGATATACTTGATCCAGAAACTTATCTATCTTTGCAGAAGCGACAATCCGGTCTGTGGATTTATCCACGTATGCATATACCAAATAACGGCTACCTTCTTTCATCGGTTCCCTTTGTTCCCGAAACGGTACCAGCAAATCTTTACGCAACCCCCAATCCAGAAAAGCCCCGACAGAAGTGGTCTCCACCACCCGCAAAAATGCAAATTCCCCCACCTGCACATAAGGATTCTCTGTTGTTGCCACAATCCGGTCTTCCGAATCAAAATACACGAAAACCCTTACCTCATCGTCCGGAAAACAATTGGCAGGCACATATTCCTTTGGCATCAAAATTTCACCCCAATCCCCACCATCCAAATAAACACCAAAATCAACGACTTTCACGACAGTCAGCGTATTGAATTTTCCTATCTCAACCATAAATCACACGAAATAAAATAGTGGAACAAAAATAAATGAAAAGCTGCAAGTTGAAAATAAAAATACCATTTTATTTCTACAAATTTCCAACTTACAGCCTTTTTCCCACCTAAACATCTATTTAAATGCCTTCTCGGACAGTCCCGGACCGTTGAGTTTCAATTTATCGAAATACTCCGGCACACGGCGTCCCAGCAATTTATCCACATAAAGCCGGGCGATGTATTGAGACAACATGAAACCATGCCCACGCATCCCGACAAACAATCCCAACTCAGGGTCCACAATATAACGAGGCTCCGTATAGTAACCTGCCCACACTGCCTGAATCCCCACACCCGACAAATCCGGAATCCAGTCGGCAAACATTTCACTGACAATCTCAAGGAACGCCTTTGTATTCACTTTCAGATTCTTGTCTATACGCATAGCATCCAATTTCGGTGAAGCGCAACCGATAATCTGCCCGGTATAAGCAATCTGTTGCCCATATACCGCCGAGAAGCCCTTGTAATCCTGCCGGTCAATCAGCATGTCAAGATTTGCCCCATTCTTTCCAAGCATAGGCAAACGGCGGGTAATGAATGCCTGGTGGCGGACAGGGTAAAGCCCTGCATCTATCCCCATGCTATCACACAATTTACCGGCACCACTTCCCAAAGCATTGACAAAATTCTCCGTCCGGTACTCCACATATTTCTTATCATGCGTCTGTACCAATACGCTGACCGTCTTTCCTTCCCGGCAAGCCTCTATCACCCGGCAATCCTCCAATATCGTACCTCCGGCAGCAACGCCCAATTTACGGACCAAATCAACCACCTTGCCCGGGGTAGCTTGCCAACAATCCTCAGTAACCAATGCCGCAATGTATTTCTTCGGATTCGGATTAAAATAGGGAGAAATTTCCTCACGGAACTGCTTGGGAGTTATCATTTCTGCTTTCGACCAAGCCTTGCTGGCTTCCAAAGCCTTATAACTTTCTTCATCGTGCGCAAAATTAATATAGCGTATAGGCTTATAGTCTATATCGGCTAATTTTTGCAATTCCCTGAATATTTCATGATTACGTTCCGCAATCTCCGACAGTTCGGGCAATGAAAATGCCGTACGCCCTCCCCCGATATTCCGCCAGGAAGAGCCCCGGTCAGCATTCACCAATACGGGATTCATGCCTGCCTCCGCCATATAACGGAACAAAGAGCTCCCCGCAATACCTCCTCCGGCAATCAAGGCACCTACTTCAATTTTCTGGAAAGTCTCCCGGTTTGCCACCAAATACACATCCCCTTTGCGTGCAGGAGCCAATTCTCCCAAGGTCAACTGATTCGACAGAGGTGCACGCGGAGTGGCATCCCCCACCAACTCAATGCCGCGTGCCCGCAACGCCGTCCGCAAACGTGGAATACAACGCTTCCCCCGACAAGGTCCCATTCCCAAATGAGTCGTATGCTTGATTTCATCAATGGAAATAAATGTCCTGTCACCGATGACTTGCAACACCTCTTCCAATTTCACGTCATCACAATGGCAAATATAAGTCGCACCTTCTGCCTCCTCCAACAAAGGCTTCAAAACCAACGGTGCCGGATAATTCTCTTTCACTATGAACCCTCTCACTTTAGTCAAGGCGTCTCCTTGGATAGTCAAGGATTTCACCCTTGCCACGTTAGTCTTATTCGGCTTATGCAGGATTTTCTCTATCCGTCCTTCCCCTAAAACTTCCCCATTATTATTTACCAAAAATACATCCGCACCTTCTTGTGCCTCATATTCAATAGGAAGAAAGAGATTGTCTTTCCGCAAGTCATAACCGAATATAGCCAAACCCGGACATTGGTAAACGCATTCCATACAACCGATACACTTGTCATAATCAATTACCGGGACAGAAGACGTGGAGTTTTTCTCAATGGCACCATGAGGACAAGCAAAAGAACACGGGTTACAGGCAAAACCGTAAAGGCAGTCCGCCTGGACAAAACCTCTTGCAAAACGCCGCCCCTCTTCCGGCAGGCGGGGTTCCTCCAACACTCGCACCGGATGCTGTTGGGAATCGATATATTCTTTAGAAAGCAAAAGATAATCATCATAATTTAAACGGACTCCCAGGTCCATTATAATCTGCATGGCGGTATGCTTGCCTTTCAACACCGCAGTCGTCCCCTCGCCTATGCGGATGGCATCACCCGCGGCATAACAATGCCCGCCAAAGACCTCCTTCCCTTTAGTCAACAGCTGGCTGTCCGGAATCAAGCCTGTACATATATTAATTACATCTATTCCTTCTATCACTTTTTCCGTACCGGGTATCGGGCGGAAATTCTCACACCGGGCTATGACTGCGCCTACAATCCCGTCCTTTGTCTTATTAGGGATGGCTTTCAACAACGTATGGGAAGTCAATATCGGTATAGCCAACCGCCTCACCCGATTCGCCTGTACCGGAAAACCTCCTTCATTAGGCATGGCTTCCACTATCGCCTTGACATGTGCCCCCGCCTGCATCAACTGGTAAGATGTCAGGTAACCGATATTGCCCGCTCCCACAGTCAATACATTTTTACCCAACAAGGTCAGTTCACTGTTCATCATCTTCTGGACTACAGCCGCCGTATAAACTCCCGGCAAATCATCATTCTCAAAGGCAGGCATGAAGGGCACCGCTCCTGTCGCCACCACCAAATAATCCGCATCTACAAAAAATATTTCCTCTGTACGGATATTCTTTACCGCAACCCGTTTCCCTTCCAAAACATCCCACACCGTGCAATTCAGGTAAATACCGTCCAGATTCTCCCCAGCCAAAGTCTTGGCAATATCAAATCCCCTCATCCCTCCGAAACGCTTCTCCTTTTCAAAGAAAAAGAACTGGTGGGTCTGCATTGTAAATTGCCCACCCGTACGGTCATTGTTGTCAATCACGATATTGTCCACACCGTATTTGTTGAATTCTTCCCGCACTGCCAATCCTGCAGGTCCCGCGCCGACAATAACAACCGTAGTCCTCAAGATACGTTTCTTATCCACAACGGGCGATTTCACCTTTTTCGCCATGAAGTTTTCCGTAATCTCCCGTACTTCCTTCACGCCGTCCACTTTGGTAATGCAAATGCGGCGAATCTTGCCGTCCACCAACATTTCACAAGCCCCGCATTTGCCAATTCCACATTCCAACGAACGCTTCCTCCCGCTCAAGCTATGGCTATGCACCGGATAACCAGCACGATGCAAAGCGGCTGCAATGGTATAACCTTTTTCCCCTTCTATTTCCTGACCGTTATACTTGAAAATAACTTTTTCCCTTTCAGGGACTTCTAATACCGGATGTTTTTCTATCTTTGACATAAGTAATGGTTTTTACAATTAGCAGGGGCAAGATAAAAAATATCCGTATAAAAAAAACTGACTTTCGTCAGTTTTCAAACCTCAAAAGCCATCCGGCAAAGAAGAATTTACTTTCACCAACACAAAATTCCCGTCAACCCCTTGTTTGTCAGCGCTTACTCCTTTTATCGTACCTTCATTCAATACCAAGCCGACCCATTCATCCAGGTCATAATCTACTTCCATCTCTGCATGTATCACATCATACCCCGTTGCCTTCAATTTTACTTTACGCCCCTCTATGGTTCCCTCCATAAATTCCTGAATCATATAAGGCTCCTCACCTTTCAAATGATCGGCAAACACGACTCGCCCCGAAAGCTTGTCACCTTCCTGGCGCAAATACAATTCCCCATTGGCATTGCCACGGGTATATTCCTCTGTATATTTCCAAGTTCCTGTTAAATCTGCCATATCAGCTCCTTTCATTATAATTACTCTCCTCTCCCTTCATCCTGTTTGGCTTCTTGCCAATAAGCCTCCATTTCTTCCAACGACATATCTTTCAAATCCTTTCCCAATTCTTGGGCTTTTTCTTCTATATAACCGAAACGGCGAATAAACTTCCGGTTCGTCTTCTCCAAAGCATTTTCCGGATTCACACCATACAAACGGGCAGCATTAATGACCGAGAACAGGAAATCACCAAACTCTTCTTCCATGCTATCCGCATCAGCCTTATGCACCTCTGCTTCAAATTCTTCCAATTCTTCTCTTACCTTGCCCCATACTTCTTCCCGCCGTTCCCAATCAAACCCGGCACCTCGCGCCTTATCCTGGATACGGTAAGCCTTCACCAATGCCGGCAATGAAGCCGGGACGCCTTCCAACACCCGGTGGTGCCTGCCTTTCTCTTTCAATTTCAACTGCTCCCAATTTTTCAACACATCCTCCTCGCCATCCACTTTGACGTCTCCATAAATATGCGGATGCCGGTATTTCAATTTCGCACAAATGCCTTCCAACACATCCGTGATATCAAATTGCTGTTGCTCCTCCCCAATCTTCGCATAAAAAACAAGGTGCATCAACAAATCTCCCAATTCCTTCTTTACTTCTTCCATATCACCTGCCAAAATAGCATCCCCCAATTCATATACCTCCTCGATAGACAGGGAACGCAGTGATTCCATGGTCTGCTTGCGATCCCACGGACACTTTACACGCAAAGTATCAATAACTTCCAACAATTCGGCAAAAGCCTCTTTTTTCTTTTCTACATTTTCTACCATAGTCTTTCTACATTTCACCCTTTTTCGTAATTTGGCACTGCAAAAATAAAGTTATTTATTTGAATTTCATGATTGAAAAAAGAATTAGTATAGGAAACATTGACCCCATTGATTTTTATGGCATTAACAACACCAAATTCAATCTGCTGAAAGAATATTTCCCCAAATTGAAAATCACGGCACGCGGGGATGAAATCATCATTCAGGGAGAAATAAATGACATCGAAATCCTGAACAACAAAATAAACGCGCTATTGGAGCATTACCACCGCTACAATATGCTCACCGTTGCCAACCTGAAAAGGATTATCCTGGAAGACAACCTCGTCCCTGACCCGGAAGACGCCGACTCCATCATCCTGTTCGGCAATGCAGGCAAAGCCATACGGGCACGCACGGCAAACCAGCGCAACCTGGTGGAACTGGCACGCACCAACGACTTGGTATTCGCCACAGGACCCGCAGGCTCCGGCAAGACCTATACAGCCATCGCACTCGCGGTCAAAGCGCTGCGCAACCGCGAAATCAAGCGCATCGTGCTGAGCCGCCCTGCCGTTGAGGCAGGAGAAAGCCTCGGATTCCTGCCCGGCGACATGAAAGAAAAGGTGGACCCCTACCTGCAACCGCTCTATGACGCGCTGGCAGACATGATTCCGCCCAAAAAACTGGAAGAATACCTGGAAACGGAAATCATACAAATCGCCCCCCTCGCCTACATGCGGGGACGCACGCTCAACGACTCCTTTGTCATCCTTGACGAGGCACAAAACACCACACGCAACCAACTGAAAATGTTCCTCACCCGCATGGGCACCAGTGCCAAATTCGTCGTTACCGGAGACATGAGCCAAATCGACCTGCCCCAACGTTCCGACTCCGGGCTGATTCACGCCTTCCACATCCTGAAAGGCATCAAAGGCATTGCCTTTGTCCAGTTCGATGCCGGCGACATCGTACGCCACCGCTTGGTCAAAGAAATCGTCAATGCCTACGCACAGGCTGAAGAACACAACAACAAAACAAAATAATATACCATAAAAAACAAAAACTATGGATGCTATTGTAAAAACAAATTTCAATTTTCCGGGACAAAAAAGCGTGTACCACGGAAAAGTACGTGACGTGTACAACATCAATAACGAATACCTTGTCATGGTGGCAACAGACCGCATCTCGGCATTCGACGTTGTACTGCCCAAAGGCATTCCTTACAAAGGACAAGTGCTCAACCAAATTGCCTCCAAATTCCTGGATGCGACGGCCGACATTGTCCCCAACTGGAAAATAGCGACTCCCGACCCCATGGTCACCGTTGGACATTGCTGCGAACCCTTCAAGGTGGAAATGGTTATCCGCGGATACCTCACCGGCAGTTCCTGGCGTGCCTACAAAGCCGGAGCACGCACCCTCTGCGGCTTACCATTGCCCGAAGGCATGCGGGAAAACCAGAAATTCGACTCCCCGCTCATCACCCCGACTACCAAAGCAGACGAAGGGCACGATGAAAACATCTCCCGGGAAGAAATCATCGCTCAAGGATTAGTAAGCAAAGAAGATTACGAACTGCTCGAAAAATACACCTACGCCCTCTTCCAGCGGGGAACGGAAATAGCAGCCCGCAAAGGACTTATCCTCGTTGACACCAAATACGAGTTCGGGAAAAAGGACGGGAAGATTTACCTCATCGACGAAATCCACACCCCCGACTCTTCCCGCTACTTCTACGCCGACGGCTACGAAGAACGCTTTGCTCGCGGGGAAAAACAGAAACAGCTGTCCAAGGAATTTGTCCGCGAATGGCTGATGGACAACGGTTTCCAAGGACAAGCCGGGCAACAGGTACCCGAAATGACCCCTGAAGTCATCACAGGCATCACCGACCGCTACATCGAGCTTTACGAGCACATCACAGGCGAAACCTTTGAAAAAACCGAATGCCCCGATGTCCTCAAACGCATCGAGGACAATGTTTCTGCCTGCCTGAAAACATTATAATCCCCAATAAAAATGCCGGAAGCCCGCAAAAGCCTCCGGCATTTTTCATTTATCGTTCATCGTTCATCATTAATCGTTAATTATTTCATCATTTATTTCGTCACAAAACCCGAAAAATCATTGCTCAAAAAACGCTTCAACTCTTCGGGCGACACCCGCACCTTATAATTCCCGTCCTTAAAGAAAGTGATATTGCCCGTTTCCTCACTCACCACCACCACGTAAGCATCACTCACTGCGCTGATGCCCAAAGCCGCCCGGTGCCTCAGCCCCATGCTGCCCGGAATATCCCGGCGGTCAGACACCGGCATAATGCAACGCGCCGCCAATATCTTGCCATCCTTGATAATCACCGCCCCGTCATGCAAAGGCGTATTCTTCCAGAAAATATTCTCAATCAACTCGCTTGACACCAAAGACTTCAACATCACCCCCGACTGCGCGTAATTATACAACTCCGTATTTAACTGGAAAACAATCAATGCCCCCGTCTTCGTTGCCGAAAAATTCACACAGGCAGTCACAATCGCATCCGCCACCGCATCCCCTATCGCCGGCTTGGCAAAAAACTTATTGAGATTAAAAATGTTCTGGAGATTATAGCGGCTGCCCAACAACAGCAGGAAACGGCGCACCTCCTGTTGGAAGACAATCAACAGGGCAATCACACCTACACTCATAAACTGCCCCAGGATAGAAGTAATCAACTTCATATTGAAAGCCTTCATCAGCAGCCACGCCAAATAAATCGTAAAGATACCCGCAAGGATATTCACTGCAGCCGTCCCCTTCACCAAACGATACAACTGGAACAGGATAAACGCCACAATCAGGATATCCACAATATCAAAAAGACCGAGTTTTATAAACAACAACATATTCATCCGTTTTTCAGACACAAAACTATAAAAATTTCGCCATATAGCATACAATTCTTATCTTTGTACCAAATTATTTATTATGCGACACATTACGACACTATTACTGTTTACATTTATCGGTTTCAGCGCCATCGCCCAGACCGATGCCAAAGGAATCCTGGACAAGGCGGCAGCCAAAGTAAAAGCCAACCCGGCAACGGAAGTGGCATTCACCCTCTCCATGGACAACGAGGCGGAAGACATCCATGAGACGCACGAAGGGCAGGCATGGATAAAAGGCAACTTCTACAAACTCAACCTCATGGACACGGAAAACTATTACGACGGGGAAATCATCTACACCTACATGCCCGAGGTACAGGAAGTGAACATCAAAAACCCCACGGACGAGGAACAAGGCTTCCTTAATCCCGCCACCCTTTTCGACATCCACAACCAGGGCTTCACCCAAAAATTAGTCAGCAACCAAAACGGGACAGCCTACGTCGAATTGACCCCCACGGAAGACAAGAACTTCTCCAAAATCGGCATCTGGGTCAACGCGGCGGACTCCGCCATCACGAAAGTGACCTCCTTCGGCAAAGACGGCAACAACGTCACCGTCACCATTAAAAGCTTGAAAGCCATGTCACCCGTGCCGGAAGACAGCTTCTTCCGCTTCGACACGGCTGCACACCCCGAAGTGGAAGTGGTGGACATGCGGTAAGCCATACCCCTCCCCCTCTTGCCCAATCCTGTTTTCAATGGACACCCGGTGAAAACAGGATGAATACACGTTCTGATCCCGTATCAACTTAGGTTCAAGTCCAGTTCACCTTTGGTTCAACTTTACTCCGGAGCAAAAGTGTACGGGGGATGGACAAGAGTTGAAATGTCAATGATACCGCACCAGACAGGGAATCCGGGCACATTAACACGAAAACACGATGAGTTGCAAGCAAACTTTATCCGACAAAATACAACAAAAAAGGAGAGCAAAACCACGTTGCTCTCCCTTTCTTTATCATTCTTGTCCCGATTAAACGTTGAAGCGGAAATTCATCATATCCCCGTCCTGCACCACATAATCCTTCCCCTCCACGGACATCTTCCCGGCTTCCTTGCACTTCGCCTCCGACCCCAGACGGATAAAATCCTCGTACTTGATGACCTCCGCACGGATAAACCCTTTCTCGAAGTCGGAATGGATGATGCCGGCAGCCTGCGGCGCCTTCGTTCCCTTGCGGAA
>DXFT01000096.1 GCA_019114285.1 Candidatus Odoribacter faecigallinarum
ATATTCAGCATACCGCCATAACGTTCTTCGCCAACCGATACCCACACGGCATACACCCCGGATGCCGGCAAAAGCTTACGCGCATCCTCCAACGCCAGATTGGCTGTCGGGAAACCAATCTGCCTGCCTATTTTATCCCCCGGGACCACCTCTCCACGCAAGGCATAGCCATAACCCAAAAAGTCATTGACTTTCTTGATGTCCCCTATTTGCAGGGCATTCCGTATTTTCGTGGAACTGATATTGATTTGATGTTCTTCATATACTTCCTCCTGCTCCAGGTAAAAATGGAAACGTTCTGCCAATACCTTCAATTTATCAAACGTTCCTTCCCGGTTTTTGCCAAAACGATGGTCATAGCCTATCACCAGCCCCTTTATGCCTATTTGCCCAACCAGGAGATCTTGGACAAATGCCGTGTATTCCAAGTCTGCCAATGCACGGGTAAAAGGAAGGATGATCAGGTGCCCCACGCCCAAGGATGCCAGAATCTCTATCTTTTCATCCAAGGTAGTCAAAATGCCCAACGGCTTTTCCTGGGGATAGAGCACCTCCCGCGGATGCGGTTCAAAACTGATAATCACAGACTCTCCCCCCAAGCGTTCTGCCACTCGCTTCAAAGAATGGATGACTTGGACATGCCCCTTGTGCACGCCGTCAAAACTGCCAATTGTCACGACCGGATTAGGTACATGAAAATCTTTTATGCCACGATATACTTTCATCTATTCGTAAATAACGGCGCAAAAATACAATAAAAAATAAATAGGGCAAAAACAGATATGCCGGGGAAACTCATATTTCCTTCCCCGGCATTTTCATACATTGCCCAACGGCAAATCTAACCGCACTTGGACGTCCCGCAGGTCTTGCAAATCAGGCATCCTTCCTGATAAACCACCGGGGAACCGCAATTCTCGCAGCGTTCACCGCTTGCCTCCGTCCCATTCGGGATATATTTCTTCAGAGCACGTTCCACACCATTTTTCCAAGTATTGATATTCTCGTTGTCAAACTCCATGGAAGAAATCACCTCCACTGCCTGAAGCACAGGCATCCCGTGACGCAAGACGCCGGAAATCAATTTCGCATAGTTCCAGTACTCCTTGTTGAACTTATAAGACAAACCTTCTACTGTTGTCTTAAAGCCCCGCTTGTTTTGGAACTGGAAGTCGTAGCGTGATTTCCCGTATTCGTCGTAATGCTTGACAATCTTCCCGGAAGTGACAGTCTTCGGCAACATGATTCCCTCCTCGTCATCCGCAATACCGGTAAATATCTCATAAGGACGCCCGTTGTACAACCCAATGAAGGCAATCCATTTTTCCTTGTTGTTCTGGAAACGCACCACGTCCGCCTCCAATTCCATCGGGCGTTTGGATGGCATTTCCTCCTGTACCTGGTTCTTTTTGTCCTTATTGGAAACCAGGACTCCCGCACGGGAACCGTCACGATAGACCGTACATCCCTTGCAACCGCTTTTCCAAGCTTCAATGTACAACCTGCCGACCAATTCCTCGGATACGTCAGAAGGCAGATTGACCGTCACACTGATGGAATGGTCCACCCATTTTTGCACCTGCCCTTGCATCCGTACTTTGGCAAGCCAGTCAATATCATTGGATGTCGCTTTATAATAAGGGGATTCTGCCACAATGCGGTCAATTTCCTCACTGGTATAATGCTTGGACGTGTCATAGCCGTTTACCCTCATCCATTCCGCAAATTTGTGATGGAAAACTATAAACTCCTCATAGCTGTCTCCTGATTCGTCCACGAAATCTATGTGCACGTTCTGATCGTTGGGATTCACTTTCCTACGACGTTTATAGACAGGCAGGAATACCGGCTCGATTCCCGAAGTCGTCTGGGTCATCAAGCTCGTTGTTCCCGTCGGAGCGATGGTCAGGCAGGCTATGTTCCGCCGCCCGTATTTCACCATGTCGGCATACATGTCGGGAGCCGCTTCCTTCAAGCGCAGAATAAACGGATTGTTCTCCTCCCGGCGGGCATCAAAAATGGTAAAACTGCCCCTGTCCTTTGCCAGATAAACCGAAGCCCTGTAAGCCTCTACCGCCAATGTCTTTTGAATTTCCACGGCGAAATCAATAGCCTCGTCGCTTCCGTAACGCAATCCCATAGCTGCCAGCATGTCACCTTCAGCAGTAATGCCCACACCGGTACGTCTTCCCTCCTTCGCTTTCTGCCTGATTTTCTCCCACAGGCGGATTTCCACTCCTTTCAACTCATCACTCTCCGGATCTGCATGAATCTTGGCAAGAATGGCATCGATTTTCTCTAACTCCAAATCAATGATATCATCCATAATCCGCTGGGCAATTGCCACATGCTTTTTAAAGAGCGGAAAATCGAAAACTGCCTCTTTGGTAAAAGGCTGCTGCACGTATGAATACAGATTAATGGCAAGTAACCGGCAAGAATCATAAGGACACAAGGGAATCTCACCGCAAGGATTCGTAGAAACCGTACGATAACCCAAATCCGCATAACAATCCGGCACGCTCTCCCGGATAATGGTATCCCAGAACAAAATACCCGGTTCTGCCGACTTCCAGGCATTATGCACAATCTTATTCCACAAATCCCTTGCCTTGATGGTCTTCGTATATTGGGGATGCTCGGAAAACACCGGATATTTCTGTACATACTCCTCATCGTTTATCACGGCACGCATAAACTCGTCATCAATCTTCACGGACACATTCGCGCCTGTCACCTTCCCTTCCGTCATCTTGGCATCAATGAAACTCTCTGAATCCGGATGATTTATGGAGACACTCAACATCAAGGCTCCCCGGCGACCATCCTGCGCTACCTCACGCGTGGAATTGGAATAACGCTCCATAAAAGGCACTATACCGGTAGAAGTCAATGCCGAATTTTTCACCGGCGAACCTTTCGGGCGGATATGCGACAAATCGTGCCCCACACCTCCACGGCGCTTCATCAACTGCACCTGTTCCTGGTCAATCTTCATCACCCCACCGTATGAGTCCGAAGGTCCCTCATTTCCAATAACAAAACAATTGGAAAGGGAGGCTATCTGAAAATCATTGCCGATACCCGTCATAGGTCCCCCTTGCGGGACGATGTACTTAAAATCACGCAACACCTCAAAAATTTCCTCCTCAGCCATCGGGTTGGAATACCTGTTTTCTATCCGGGCAATCTCTTTTGCCAAACGATGATGCATGTCATCCGGATTCTGCTCAAAAATATTGCCATAAGAATCCTTCAACGCATACTTGTTCACCCACACGCGTGCTGCCAGCTCATCTCCCTTAAAATACTCCAAGGAACTTTGAAAAGCCTCATCCTGCGTATAAGTCTTGCCATTTTTTGTTACATTGTCATCCATAATATATTAGCCAAATATTAGTTTTTCATTTTCAACCATGCAAATATAGGCAAAAAACACCCTCACATGAAAACTTTTCGGCAACATTCTTTCGACAAGTTTTCCATTTTGAAAACGCAATGAATTATATTACAATAGAATAAAAAGTTACTAACAGCCAGAAAATTTCCAAAAACAAGTACAACAGGAAAACAAAAGTGAAACAAACAAGTTATTTAACTTTTATTTTTCACCCATTCAAATCAACCAACTCTGCAGGGATGCTGGCTGCAATTTTCCCCTCTTCCCAATCTACCTCTAAGATATAAACTTCAGAAAACGGCAAAAGGACCTCTTTGCCGAAAATAGAAACCACCAACATCACATTCCCCGCATAATCGAGCACATCGACCACTTCCCCCTCCTCTCCCGACAACTCATCTTTCACCACAAAACCATTCAACTCAAATACATCATATTCTTCTTCCCCGCCCTCCTCGAAGAGCACCTTTTTTTCCAAAAACACATCACACCCCACCAAACGTTCCGCACCCGCAAGCGTATCTACATAATCAAACTTCACAATATAAGAAACATGATTGCGCGTCGCCAAACCGCCTTCAGCAATAAAAAAGGGAACCGGTGTCCCTTCCAACAAAAGGAACACCGGTTTATCCGCATATCGTTCGATAAGATTGCTATCGGCAACCACTACCACTGCCCCCCGCAAGCCATGCGCCTTGCTCACTGAACCGATTCTAATGCAATCTTCCTCTCTGACCATTACCCTGAAACTATTCAGCAGCCGGAGTTTCAGCCTCGGCAGCCGGTGCAGTTTCCGCTGCAGCAGCAGCCTCCTCTTCAGCCTTCTTTGCAGCCTCGGCAGCAGCAATTTCAGCCTTCTTCTTGGCAATCTCTTCCTCTTTTGCCGCGCGAATCTTAGCCTCTGCTTCCAAACGCACCTTTGCAGCAGCATCGCCTTCCGCAGCCAATTTCTGAATCTTAGCCTGAATCTTGGCTTCCTTCTCTTTCATCCAAGCCTCAAACTTGGCTTCTGCCGTCGCTTCGTCAAACGCACCCTTCTTCACACCACCCAACAAGTGCTTCTTCAACAATACACCTTTATAAGACAGAATCCGCTCTGCAGTATCCGTCGGCTGTGCCCCAACCATCAACCAATACAGCGCCCTGTCAAATTTGAGATGGATAGTAGCCGGATTGGTATTCGGGTCATACGTCCCGATTTTTTCAATAAACCTGCCATCACGTGGCGCTCTACTATCTGCTACCACTACATGGTAGAAAGGACGACCTTTACGTCCGTGTCTCGCTAATCTGATTTTTGTTGCCATTTTTTCTATTTAAAAATTAATACTCTCCTATACCCGATAGGAGCCGCAAAGGTAATACAAATATTTGGAATAACCTATAACTTTTCGTTATGCCCTATAAGAAAAAACAATTGGCAGATTATATTTCAACGACTTACCTTTGTCGCCGAGAAACAAATAAAACGACAGAAATATGAAAACATGGCAAAAACACAACAGAACCATTTATGCGGCACTTGTTGCCTTACTGCTTCTTTTCCTACTGCTGGACTACATCCCCGGCATGCACACCCTCTCTTCCTGGGTAACGCCACCCGTGGCACTTTTCCTTGGACTCGCTTTCGCCCTCACCTGCGGGCAAGCCTTCCCCGTGTTCAATAAAAAAGCCTCCAAATACCTTCTTCAATACGCGGTAGTCGGACTGGGCTTCGGCATGGACCTCCACGCCTCCCTCGCTTCCGGCAAGGAGGGCATGGAATTCACCGTTCTCTCTGTCGCCGGCACTTTACTCATCGGTTGGTTTATCGGGCGCAAATGCATGAAAATAAACCGCAATACCTCCTACCTCATCAGTTCCGGCACAGCCATTTGCGGAGGGAGCGCCATCGCTGCCGTCGGTCCCGTCCTCAAAGCCAAAGACAGCGAAATGTCCGTTGCCCTCGGTACCATCTTTATCCTCAACGCCATCGCCCTTTTCCTCTTCCCCGCTGTCGGACATGCCCTCGGCATGAGCCAAGAAGATTTCGGCACCTGGGCAGCTATCGCCATCCACGACACCAGTTCTGTTGTAGGCGCAGGCGCCGCATACGGCGAAGAAGCCCTCCGTATCGCCACGACCATCAAACTCACCCGCGCCCTCTGGATTATCCCCGTCGCCTTAATCACCTCATTCATCTTCAAAAGCAAAGGACAACGCATCAGCATCCCCTGGTTCATCTTCTTTTTCATTTTGGCCATGCTTCTCAATACCTACCTCCTCGGTTCCTCCGAAACCGGCATCGCGATTGGTAATGCCATCAACGGATTCGCCCGGAAAATACTGACCATCACACTTTTCTTTATCGGAGCATCCCTCTCACAGGACGTACTGAAAAGCGTGGGCGCCCGTCCCCTCCTCCAGGGCATCCTCCTCTGGGCTGCCATCAGTTTCAGCACCCTCGCCTACATCTACTGGTCCTGACCGGCAACATACCCATTCACAGCATAAATCCCCACAAAATACTCATTTATGGGGATTTTTCTTTCCTACAAAAACACCTACCTTTACACCGTTGTCGAATTATTCATTTTATGGATTAACGTTTTCTTCATAAAGCCACGGTCTCTGCCATCGCCGTGGCTTTACCTTTCACAGGAAATTGCCCTTCCATCATTCAATGTGCCGATATCACCAAAATAGAAAAATAAGTAAAATCACGAGCCAATATTTCCTGCAAATCTGAAGTATAAAATTCATCAGGCGTGCCCACTTGCTCAAAATAATGATAGTGCAGTTCTGTATGCCGCGCTAAAAAAGGACGCAAAATACCTTCCCCCAAGGGCACTTTCATAATGACCAATACCCGCTTGCTCACCACGCTTTCCAACAGTTCCTCCACCACCACATCACCGGGAATGACCAACAGCCGCTCCCGCTGCTTCACCAAATGCAACCCAACCGATGAAGCTGCCGCAATGAAAGCCGGCACCCCTGCCACCATCTCTACCCGGCAACCTGCCTCCCGTAAAAGCCCATACAGATAATTCGCCGAAGAATAAAAACAGGCATCACCTTCTGCCGTGATTGCCACAGACTTTCCTCCTGCCACCAATGCCTCCACTTCCCGGCACAATGCCTCGTATGCCCCCAATGCCGACGTCCGGTCCTTGGACATCGGCACGGCAAATACCCGAACCTTTCCCCCATCCACCGGCAAAGCGCGCAAGATATCCCCCGAACGGGATTTCACCTCCCCCGACCGGAGCTTCGTCCCCGGGCAAAACACGACATCCACCTGCTGCAGGACATGCAGAGCTTTCAACGTCACCAATTCCGGATCTCCCGGTCCCAGAGACACTCCGTAAACTGTTCCTTTCATATCCAAACCATTTTGTTTTACAGCGGGCAAAGGTAATGAAATAATCGCAAATGCGGCTCTCCGGGATATTTCTTATGGATTACTGAAAATAAATATTACCTTTGCGGTGCAATCGGTATTGCCTACGGGCAAGCAAGGGAATCCGGTGTGAATCCGGAGCTGTCCCCGCAGCTGTAAAGCCATTACCGCCATGCCAGACGGATCTTTCCGGCACACCCACTGGGGCTTACTCCCCGGGAAGGGGGAAAGATGGCAAGCCAGAAAACCTGCCGAGCAAGAAGTTGATTAACCAATAAATCTCTTTCGGAGGAAAAGGAAATGAAAAGACACAAGCATGCATTATGGGGCATCGTCCTGCTTTGCGTAGCCATCACGTTGGGTGCATGCCGCCCGGACAAGAAAAAACAACAAGGCAGTGCAACTGCAATCCCCGACACGACCCTTGATATCCGCTATGCCAGCGGTTTCTGGTTAGAAGCAAAAGAAGGCTACCGTCTGTTACATATCAAAGACCCACAAAAGACAAATGCGGCAGAATATACTTTTGCCCTCCGCGAACGAGGAACACGCCCTATCCTTCCGAAAGGCGTGACAGTCATTGACCTGCCCATCCAACGGTTCATCTGCATGACCTCTCTGCAATTATCCAGTTTCATCAGGCTTGGCGCCACGGAGAAGGTGGTCGGTATCAGCAGCACCCGTTTCCTTGCCAACGAAGCGATGAACCGGCAATTAAAGGAGGGCACCACCCGCAAAATTGGCATTGAAGGCAATTTCGACCCGGAAATCATCCTCAGCCTTTCCCCAGAAGTCATTCTGATATCCCCTTTCAAGCAAGGAGGATATGATGCGATGAAAGAAGTGGGCATCCCGCTCCTTCCCCATCTGGGCTATAAAGAGACCACCCCATTAGGACAGGCGGAATGGATTAAACTCACGGGACTGCTCATCGGCGAGGCGGAAAAAGCAATCGGGATTTTCAAGCAAATCGAAAAGAAGTACAACCAGCTCAAGTCCCTTACCGCACACGTGACGGAACGCCCCGTGGTGCTGAGCGGGGAAATCCACGGGGGCAGTTGGTATGCCGTGGGGGGAAAGAGTTTTCTGGCAGAGATATTCAAAGATGCAGGAGCGGATTATGTGTTCAAAGATGACCCGCGTTCAGGCGGCATCTACCTGGATTTTGAAACCGTTTATAATCAGGCGGACAAGCCACAATATTGGCGTATTCTGAACAATTATCCCGGAATGTACACCTACGAAGTACTGAAGGCCCAGGATGCACGTTATGCCGACTTCCGGGCGTTCCGGGAGAAAGGGGTGATTTATTGCAACATGCGGGAGAAGGCATACTATGAAAACATGCCGATGGAACCGGACTTACTCCTCGCAGACTTTATCAAAGTGTTCCACCCGGAATTGCTACCGGATTACGAACCGGTCTATTACCATTTATTAAAAGAATAACCTGTCCCATGCGCCAGCCAGCCCAAAATACGTTACTCATTGCAGGCATCCTGTTTTCGGAAGTGCTCTTTATGTTCTTGAATCTGGCATTGGGTTCAGTGCAAATCCCGTTGAGTACCGTATGGGACATTCTGACAGGAAAGGAGGGAATGCCGCCCAACTGGGAAAACATCATCTGGAAATCACGTTTCCCGCAGGTCTGGACAGCCTTAGTGGCAGGAGCAGGGCTTTCCGTAAGCGGTTTGCAGATGCAAACGGTATTCAAAAACCCGCTGGCAGACCCATCGGTGCTCGGTATCAGCTCTGGTGCAAGTTTAGGGGTAGCGTTGGTCGTGCTTATGTCCGGAACCATCGGGGGAACAGCACTGAGCCAGGCGGGCATACTGGGAGAAGTGGCATTGACCATCGCAGCCATCACGGGGGCACTTTCGGTCATGGCACTCATTGTTTTTGCCTCGCACAAGGTGAAAGGCAATGTCACTCTATTGATTATCGGGGTAATGATAGGTTATCTGGCAAATGCCATCATCGGCATTTTGAAATACTTCAGTGTGGAAGAAGACGTAAAGGCATACGTCATTTGGGGATTGGGCAGCTTTTCGCGCGTATCGGGCGACCAGATGTGGGTGTTCGTAGGCATTATGGGTGTGTTGCTACCGCTATCGCTCCTGTTGGTCAAGACGCTCAACCTGTTGCTTCTGGGAGACGGATATGCCCGTAACTTGGGATTAAACATACGGCAGGCACGCATTCTGGTCATCGTATCGGCAGGAGTGCTGACCGCCATCGTGACCGCCTATTGTGGTCCCATCGCCTTCTTGGGGTTAGCAGTGCCTCATCTGTGCCGGATGTTATTCCAGACTTCCGATCACCGTGTCCTCCTGCCGGCATCCATCTTTGTGGGAGCTTCCCTGGCATTGGGTTGCAACCTCTTGGCACGCATGCCAGGATTAGAAGGCGCCCTGCCGGTCAATTCTGTCACCGCCCTTATCGGAGCCCCGATTGTCGCCTCCATCCTGTTCCGTAAACGTAAAAGCGATTTGAATGAATAAGACCCCTACCATCATACTCCGCCACCTCGCCATCGGCTACAGAGGGAAACATCGGACAAAAACCGTTGCCACGGGCATCGACACTGCCATTTACAGCGGAGAACTGACCTGCCTGCTTGGCACCAACGGGGTAGGAAAATCTACTCTACTACGCACACTCTCGGCTTTCCAGCCTCCATTAGAGGGAGAGATTTTAGTGCAGGACAAGCCGCTCCGCAAATTCAAAGACAAGGAACTTGCCACGGTCATCAGCGTGGTGCTCACCGAAAAATGTGACATCCGAAACATGACAGTCCGTGAACTCGTCGGCATGGGACGCAGCCCTTATACGGGTTTTTGGGGTAAGTTGGGGAGTGAAGACCACCGTTTGGTCGAGGAAGCCATAGACCTCGTGGGCATCCGCCCATTGGCAGAACGAATGCTTCACACCCTAAGCGACGGGGAACGACAGAAAGCCATGATTGCCAAAGCACTCGCCCAGCATACCCCAGTCATTTTCTTGGACGAACCGACAGCTTTTCTGGATTTTCCCAGCAAGGTGGACATCATGCAACTCCTTCACCAATTAACGCGTGAAACAGGGAAAACCATTTTCCTCTCCACCCACGATTTGGAACTTGCCCTCCAGATAGCGGATAAAATCTGGCTTATGGACCGAAACAAAGGTATTGTCACCGGCACCCCGGAGGACCTCGCCCTTGACGGCAGCTTAGGCAGTTTCTTTGCCAGCAAGGGCATTGCTTTTGACATGGAAACCGGCTTGTTCCGCATCACGAACAATTACCGCTGCCAGGTGCGGCTCACCGGGCACGGTTACAAATATTCCCTCGTGCGCAAAGCCCTCCAACGTAACGGAATCCTCGCCAACCGCAATGTAGAATCGGCTATCACTATCGAAACCCGGACAGAACGCCCCGACACATTCCTACTGCAAGCACCAGGTACACAATCATTGACTATCAGCAGCATTGAGACCTTACTTGACAAAATACTGACATTTTTTCAATCCACAGGAAACCACGAAACACATATTCCCTGATCTAAGGGCAAGAACTTAATACTTACTCTTTTTCATGATACAATGCGACTATCTCTTCTATCGGAATGTCCAACTGGCGAAGACGTGTAAAAAAGGCTGGCAATTCTTCTTCCATGAATTGAATCCGGCGTGCAGCAAGGATATTTCCTATAGCATCAGGAGCGACAAAATACCCCAACCCGCGGCGGTTGTAAATCACTTGTTTTTCCTGCAAGTAATCATACGAACGTACCACCGTATTCACGTTTACCTCCAAAGCGGCAGCATATTCACGCACAGAGGGGATGCGGGAATCCTCAGCATACTTCCGCTCCAATATCTCGTCGCAAAGCCTGTCCGCTATCTGTAAATAAATCGGTTTATTCTCATTAAAAACAGCCATACGTTACTTCACTTTTACTATTTCCCTCTTCTGAAAAAGGCTATAAGCTAACCTCAAGTTCAACAACATGCCCAATACAAATACCGTACCCCAAAGGTAAGAATTGCGGGCATGAATGAGCAAATTATCATAAATGAAATCCTTTGCCAATCCAAAAAGAAGCACCACCCATAACAAATGACAGAAAAAGACCTTCAAGGATGAGCGCGATGTAAAATACATCCCGCCCAACCAATAAGTAGAAGTCATCCAAGCCAAAAAACCGGACAAAAGAAACATATTATAAGCAGGTAGAGAATAAGAAGGCAGAAATACCAAAAGTTCCTGCGATTTGCCCTGCCAATGCCAAATCAAAAGGCGGGTCGCATCGCTCAACATCCATGGAATCATAACTAACAAAGCCCCCGTCAGCAAACAATAAATTAATGTTGCCCAATATTTTTCAGCAAGGGATGCCGGCAAAGACCAATAAACAATCGCATCCTGTTTATTGTTCCATTTGTTGAAAAAGAAAGAAAAATAGGTATTAAACACCACAAAATACATTAACCAAAAGAAACTCCGCTCTACTGCCACCAAATCAGCAAATGTCCCTTGCGGGAAATACAAAAAATTAAATACACCTACCGCATAAACAGTTATTAATATCTTTCTATTCTGTAC
>DXFT01000097.1 GCA_019114285.1 Candidatus Odoribacter faecigallinarum
CAGAGAGTCTTGTGTTGTAGTCTCTTGGGCAAAGGCGGTGCCTCCGATTAGGAGGAGCAGGATGATTGAAATAGTAATCTGTTTCATGTCGTTTATTTTGTATTGTACATCTTTAGCATACCTTTGTTGTCCCGATATTCGACCCATTCAACATTTCTTTTTCTTAATATGTCCTTTGCAGTTTTATCCAAGTCCATGATTTTATTTGTCGGGAGTTTTGTCAATTCTTTATAGATGGCGACATAGGAAGATATTTTGTTGTTATATATGGTTGGGAAATTGCAGTGTACGCCCCAAGTGGGTTTGCCTGCCTGAAGTGATGCCCGGACTTTTTCAGCGTCTTGGAAGAATAGGATGCAAAAGCCGATGCCGTCTCTGGTTGTTCTGGCAAGCATATAGGATTTAAAGGGAATTTCGCATTGGGAGAAAATACCGTCCATTGTGCAATGCAAGAAGTGGTTGCTGGTGGTAAAGGTATATTCTATGTAAGCGATTGTGTCTTGGTGGAATTCCTTTAATTCCTTGTATTCAAGAATTTGCCCTTTGGCAGCAAAAGGCAGGAGTAAGATTATGAGTAGTTGTCCTAAAAATGTTGCTGTCGTTTTCATGGTTTAGAGTTTATCATTTTGTTTGTGGTATCGTTTGCAAGATTACGGGAAGTATTTTTTGCGTGCAAGTGTTTTGAGGAAAATTTTGCAGGGAGAGGAGATTTAACGTCCTTTAATAGCCCTTTTTGAGGGTTGATGGATATTTATAAAATGGACTTGTGGATTTTGAGGGGATTGTTGAGAATTTTTGAGGGGATAGGGTTGATGGTGTTGGAGAAAAGTGTTATCTTTGTAGGATAAGTTAAAAAGGGAGTTGGAATGACGATATTTGATGATTATAGGAAGTGCGAAGAGGCGTGTGCGGTTTCCCCGTCTTTGTTGTGGGAGTATGACCTTTCGGATTTTGATTGGTGGAAGTCGCGCAAGGTTGTAGTTCAGCGTGTTTTGGAGCGGGGTGGACTGAGGGATTATTATGCGGCGTTCCGGCTTTATGGCGGTATTGAGGGATTTCGGGAAATTGTCAAAGAGGTGCCTTCGTTGTCGCCGAAGGATATGAATTTTGCCTGTGTCGTTTTTGGGCTCCGAAAAGAAGAATTGAGATGTTACACACGGAAACTGTCGAGGGAAAAACTCTTCAACTCTTGAAGCAGTTGCAACGGGAGGAGGGAATTATTCCATGTTGAAATGCTATGAGCGTAAGTTTCCGAATTCCAATGTGATTATGCCTTTGAAGGCTGTTGTTTATTTTGCTGATATTGATTTTGGGGAGGATTTTTTTGGAGAGAGGGTGAAGATTTAACCTTCTTTAATAGCCCTTTTTGTGTTGTTGTTGATATGTAATTATAACGTTTGATTTAATGGGCATTTATAAAGCAACTGGGAAGCCGGTGTTTTTAGAATGTTTGTGAAATCAAGAGAAGTATAATTATAAAAACAAGACCAGTATGGGAAAGACAGGTTTATTACTCTTCTTGCTTTTATTGCTTTATCCTTTCTTGGAATTGCAGGATGTTTTTCTGCAAGGAATCACAGTGGAGGGAATATGTTTTGTTGTATTGGCAATTCTTCCGATTGTTGTTTTATTGTCGCGATCGTTTGTATGGCGAATAAATGGGTTGGATATTTTCTTTTTTCTGTTCGGGGTTTGGTATTGCATTCGGATGATAATGGAAAGTGCTTTTTTAGATGAGTGGTGGCTTATAAGCATGGGAACCGGAGGACTGCTTTATTTTTGTGCACGAAATGTTATGACCGAAAGACATTTATTTAGCTTTTTGATTTTAGGCGGGTTTGTTCAGGTCTTTTGGTTTATTTTGCAGGTATATCAGATACTGCCTTCCAAGCATTATTTATTTCTCGGCACGGGAAGTTTTTTCAATCCGGCGTTGTTGGGTTGCTTTTGGGCTTTTTCTTTGCTTGTCAGTTTGTGGCAAGGATTAAATGATAGAAGGAAAAAGTGGAGGATAGTGTATATGGGTGCATCTTTTGTGTTTTTTGTCTGTTTGTTCATAATTGATTCCCGTGCTTCTTGGGTGGCTTGTTGTATTGGCATGGGATGGTGTTTATGGTGGAAATGGAGGGGTACTTCTTTTGCCTGCTCGTTGAGGGCATTGTTCAGGACAAAAATGTTTGTAGGGATAGCGGTAATTATTGTTTTATTGGTTGGTATAGGCTGGGGATTATATGCTTTGCGACCGGATTCAGTGCAAGGACGATTTTTAATTTGGCGTGTTATTGGTCATTGTTTCATGGAATCGCCTTGGTTGGGGCAAGGAAGTTTAGCAGCAGCTTACATGCCGGCTCAAGCGGATTGGTTTAGGGAATTTGATGGGATGGAGGAAAGGCTGTTGGCAGGAGAGAATGTGTATGCATTCAATGAGTTTTTGCATGTTGCATTTGAAGCAGGAATATTTGGTTTGTTTTTGTTTATCATGCTATTGTTGGTCGCATTATTATATGCTTGGCGCGGGAATAAAGATATTGTTTGTTGTGGAGGTTTGTTGTTGGCTGTAATGAGTTTCGGGTTTTTCAGCTATCCTTTTTCTTCTTCTTTCCTTGTAAAAATAGTGGTTTGCATTTTTGCATTGATAGCAAGAAGTAGCGGTGATGTATTTTCATGGACGAATGGTTGGGTGAAGGCAAGCCGCTGGTTTGTTGTAATATTACTAATGCTATCCATGTCAATTGTCATTGCTGAATATCGAACAGCACACCGTGCTGATAAATTATTGGTGGAAATGAATCAACATGCTTTGCAAGAAGATGACTTGAAATGTAGTGATGCGTATTTGCTTGGCAATCCGGATTTTGTGCTTTGCTATGGCAAATTTCTTTACCGCAAAGGATTATACAGGCAAGCCTTGCCTGTTTTGGAACAAGGATTCCAGTTGCGTCCCACTTCTGCATTAACTTGTGATTTAGGATATTGTTATCAGGTTGAAAAGCGTTATGCCGAGGCTGAGCAAGCCTATTGTGAAGCGGCTTTTATGACACCTGCCTATATTTTGCCGCATTACCGTTTGTTTTGCTTGTATCAGGAAATGGGAAAAATGGAATTGGCAAAGGCAAAAGCACAATATATGCTGGATATGCCGGTAAAGATAGTGAATAGTTCTGTGCTTCGATACCGGCATCAGGCAAGGATATTTTTGCGTGAAAAAGAGGAAGTTGAATATAAAATAGAATGAGCATGAAAAGATGGATGTTTTTAATCGTTGCGGTTATGTTTGTTGCAGGCTGTTCGTCGATGTCTCCTTTGGATAAGGCTTTGGAAATGAGCGGTGCTAATCGTGGACAATGGGAGCAGGTATTGCGGCATTATTCAATTGACAGAGGAGATAGCTTAAAATATAGGGCTGCCTGTTTTTTGATAGCCAATATGCCGGGGCATGGTTGGTTCGAAGGCAGGGCATTGGATGCTTATTACCATTGGGTGGACTCTGTTTACGGCAAAGAAGACTTTGTGTTTAATAAAGTGTTGAAGGAGGCTTTTTTTCAACAGGCGGATGCCTTATCCGATTTGGACAGGAAAGAGGACATTCTGTGTTTGGACAGTACGTTTTTGATTACACATATTGATTCAACTTTTTCCGCTATTGCCAAAAGACCTTGGTTGCAAACATTGTCTTTTGAACAATTGTGCGAATATGTTTTGCCTTACCGAGTCGGACACGAGACGCCTTGCCATCTGTTCCATTTGCAAGATTCTTTGTTTGAAAACAGTGTTGCGAAATGGTTGGATTATGATGATTTGTGCCGTGATGCCAATGAAATATTCAGGAGATGCAGGGTGAATAAGCCTTATGGTGTCATGGTTGAATTACCTTATCGGGATAAATGGGTTCAATATGAGTTGTTGGGTTGTGTCCCTATGGCTTTTTTGGCTGCCTGGTGGGGCAAATTATTGATGTGCCCGGTGGCAACGGATATGAACCCGGCTATGCCGGACAGAAATGGGCAACATTGCTGGTCAGTGATGATAGACAATCGCCAGGCAAATCAATTGATTCTTTTGGCAGAAATGGCAAACGGGAAAGGGAAAGTTTATCGCCATGCTTTTGCCCGGCAAGCTCATAGAGAACAGCCTGTTGATGAATTCACCCCTCCTTTTTTCAGAGAGTGTTTCTATGAAGACGTGACCTCGTTTTATACTTCAGTTGAAGATGTGGTAATTAAACCGGACGTTCAGCTTGAGGCATCTGCGGCTTATTTGTGTGTGTTTAATAATTTGAAATGGCAACCTGTAGCCCAGGCAACTTTGTCCGGCGGTCAATTCCATTTTAAAGATGTGGGGCGGGGAGTCGTTTATTTGCCGGTTGTCTATCATGGAGATGAACAATTGCCCATAGCTTCTCCATTTTTATTAGAAAGCGGAGGAGATATTCGGTGGCTGTTGCCTGACACTGTTTCTAATCTGACATTGGAATTAACGCGAAAGTACCCTTCAAAATATGAAAATGCTTCGATAAATGAGCCTTTTTCCCATACGGTATTGGAGGCTTCAAATGTTGCTGATTTCAGCGAAAAAGACAGTATCGGTGTATTTGACCGGGTATCTTTGCAGCAATGGGCAGATGCTTCCATGAATTGCAGGGAGGCTTACCGTTATTGGCGGATGCGTTCTGCCTCATTCTTTGTATTTGGAGAATGTTTTCTATATGATGAAAAGGGGCAACGTTTGTTCCCGTTGTTGGAAGGGAAGGCGGATTCTGTCGATGTAGCACCGGCTTTTGATGACGATCCTTTGTCGTATGCCCGTTCGGATATGGGAGGCTGTTTTACTTTAGATTTCGGGCGGGAGGTTATGGTGTCACGGGCAGCCTGTATGTTGCGTAATGACGGGAACAATGTCTGGGAAGGGCATTGGTACGAATTGTTTTACCATGACGGGAAAGATTGGCGTTCATTGGGCGTGCAGGTAGCCAAAGGGCGTTCACTTGTTTATGGAAATGTGCCGGGTGGTGCGTTGTTGTGGTTGCGTGATTTGACGACCGGCGTGGAAGAAAGGATTTTTACTTATGACAACGGGCGGATATATTATTGGTAATGGCTAAAGAAGAAAGGAGGTGTTAATAATCAGGGAAATGGGAAATGTTGAATTGTTTTTTGGAGAGAAAAGTTTTTTTTATTTGAAACCATTAAATTTGTAATTATGAATTTTAGAAGACATGGGAAAATTTGGGTGATAGGGCTTTTTTTATCCTTGATGCCTTATGCCTGTTATGATGAATTGGACTTGCCTCCTTCTTTGAAAGAAGGTGGTGGTCGGGAATTGTTTTGTGTGGGGGAAGCGAGGCGTTATTTTGAAACGCATGCCAGAGATTTGGCATTGCCTTATTTTTCAGCGCAGAAGCCGGAAACTAAAAGCGTGGAGGGTGAAACTCCTGAATTGGTGCCGGAATGGAGCAAGGCTTTGCAGGACTCCAATCGCTTGGTGAGTTTGGTGCAGGTGCCCATACGTTCGAATGCCAAGGTGACAGCCATTGTGCGTAATTATGAGAACGGACGGCAGGTGGCGGAGAAGTATGCCCATAGCGAGATGCGTTTGGTGGTAGCCCGGCAGCCTGACAGTGTGACCGTGATGTTTGTCGCTACGCTGATACCTTCCTTGCAGCATTGCCCTAATCCGGCAGAAAGCATGAAGAATTTCAGTTTCTTGGGCGGAGGCGATTTTACGGGGCAGGCTTTTTGTTTTACCTTGGATGGGCGTTTCGTGGAGGCTTGGGAATATGTGAACGGCAAGCGGATTGGACCTTATGAGGTGGCGACAATCAAACAGTTTATGCGAAACAATATTTCTTTGGAAAATAAGAATTATGAATCCGTATCTTTGGGACACAGCATGCCGACACGATTGGGGGCTTATTCTTTGGATGAATGTTCGGCTGAGGCAGGTTGTGTGTGTGAAGAGCATGAAAATTGCTTATGCCCTTATTGTTTGGATGAGGCGATAGCGCGTGTTTGCCC
>DXFT01000098.1 GCA_019114285.1 Candidatus Odoribacter faecigallinarum
CGGGATAAAAAGCAAATGTTTTAAATTTCCCCTAAATCTCTCAAAATCTTCTGCACAAAGCCAGCCGGCTTCAAACGGTGGCATTAGGCAGCTTCCTGCCTGTTCCCGTATCACAAACGATGACTCTTCCCAACATCCCCCTCCCTTTCCCAATGCCAATGAGACGAAGAACGGAGATAAATCGGAGTTGAATCGGAGTTGATACGGGAACAGACCGGGAACAGAATCTTATTTGTACTGGGAAACAGCCTGTTCCGCTCCCCGGAATTTTACTCTTCCGCGCCTTGGATTTTGAAGCCGGCACCGGCGACGATGAGGACGATTTCGCCTTTGGGTTCGTGGGCGGCGTAATGGCCTGCCAGTTCCAAGAGCGTGCCGCGGCGGTATTCTTCGTGTATTTTGCTGATTTCACGGGCGACGCAGGCGGGACGGTCTGTGCCGAACGCTTCGCTCATTTGTTGCAGGGCTTTGGCAAGGCGGAAGGGGGATTCGTAAAATATCATGGTGCGGCTTTCTGTTGCCAATTCCTTTAGCCTTTTCTGCCTGCCTTTTTTCTGGGGGAGGAAACCTTCGAAGCAGAAGCGGTCGCAGGGGAAGCCTGAATTGACGAGGGCAGGCACGAAGGCTGTCGCGCCCGGCAGGCATTCGGTGGGGATGCCGCGCTCGATGCAGGTGCGGGCAAGGAGGAAGCCGGGGTCGGAGATGCCGGGTGTGCCCGCGTCACTGATGAGGGCGATGTCCTCTCCTTGCTCGATGCGGTCGGCGATTCGGCCGACCTGTTGGTGTTCATTGAACTTGTGGTGGGAGGCGACGGGGGTGTCGATGCCGTAGTGTTTCAACAGTTTTGACGAGGTGCGGGTGTCTTCTGCCAGGATGAGGTTTACTTCCTTGAGCAGGCGTAAAGCCCTCAGGGTGATGTCTTCTAAGTTGCCTACCGGAGTGGGTATCAGGTACAATTTTGCCATATTTGTTCATTTATACGAAACAAAAGTAATAAATCCGTGCGAAAAAAATATACTTTTTTTGGTGGGAAAATAAATTTGCCGTATATTTGCACCCGCTAAGCGAAAATAGCTGGTCTGTTCGTCTAGGGGTTAGGACGCAAGATTTTCATTCTTGTAACACGAGTTCGATTCTCGTACAGACTACAAAGACAAGGTCCGTTCGTCTAGGGGTTAGGACGCAAGATTTTCATTCTTGTAACACGAGTTCGATTCTCGTACGGACTACATTAAAGAAGTTGAATTTTTATATTTGTAGAAATGGCAAATCATAAATCGTCAGAAAAGAGAATCAGACAAACTGCAGTAAGGAGAGAGCGGAACCGTTATTATGCTAAAACAGCCCGTAATGCCGTGAAGAAGTTGCGTATGACGACTGACAAGGCTGTGGCAGCGGAGTTGTTGCCGAAGGTGGCTTCCATGTTGGATAAGTTGGCAAAGAAGAATGTTATCCACGCGAACAAGGCTGCAAATCTGAAGTCGAAGTTGGCTTTGCATGTGAATAAACTGTAAGTTGTTTTTACAGTCAATAGATATGACGGGACTGTCGGAGAACTCGAAGGCAGTCCCTTTTTTCTATGCATATAGGTGTGCGCTTCATTGTATTGTCATGCTATGGACGAGTCTCGTTATTTACCGATGAAGGCGTGGGCTGAAGATGAGCAGCCGCGGGAACGCTTGTTGCAGCAGGGAGCTGTCGCATTGTCATTAAATGAATTGTTTGCCATATTGTTGCGTTCGGGCGTGGGTGGGGAATCGGCTCTGGATTTGGCACGTCGGATATTGGCGGATTGCCACAATGATTTGAATGAGTTGGCGCGTTGCGGGGTGCGGGAATTAATGAATAAGTATAAGGGGGTCGGTTTGGCAAAAGCGGCAAGCATTGTCGCGGCGATGGAGATTGGGAGGCGGAGAAGGATGGAAATGGCGGCTGCCTCTCCAGTGGTTACGTGCAGCCGGGATGCATACGAGTATGTAAAATCTTTTATTGCCGATTTGGACCATGAAGAGTTCTGGGTGGTAGGCTTGGCTGTTTCGGGACGGATAAAGGGGTGTGAATGTGTTTCTGCGGGAGGAATTGACGGGACAGTCGTGGACGTGCGGGTGCTTTTCCGCCGGGTATTGGAGATGAAGGCGGCAAATATCATTGTCGCCCATAATCATCCTGGCGGTGGCGAGATGCGCCCGAGCAGGCAGGATGAGCAAGTTACCCGGAAAATCCATGAAGCGGGAAAGCTGTTGGATATAAACTTGTTTGACCATATTATCGTTGGGGTGAATCATTATTACAGTTTTGCTGATGAAGGAAAGATAGGATGAAGGTGCCGTTTTGGCAGTGGAGCCTGTTTGTTTGTGGCAGTTTTTTACATTGGCAGATTTTTTGCGTACCTTTGCTTAATATCATGTTGAATCATATAAAATACTAAATACTATGTCAAAAGAATCTAAGAATGCCCGGAAGCAGGACAATGAAATGCATGACAAAGCCGGGGTTGTAAATGACGAAACGGCAGAAAAGGAACTGGAAGTGACAGGGGAGGATGAACAAAAAAGCGATTTGGAGATAAAGGAATTGCAGGAGAAACTGGATGCGGCTAATGACAAATATCTCCGTTTGTCGGCAGAGTTTGACAATTACCGGAAGCGGACATTAAAGGAAAAGGCTGAACTGACCAAAAGCGCAGGGGAGCAGATATTGGAGAAAATTTTGCCGGTGATGGATAATTTTGAACGGGCTTTGCAAAGCATGGAAACGGCAACTGACGTGCCGGCTTTACGCGAAGGGGTGCAGTTGATTTATACCACTTTCAGGGATTTTTTGTCCCAGCACGGCGTGAAGGAAATCGAATGTGTGAATACGGATTTCAATCCTGATTTGCAGGAAGCAGTCACGAAGATTCCTGCCCCCTCGGAAGAGATGAAAGGGAAAGTCGTGGACTGCATCCAGAAAGGATATACCTTATATGACAAGGTGATTCGCTTCCCGAAAGTGGTAGTCGGGGAATAATTTTCAAACGGATAGGACAATGGCGGAGAAAAGAGATTATTATGAGGTGTTGGGGGTGTCAAAGAATGCAGATGCGGCGGAGATAAAGAAGGCATACCGTAAGTTGGCGTTGCAATATCACCCCGACAAGAACCCCGGCAACAAGGAGGCGGAAGAGAAGTTTAAAGAGGCGGCAGAAGCTTATGATGTGCTGAGCAATGAGGAAAAACGGAGGCGTTATGACCAGTTTGGGCATGCAGGCATGGGAGGTAGCGGTGGCTTCGGTAGCGGAATGAGCATGGATGACATCTTTTCCCAATTTGGTGATATCTTTGGCAGTTTCGGTGGCTTCGGCGGTTTTGGCGGATTTGGCGGCAGGGGAAGGACAGCCCGGCGTGTCAATCGGGGTACGAACTTGCGGGTGAAGGTTAAATTGACCTTGGAAGAAATCGCCACTGGCGTGGATAAGAAGATAAAAGTCAAGAAATATGTGGCAGACGACCATTGCCACGGGACAGGGGCGAAGGACGGGACTTCGTTCTCAACCTGTTCCACCTGTCACGGAACGGGGCAGGTGACCCGGGTGCAGCAGACCATCTTGGGGGCCATGCAGACCACTTCAACCTGTCCCACTTGCGGGGGAGAAGGGAAGATAATCAATGAAAAGTGCGCCCATTGCAACGGGGAAGGCGTGCTGTTGGCTGAAGAGGTGATTTCTTTGCACATCCCGGCAGGCGTGGCGGATGGCATGCAGCTGTCCATCCAGGGAAAAGGAAATGCTGCGCGCCGTGGTGGGGAAAATGGCGATTTGATAGTGTTGATTGAGGAAGTTGAACATGCCGATTTGGTCAGGGACGGGAACGATTTGCTATACAATGCTTTTGTCAGCTATCCGGACGCTGTGTTGGGTGAATCAATCGAAATCCCCACTTTGGAGGGCAAGGTGAAAGTGAAAGTGGAGGCGGGTACGCAGCCGGGCAAGGTGTTGCGTTTGAAGGGGAAAGGAATACCTGATATCAATGGCTACGGGAAAGGGGATTTATTGGTAAGGGTAAATGTCTGGATACCTAAAAACCTTTCCAAAGAGGATAAAAAATGCATAGAGGAATTGAAAGGTAAAGATTTTGTGAAGCCGGTAGGGGGAGACAGCAAGAAAAGTTTTTTCCGTAAGATGAAAGATTTCTTTGAATAAATTAAGCTCGGGATATGGTTACGCTCACACAACTTGAATATATCGTTGCCTTGGATGATTTGCGCCATTTTGCTGCTGCGGCGGACAAATGTTTTGTGACCCAGCCGACATTGAGCATGCAGGTGAAGAAATTGGAAGAGGACTTGGGGGTCGTGATTTTTGACCGCCGTCGCCAGCCTCTGGAACCTACAGCCATGGGGGCAAAAATTATCGAGCAGGCGCGGGCAACCTTGGCAGCCTCCGGGCGGATTAAGGAACTCATCCGGGAGGAGAGGCAGGTTGTGTCGGGGCATTTTAATATCGGGATTATCCCGACGTTGGCTCCTTATTTGTTGCCCGTTTTGATGAGGCAGGTCGCACTGAAATATCCGGCATTGGAAATTGGGGTGGAGGAAGTGGAATCGGAAGAACTGGTCCGCCGTTTGAAAACAGAACGCTTGGATGCCGGCATCTTTGTGACTCCATACGGGGATGACGACATTAAGGAATATCCGGTCTTTTATGAAGAAATGTTGGTATATGCCCATCCGGAGCATGAATTGCTGGGCAAGCAGGTGCTTGAGGTCAAAGATTTGGAGGGGGCTGATTTGTGGTTGTTGGGAGAAGGGCATTGCTTCCGGAACCAGGTGCTGAATTTATGTGGCATGAAGAAAGACCGGAGACGCGCACTGCCTTTCCATTTTGAGAGTAATTCGTTGGAGACCTTGATGCGGATTGTGGATATGGAAGGGGGATGTACCTTTATTCCGGAATTGGCGCTTCAATATTTGCCCGAGGGCAAACGGGCACAGGTCAGGGCGATTGAACATGAGAAACCGCTGAGGGAGGTCAGTGTGATATGTTCTGCTTATTTTGTCCGGCAGCAATTGGTAAAATTGTTATGCCAGGAGATTCGGAATGTGGTACCGGAACGGATGTGGCAATCCGGACGGGGCATGGTTGTGGAATGGAAAACAAAGAATGTATGACAATGGATTTGATTAAGAAAAGTTTTGATGATGCCCGGCAGGTCTTGGAAGCTTTTATGGCAGACGGGGAGAAGTTGGACGAGGTGCGTAGGGCTGGCGATTTGCTCGTGGATATGTACAGGCGCGGGGGAAAGGTATTCAGTTGTGGCAATGGCGGTTCATTGTGCGATGCGATGCACTTTGCCGAGGAATTGACCGGACGTTTCCGCCGGGACAGGGACGCATTGCCGGCATTGGCTATTGCAGACCCGTCGCATTTGACCTGTGTGGCGAACGATATGGGCTATGAGGAAGGATTTGCGCGTTATGTCAAGGCGTTAGGGAAACCCGGAGATGTCCTGCTGGCGATTTCGACTTCCGGAAATTCCGGAAATGTCATTGCTGCCGTGGAAGCGGCCAAGGAACGGGGAATGCAGGTGATTGGCCTGACGGGAAAAGATGGCGGGCAATTGAAGGCGTTGTGCGATGTGGCCGTCGTTGTGCCTTGGAATGGTTATTCAGACCGCATCCAGGAAATACATATCAAGATTATTCATATATGGATAGAATACATAGAGCAAGCGCTTTTTGGGAAAGATAATACTTATTAAAAATAATTGATTATGGGAAATAAAATTAATGACCCGATTGCTCGTTTGATGGGGTTGCGCTATAAATCACATCCTTGGCATGGGATTGAGGTCGGAGATGAAGCGCCGGAAGTAATTACGGCTTTTATCGAGATGGTGCCGACAGATACAGTGAAATATGAACTGGATAAAGTGTGCGGTTATATTAAGATAGACCGCCCCCAGAAATATTCCAATGTGGTGCCTGCTCTTTATGGGTTCATCCCTCAAAGTTATTGTGGCGATTCGGTGGCGGAATATGCCATGCAGCAGAGCCGGCGTACGGATATCAAGGGGGATTGTGACCCGTTGGATATATGTGTATTGACTGAACGTACCATCGCTCACGGGGATATCATCGCCAGTGTGCGTCCTATTGGAGGATTCCGGATGTTCGACGGGGATGAGGCGGATGACAAAATCATAGCTGTCTTAAAACATGATGCCACTTACAACGTGTATAATGACATCACTGAATTGCCGCATGTGATTGTTGATAGGTTGAAGCACTATTTCTTGACATACAAGGACATGCCCGGGGAAGAAGGCATGAGGAAGGTGGACATCACCCAAGTCTATGGGCGTGAGGAGGCGTATGAGGTGATTCGGCGTTCCTTGGAAGATTACAAAAAGCATTTCGAAGGCCTGGACGAAATACTGAGCCGCGTATAGGCGGCGTCAATGGAAACCCCAGGATTCCCTGTCAAGTGCCCGGTATTGGATGGCTTCAGCAATGTGCTGCGGCAGGATGGCAGGGCTGTTTGCCAGGTCTGCAATCGTGCGCGACAACTTGATAATGCGGTCGTAAGCCCGGGCAGAAAGGTTGAATTTTTGCATCGCGGCTTTCAACAGGGATATGCTCGCTGCGTCCAGCGGGCAATATTTTTTTATCAATTGCGGCGTCATTTGTGCGTTGCAATGTATGCCGGGGTCATTTTTGAAACGTAAGGTTTGGATGTCGCGGGCAGCGATGACACGTTGGCGGATGGCACGGCTCGGTTCGGCTTCGTATTGGCCGGTAATCTTGTCCAAATCCACCGGCACGACCTCCAGATGGATATCGATGCGGTCAAGCAGGGGACCGGATATCTTGGACAGGTAACGCTGGATTGCCCCGCTGTTGCAGGTACATTCTTTGGTGGGATGGTTGTAATATCCGCAAGGGCAAGGGTTCATGGAAGCGACAAACATGAAATTGGCAGGGTAATCAACAGAATAACGTGCCCTGCTGATGGTTATCTTCCGGTCTTCTAAAGGTTGGCGCATGGTTTCCAGTACATTCCGGGGAAATTCGGTCAATTCGTCTAAGAAAAGGACCCCGTTGTTGGCTAAGGAAATTTCTCCGGGACGGGGGAAAGCCCCGCCGCCGGTTAAGGCAATGTCGGAAATCGTGTGGTGTGGGGCGCGGAAGGGGCGTGTTGTGATAAGGGAGCAATGCCCCGGCAGTTTCCCGGCGACGGAATGTATCTTGGTCGTTTCCAAAGACTCCTCGAGGGTCATTGGAGGAAGGATGCCCGGCAGGCGGCGGGCAAGCATGGTTTTCCCCGAACCGGGGGCGCCTACCATGAGCACATTGTGCATGCCGGCAGCAGCAATTTCCAGGGCGCGCTTTACGCTTTCCTGCCCTTTTACATCTTTGAAATCGAAAGGACTTTCCTCTTCCTCTGTGTTTGCACGGGGAATATAGGCACTTGGGCTGACCGATTGCGGGTGCTGGATAAAATCAACGACTTCCCGGATGTGGTGGAAACCATAGACCTCCATGCCTTTGACGATAGCCGCTTCATTGGCGTTGGCAAAAGGCAGGATGATTTTATGGAAACCGGCTTCCAGGGCATTGATGGCAATGGGCAGGACGCCTTTGACGGCCTGCAGGGTGCCGTCTAAAGACAATTCGCCCAGGATGACGAATTTTTCCAATCCTTCAGCAGGCAATTGTTCATTGGCGGCAAGAATCCCGATGGCCAACGGTAAATCGTATGCGGAACCTTCCTTTTTGATGTCAGCGGGAGCCATGTTGATAATGACCCGTTTGCCGGGAATGCGGGCGCCGATTTCCCGGAGGGCGGAATCAACCCGTTGCTGGCTTTCCTTGATGGCATTGTCCGGTAGTCCGACAATAATGAATTTTGCACCGTTTAGGATGTTTACTTCAATGGTGATGGTGACTGCCTCAATCCCATTGACTGCTCCGCTGAATAATTTTATAAGCATAAGTCGTATGTTAGATTATTGATTGATTTTTTCCAAAATGAGACGTGCCCCGTCAAAAGTGGCAAAACTGTAATGGCTGATCCAGTCTCCCGTGTTGATATATCGGCTGTCGGGTGACAAGGCAAAATCGAGGGGCAGGTGGCGGTGCCCGAAAACAAAATAATCGAAATGTTTATGCTGCAGGACACGCCGGCAGAAACCGATGATTTCTTCCTTCCCTTCGCCGCGAAAACCGTCGGCTTCAATCTTGCCGTTGCCCAGCCGCGAGTGGGAGGACCATTTGTGTGCCAGCCAGATTCCCACGTCAGGATGCACCCACCGGAAGCAACGTTGCAGGAAATGGTTGTGAAAAATGTGGTAAAGCCACAGGTAACCCCGGTCTTGGGGATTAAGTGCGTCGCCGTGCCCGATGAGAAAATCTTTCCCGTTGATGCGGAACGCTTCATTGCGGGTATGGAGGATGACGCCGCACTCCCGGGTCAGATACCCGAAAGTCCAGATGTCATGGTTGCCGGTAAAAAAATGCACAGGAATCCCTTGGTCTGCAAATTCACTGATTTTGGCAAGGAAACGGACATGCCCTTGGGGCACAGCCCGTTTATACTCAAACCAGAAGTCGAAAATATCCCCCAACAGGAAAAGCATCCCGCAATCCGGGCGAATCCTCTCTAACCACTCCACGATTTGCAGCTCCCGTTCCCGGTTGTCCTTTAACACAGGGGCGCCCAAATGAAGGTCCGAAAGGAAATAGGCTTTCTTTCCTTCCGCCAACGTCACTTCATGCGCCCTGTCGGGAATCTTTTGGTTGGGGCTTTTCACCGTTGTTTCATCAAATCGTTTAACCGTTCTTCCAAACGTGCCCCCGTCAGGTTCTTGCCAACAATCTCAAACTTAGGATTGATGATATAATTGGCTGGCACGGTTTGCACATTCCAGGTTTGCGCAACCCGGCTTTGCAAGCCTTGTGGGTCGCGGACGCATTGCCAGGTAATTCCGTATTGTTTGACAAGCCTTGACCAAAGTAACTGGTTGTTGTCCAGGCATACCTGGTAAATCTCCACTCCCCGGTTCCGGAATTTGTTATACACCTTTTTGAGCTCTTGGGTATAACCTTCGCTTTCTTTCGCTCCCAGCACATTAAAATCCAAGATGATATACTTCCCTCTTAAATCGCTGAGCGCAATGGTGTCCCCGCTGGCATTAGGCAGGCTGATTGCCGGAAGGTTGCTGTCTGCATTATCGATAATTCGCCGTATCCGTTCATTTTGGATGCTGTTCGAGATTTGGTCCAAATGCTGCAAAATGGCTTTCGTATATTGGGACTCCGGGTACATCGCTTTAAGCGAAGAAGCGACAATTTTATAAGAATGTAAATCTTCAATGGGGTCCAAAATGAAACTATTGTCATTGAATTTCTGGTATAATGCATAATAAGAGGCAGGGGAAACGGCATGCTTCAGGATAAACTCTTTGGAAAAATTAATTTGTTTATTCACCACGGAATCCCACGCATGGGCGACTTCTGCCCGCTTCGCAGCATGATCCTCGGGAATTGCTTTGAACGTTTCCTGCAAAGAATCCATGGCAGTAAGCGTGTTGTTTAACTGGAAATTCAGCAACTTGATCCAGAGAGAATTTTCTGAACCGTCCACCCAATAATTTTGTTCCAGCCCTTCCAGAGTCCCGCTGATTTGGATATCCTCGTCTGCGGAAGCGATAAAAGTGACGGGGCCGCTTTCTCCGACTTTTACATTGAAAAAAGTAGGCAACTCCACATACGTCTTAAATGTGAACTTGCCATCCTTGTCCGTTTGGGCAGAATCGACAGTCACATTATATCCTACATTGATTTGTTCCAAATACACTTGTTCTTTCCCGGCATGCTTGATACTTCCGGAAATGGTAACATTATGCTTGCTGCATGCGGCCAGAGCAACCCATGCTATGGCGCAGAAAATAACACCTTTGGTCATATCTCATCAATACATTTAAATAACGACTCTTTTGAAGTTACGAAATTACAATATTTCTTTTTCCTTCCAAAATATTTGCAAGGAGATATTGCCGGGAAACAAAAACAAGCCAACAATGATTTTATTGTTACGATAATAAATCGCTTGCATCTCATGCAGATTTGCAAGGGTTTCTGCTACCTTTGCACTATAAGGCTTAAAGAATATCAAAATGGAATATAATATAAAGGAAAAATTGGGATGAACGGTCACCTTCCTATCCCGGTCCGGTGTCTGCCTCGTTGATTCTATCTCCGGGGCATCTAAGAGGTATCTGGGGGGTATCTGGGGACTATACGTAAGGTTGCAGTAAGGTTAAGGTATGGTTGACCTATGAATGCATACGTTAACCATAGGAAAACCTTCTTTCAACCTTACGTATAGTCCCCAGATACCCCCCAGATGGTCTCCAGACAGCACGGAAATAAGAGTAGAAAAAATACAAAAAAAATCCCTCCTCCACCAGATTCAAGAACGAGACACTACAAAAATAAAGTTGGAAAAGGGATTTATAGTTGAAATTGGCGCAAGCGAGCACGCGTTTCCTGCGGCTTGGGTGCGACCTTCCCAGAGGATGGGTGCTTCACGCGCCTGATTATACGGGGACAAAGGCAAGATAAATTTGCGGAAGGGGCAAGCGATGCTAAAAGAAGGGAAAGAGGGAGGAAAAGAGAAAATATTGTCCTATCTTCGCAGTTTCAAAATCAATAGAGATGGCAAAGGAAAATATCAGAGCGTGTTCAGCGGAGGAGATTGCCGCGTTCCTTACCGCTAACGGAGAAAAGGCATTCCGGGGAAAGCAAGTGTGGCAGTGGATATGGCAACGGGGGGTTACGGGTTTCGAGGAGATGACGAACCTGCCGAAGGTGACGCGGCAGAAGCTGGAGGAGGCGTTTTATTTTGACAGGCTGCATGCCGAGCGGGTGCAGGAGGCTTCGGACGGGACGAGGAAGACCGCGTGGCGGACGGTGGACGGGGAGGTGGTGGAGAGCGTGCTGATACCGGGGAGGGAGAAGTACACGGTGTGCGTGTCCTCGCAGGCGGGGTGCAAATTGGGGTGCAAGTTTTGCGCGACGGGGGGGCTGGGTTTCAGGCGCGACCTGACGAGAGGGGAGATATTCCAGCAAATCACCGCTGCCCGGGAGGAGGCGGAGGCGAGGGGGAGCCTGTTGTCCAATATTGTGTTCATGGGCATGGGGGAGCCGCTGCTGAATTACGGGCATGTGACGGGAGCCATCGGGCGTGTCACGGCGGAGGACGGGCTTGGGATGTCGCCTTACCGCATTACGATTTCGACGGCAGGGCTCCCGGAGGGCATCCGCCGGCTGGCGGACGAGGGGACGCGGTGCAATTTGGCGGTGTCGCTGCATTCGGCGAAGGACAGCGTGCGTTCAGCCCTGATGCCGGTGAACAAGGCTTATCCGCTGAAGGCGCTGGCGGAGAGCCTGAAGTATTTTGTCGAGAGGACGGGGACGCGCCCCACGCTGGAGTATTTGTTGCTGAGGGGCATCAATGATTCGCCGGAGGACGCGAAGGCGCTTGCCGTGTATTGCCGCCAGTTTCCGGTCAAAATCAACTTGATTGAGTATAATGAAACGGGGCATCCGGATTTCCACCGCAGCCCGGAACGCAACCGGGATGAGTTTATCCGCTACCTGGAGGGGTGCAATATGGTGGTCAATCTCCGCCATAGCAAGGGGAAAGATATTGACGCAGCGTGCGGGCAGCTCGCAGGAAAAGTTTAACATATATTTTTTAGGGGAACTTTGGCAACTATTTTATAAAGTTTGCGTATCTTTGGGAAGTAAAATTTGAAATAATGGATGGTATGAATAAAAACGCCCTACCAGGGTTTAAGAAAAAGCGTTATCAGCAGAAGAAAGATATCATTAAGGACTTTTACCGTTGGGGTATTTTGTCCAAGCCGGAGGTGTGCCGGCTGACGAATATGACGATGCCGACCATCAGCAAGATTGTGGACGAGCTGGTGGAGGAAGGCTGGGTGGTCAACCGGGGGCAGGGTCCGTCGATCGGGGGCAAGCGCCCTCATATTTATTCGCTGAACCCGGATGCCGCGTATATTATCGGCATTGACCTCGGGCGCGAGACGTTGAAAATCGCTATTTTCAACTTGCATAAGGAGGTTATCGGCAGCATCCAGCAGTTTCCCTCCATTTTGGAGAGCCAGGACAATGAAGCCATTTTGTCGGATTTGAGGCTTAAGATTGAGAAAAGCCTGATTGACTTGAAAATCCCCAGGAACAAGCTAAAAGTGGCGGGGGTGTCGATTCCCGGTTTGCTGGACAACAGCGGGAATTCCTATACTTACCTGGCTTTTGAGGAAGGCAATATCCGCCAACGGCTGGAAGCCATGCTGGACATACCGGTGTTCATGGACAATGATTCGAGCGTCATGGCGATGGCCGAGCATACTTTCGGCGCCGCGCGCGAGTCCATGCACGCCTTGTGTATCAGCGTCAATGAATGCATCGGGATGGGGATGATTCTCAACGGGCATCCTTATACGGGCTGCAAGGGGATGGCGGGGGAGTTCGGGCATGTGCGGGTGACGGAAGAGGATATCCTGTGTTATTGCGGGAAGACCGGTTGCCTGGAGACGCTGGCTTCGGGGCGCGCGATTATCAAGGCTGCCTGCCAAGCCATTAAAAGCGGGAAGGCGACCACGATTTCTGCCCGTCCGGAGGAAATCACCCTGGACAAGATTGTCCAGGCTGCCACGCATGACGATATTTTTGCGATTGAATTGTTGCAGCAGGCAGGGGAGAAAATCGGGGAGGCGCTTGCCGCGCTTATCCACCTGTTCAACCCGGAGCTGATTGTCATCGGGGGGAAGGTCACAGCGAACAATAATATCATGCTGCCGTCTATCCGGCATTCCATTGACAAATATACGCTTACGCGGTTGAAGAACCAGTGCGAAATCAAAGCCAGCACTTTAGGCGACAATGCCTGCATCCTCGGGACGTTGAGCCTGGTGATGGAGAATTTGAATTATGACCCGGAAGGGAAATATTCTTTGTATTGAAATCAATTTAACAACATAAAACACACTACATTATGAACACGAACAATTATATAGCAAAAGGCGAAGGCGCAGACCGTTACGAGAAGGTGCCGGTGCGGGTTTACGGGAAACCTTCGGAGGCCGTGAAGGCGGTGGCACGCGAGATTGCCGATTTAATCCGCAGCAACGCTGCCAAGAGCGAGAAATGCGTGCTGGGGCTGGCCACCGGCTCGTCTCCCATCAAATTGTACCAGGAATTGGTGCGGATGCACAAGGAGGAGGGGCTGTCGTTCAAGAACGTGGTGACGTTCAACTTGGACGAATACCTGCCCATGGCGAAGGAGTCGGAGCATAGCTACCATTATTTCATGCACCACCATTTGTTTGACCACATTGACATCGACCCAGCCAATATCCATATTCCGGACGGCACTTTGCAGGGGGATGATATCGAGGAATTTTGCAGGAATTATGAGAAAGCGATTGAAAATGCAGGCGGCATAGACCTGCAAATCTTAGGCATCGGAAGGACGGGGCACATCGGTTTCAATGAACCGGGTTCGCTGCTTTCTTCCCCGACGCGGATGGTTTACCTGGACGACCTGACCATCAAGGACGCTGCCAGCGATTTCGGGGGGAGGGACAAGGTGCCTACCCGTGCCATCACCATGGGCGTAGGCACTATCATGAAGGCAAGGAAAATCATCCTTATGGCCTGGGGAGAGAAAAAGGCCCCCATTATCAAAGCAACTGTCGAAGGGAGCATGTCGGATTCGGTGCCTGCCACTTTCCTGCAGTTGCACCCCAATGTGGAGTTTTTCATTGACGAGAACGCCGCCGAGGAGCTGACCCGCGCCAACCTGCCGTGGTTGGTGAGCAAGGTGGAATGGAACGACAAGCTTATCCGGAAGGCTGTCATCTGGCTCTGCCAGAAAGTGGGGAAGCCTATCCTGAAGGTGGAAAACAAGGATTATATCGAGAACGGGATGACCGACCTTATCAAGACTTTCGGTTCAGCGAACAAGGTGAACATCCAGGTATTCAACGACCTGCAACATACCATTACGGGCTGGCCCGGCGGGAAGCCCAATGCGGACGACAGCACCCGCCCGGAGAGGGCGCTGCCTTACCCGAAGCGCGTGCTGATTTTCAGCCCCCACCCGGACGATGACGTGATTTCCATGGGGGGGACATTCGCCCGGTTGGTGGAGCAAGGGCATGAGGTGCATGTGGCTTACCAGACTTCGGGGAGCATCGCGGTGCTGGACGATTACCTCTACCAGCAGATTGACATTGCCGGCGCGTTTGCCCACCTGAGCGGCAGCGGGAGCCAGGATTTGGAAAATTTCTTCACGCAGATGAAGAAGGACATTGAGCTTCAAAAAGCCGGGAAGGAAGAAATCGAGTCTTCCAAACTGCTTAAATACAAAGCCGCCCTGCGCCGTGCCGAAGCGCGTGCCGCCGACCGTTTCCTGGGCGTGCCGGCAGAGCGGGTGCATTTCCTCAACCTGCCGTTCTATGAGACAGGGACGGTGAAGAAGAACCCGCTGAGCCAGATTGACGTGGACATCATTGTCCAATTGCTGCGCGAAGTCAAACCGCACCAGATTTATGCCGCCGGCGACCTTGCCGACCCGCACGGCACGCACGGGGTTTGCCTTGACGCCATCCTGCGCGCCTATAACATTGTGGACGGGGATGATTGGTTTAAGGAGTGCAACACGTGGTGGTACCGCGGCGCGTGGATGGAATGGGAAATCGAGAAAGTGGATATGGCCGTGCCCATCAGCCCGGCAGAGCTTTCCATCAAGCGCAAAGCCATTTACAAGCACGGTTCGCAGAACAATGGCCCCGCGTTCCCGGGCGACGACCCGCGCGAGTTCTGGCAACGGGCGGAGGACCGCAACCGCAATACCGCGGACATTTACAACCGCCTCGGCATGGCAGAGTATGAGGCGATGGAAGTGTTTGCCAAGTATGTCCACCAACATGGAGATACATTGAACTGATACAAAAATAAAAACCATCTATTATGACAAGTAAAAAAACAACTCTTTTGGTCATGGCGGCAGGCATGGGGTCGCGTTTCGGGAGCCTGAAACAGATTACCCCCCTTGGCCCGCACCAAAAAGCCCTGCTGCACTATACGGTGTATGACGCCGTGCATGCCGGATTTGACAAAATCGTCTTCATTATCCGGGAAAGTTTTGCGCAGGAATTTATTGAGTTCGTCGGCAAGTATGCAGAGGGTTTGGTGGAGACAAAATACTGTTTCCAACGCATGGACAAGTTGCCGGGCAACCTTCCCGCAATTGAAAGGGAGAAGCCTTGGGGCACGGCACACGCCATCTGGTGCGCAAAAGACGAAATCCATGAGCCTTTTGCCGCGCTAAATGCCGATGATTTTTATGGCAGCGACGCTTTTGTCAAAGCCCATGATTTCTTGGCGCAGGACGCAACGGACAAGGAATTCGGGCTGGTGGGCTACCGGCTTGCCTCCACTCTTTCGGAGAACGGGACCGTATCGCGGGGCATCTGTGAATCGGACGCGAACGGGCATTTGACGGCTGTGACCGAGCGCACCAAAATCGCGCGGCAGGCAGACGGCTCCATCAAGGATGAGGACAGCGGCATTTTATTGCACGACGAGGATTTGGTATCG
>DXFT01000099.1 GCA_019114285.1 Candidatus Odoribacter faecigallinarum
GGTTTGATTAGGGTTTGAATAGGGTTTGATTAGGTTTAGCTGTCTCTAAAAGGTCTCTCAAGTGTAAGATAAATGTGACACAAAACTAAGAAATCCCCCGGTCTCCAGCGGGAAGTCCCGCCATAGACCGGAGGATTAAAATCCGGCTTGCCCTTACCTTTACCCCAAATGGTTATGGAAAAACAAGCATAGACTGCTATCAGGCTATTTTTCAACAATATGCGCATATATCAATTAAAAATGCTATTTTTGCATACTGAGTTATAAATACTTTCACCCAATATGGATATTGAAGCATTCAGAGAATACTGTCTCTCGTTGCCCTACGTGACAGAAAAAATGCCTTTCACAGGCTTAAGGGATTCATATAGCCGTGATGTACTCTGCTTCTATATCGGCAGCAAATGGTTTTGTTTCGTCAATATTGAAATATTTGACCGTTGCTGCCTGAAATCCACCCCCGAAGAAGCGGAAGAACTCCGGCTGCAATATGAAGGCATACGTCCGGCTTGGCACATGAACAAGCGAATGTGGAATGATGTCTATTTCAATCAGGATGTGCCAGACTCCCGGATAAAAGAACTTGTGCGGCAGTCCTACAATCTGGTATATAAATCATTAACAAAAAAAGAAAAGCTATCCATAGAAATATCCCAACAGGCAGAGGAATGAATTGCCGGTTTATCACCCGTGAGCATTTGAACTGCGATATCCTTGCCTGTTTTTGAAACACTATGGGATAATTTATTGGACGTGGCAAAAGAGCATATATGCAACATCAGGAAGTCCGTCAGTGAAATTGCATACGAACTGGGATTCCAATACCCCCAGCATTTCAGCCGGTGGTTTAAAAAGATGGAAGGGTGCACCCCCAATGAATACAGGCAACAGACACATCGTTGATTTCAAGTTTTCCGCAACCAACTTCCCGTTTTGCCGTGTCTGTCTGTCTCCTGTCCGACAGGCTTGGGAGGCACCTCCGAACAAATTTGTCCCTTTTATTTCAGGGTCAGTTCCACCACATAATCCACATCAGCGGGTACCGCGTCAAATTCCAGAAGCACCCCTTGCTTGTCCTGGGTGAATTTCACCGGACGGCGGTCCTTGAAGCATACCGCCGACTTGACTTTCTGACCGGAAAGGGGCAGAAACAGCCCTTTGTCCTGCAAGTCGAGGATGTGGACATACAGTTTGTCGCCCTTGCGGGTAGTGACACCCCAGTCCCGGGGAGGCACATCCCCGCCACGGGTGCCGTAAACCGTCTCTCCATAGACCTGCATCCATTCGCCGATTTGCCGCATGCGTTCAACGGCGGCGGCAGGCAATTCGCCATTGGGCTGGGGTCCCACATTGAGCAGGAGGTTGGCATTCCGCCCGGCTGCCCGCACGAGGTAATGTATCAAGTCCGGGACGGATTTGTAATCCTGGTCTGTAATCTTATAGCCCCACATGCCGTTCATGGTCTGGCAGGTTTCCAAAGGCAGGGCGCTGATGTCCTGACCGGAATAACCGGCGGTATTCTCACCGGGGAGGTCACGTTCAAAGATTTGGATATCCTCTCCTTCAAAAGGAGCCTGGTGGTGGTTGTTGGCAATCAGGCAGGCGGGCTGCAGGCGGTGAATCATGGCGTATTGCTCCGGAAGCCCCCAGTCGAAGCCCGGTTGCTGGTCCCACCAGCCATCGAACCAAATGGCACGGATGGGCGCGTAATTCGTGAGCAACTCCGTAATTTGGTTGTTCATGAATTCATAGTAAGTTTTCCATTCTCCGTGGGTAGTCCGCCCCGTGCCCCTGCCGGTGCGCCCCAAGGGATAGTAATCATCCCGGTACCAGTCGAGGTGCGAATAGTAAAGGTGGAGCTTGATGCCGTATTTCTGGCAGGCTTCGGACAATTCCTTCAGGATATCGCGCTTGAAGGGAGTGGCATCCACAATGTTGTAGTCCGAGTAGTCCGTATCCCACATGGAGAACCCGTCGTGGTGGCGCGAGGTGAAACAAATGTATTTCGCCCCCGAAGCCGCAATCGCCTTTACCCATTCCTCCGCATTGAAGCGGGAGGGGTAAAAGCCGGATGCCAATTTGGCATATTCCTTGTAATTCAGATTGAGGTTGGTCATTGCCCATTCCCCCTGGGCGAGCATGCTGTAAATGCCCCAGTGGATAAAAATGCCGAACTTGTCGTCCCGGAACTCTTCCCGCGCTTCCAGGTTTTCAGGAGCAGGCACGTAATCCTGTGCCCGCACGACTGTCACACTCAATAAGGACAGTAATAAAATTGCTACATGTTTTCTCATCTTATTTGATTTTAAAGTCCATCAACATACGTCCGCAAAATTCCATTTGCAAGCGGTCGCCCACCTGCAAGCCGCGCTGGCGGAAACGGTTCCCGCAAAAGAGGTAATCGCCTATCTTCAGGATATGGTAGGCGGAAGCAAGGGTTATCAACTTTTCCACGGAGAGCCCTTGTGAAGCGAGGTCCCCGCTGAAGACTGTCTCACCGTTCAAGACAAAACGGTAGGCTGCACCGGCGCATTCCCCGCAATCTGCCAAAGCGCCCAACGCGGCACTCCCCTCAAAGGAAGACGCCATGCCCACGGGCAACCCCCGGCTTTGCAGGCTCCGCTCAAAATCATCGGCATAGAAACGGATACCAACGCCCATTTCCCGGTAATAACGCGAAGCAAAGCGCTCCCCCACGCATTTCCCCAACTTGGAGATACGCACCACCAGCTGGGGGACGCAACTCAATTCCTTTGCAAACCCGGGCAAGTAAAAGTCATCGTTGTTCCGCAGCAGGGCATCGTCCCCCACGGGAACAATTGCCGCTTCGCCCGCCTCGTTGTATTCCGCACAAAGTATCTTCATCGCACAATCAATTCTTCCAATTTACGTTTGGGCACGTGGTGTACCCCCTCGGCATCCCGCCAGTACTTATAATCCCCGTCCTTCATATCCTCCAGCACCACCCGCTCCACAGGCGTTCCCAAAGCAATGACATACATGATTTTCAAGTAGGATGGCAAAGCCAGTATTTGCCGCAGGGGCTCATTTTTGAATGCCTTGATGACGCATCCACCCCGTCCCCGTTCCACTGCCCCCAGCAAAAGGGTCTGCGCCTGGATACCGTCGTCGCACAGGCAATTGTCCTCAATCCGGGTATCCAACACCTGCACCAGGTAAGCCGCCGGGCGTTCCCCCTCCTCCGGTCCTGCCCAATCGGTCAAGTAACCTGCCCAAGCCAGGCACGGAAAAACACGGGCACACTCCTCTTCGCCGTTCACTATCACGTATTTCAATGCTTGTGCATTCCGCCCGGAAGCACACAGCCGCGTCAGTCCGACCAATTCCTCCAATTCATTCTCCGACATCCTGTCCTCTTGGCGAAAGCGGCGGTAACTACGATTTTTAAGCAATAAATCTTTTAACATCGCAAGCAATTTAGTTTTTTAACGCATAAAATTATAACTTTGTCCTCTACCTTGAAGGGTGGGGTACAAATATAGTGATTTATGAAAACATTCCTTCAATTACTGGCAAAAGATATTATCGACAAATATGGGGAAGAGTTTGACGCATTGACCATCCTTTTCCCCAACAAACGTGCAGGGCTTTTTCTGGCAGAGGAACTCTCCCAACTGATCACGCGCCCCGTGTGGATGCCGGAAATCATGACCTTAGGCGAATTTATCGGGCAGTTCACCGGACTCCGACAAGCGGAAACGCTGCCGCTGTCTATCAAACTTTATAAAGCATACGCCAGCATTTCCGGTTCAAAGGAAAGGTTTGACGACTTCTATTTCTGGGGCAACATGCTCCTGGGGGACTTCGACGATATAGACAAATACCTGGTGGACGCCCGCGACCTGTTCTCCAACCTGTCGGCATTGAAAGACCTGGAGAACAATTTCCCTTACCTCAATGAAGAGCAAATCGCTGCCATAAAAAAATTCTGGAGCAGTTTCCACACCGGGACATGCAGCCGGGAACAGCAGGAATTCCTCCAGATATGGGACAAACTTTATGATACCTACACGCTTTTCCGTTCCTCCCTTTTCGAGCAGCAACTTTGCTACGAAGGCATGAACGAGCGTTTTTTCTGCGAGCATGTCCATGAATACGAACTCCATTCCAAACGCATCCTATTCGCCGGATTCAATGCCCTCAACCGCTGCGAAAAAGCCATATTCAGCCACTACCAGGGCTTGGGCATCGCTTCCTTTTACTGGGATTACGACCTCTATTACACAGCCAACGAACACCAGGAAGCCGGTGATTACCTCCGCGAGAACCTGAAGCTCTTCCCCAATGAATTAGGCATCGAACATTTCAACAATTTCCTGCATAACGGGAAAAGCATCAAATACATTTCCGTCCCGTCAAACATCGGGCAAACAAAACTCATTCCGGACCTCATCACCCAAGCTGACGGGGCTACCCCCAAGACTGCCATCGTTCTCTGTGACGAGCAACTCTTAATCCCGACCCTCCATTCCATCCCACCGTATATTGAGAAAATCAATGTCACCATGGGGTATCCAGCCCAAAAAACAGCAGTCGCCTCTTTCATCTATTTGCTGTGCGAACTGAAAAGCCATGCCAAATGCGAGAAAAATCAGACTTATTATTACTACAAGCCTGTAATCGCCTTGCTGAACCACAATTTCATCAAAGCCTTGTGCCCCTCGGAAATCAATCAAATCACGGCATACATACAAACCCAGAACATCGTGTATGTCATCGATAAAAGCCTGTATTTCCATCCGTTGGCACAAGCCGTCTTTGCCCCGTCACAGGAAAGCCTGCCCGACTACCTGCTCCGCATCCTGCATTTGCTCATCCAGCAAAAACCTGTCTCGGAGCCCATTGAAAAGGAATTTATCTTTTCCATTTACAGCCAGTTGCAGAACTTGCAGAATACTTTTAAAGAAGAAGGCATCCAACCGGAAGAAAAACTCTACGTCCAAATCATCAACAAAGCCATCAACAACATTACCATTCCTTTTTCCGGAGAACCGCTTGAAGGCTTGCAAGTAATGGGGCTGATGGAGACACGTATGCTGGATTTCAAACGCCTGGTCATCCTCTCTGCCAATGAAGGCACGCTGCCCAAAACCACCCTGCCCTCCTCATTCATCCCTTACAACCTGCGGGTAGGTTTCCGTTTACCTACTCCCGAGCACCAGGATGCCCTGTTCGCCTACTATTTCTACCGCCTCCTGCAACGGGCTGAGGACATCTGCATCCTTTACACTTCCGGCTCCAAAGGAATAAACAGCGGGGAAATGAGCCGTTACCTCTACCAAATCAAATACGAATCGGGGCTTCCCATCCGGGAAAGCAATTTCCAGAACCTGATATCCACCTCATCTCCCAAACCCATCACCATCCCTAAGACACAGGAAATCATGGATATTCTTGCACGGTATGAGGTTTCCGGGCAGACCGCCCTGTCCCCCTCCGCCCTCAACACGTACATTGAATGCCCCCTGCGGTTCTATTTCAAATATGTCGCCGGAATCAAGGAACCGGAAGAAATTGCCGAAGAACTGGACGCCAGACTGTTGGGTACCATTTTCCACGAATGCTCGCAATCCCTGTATGCCACAGCCGACGGCAAGGAAATCACCGCCGAAACCATAGATAACCTACTGCATACAAAGGGACTGATTGACCAACACATCCAAACGGCATATTCCCACATATACAATTCTTCCATCTCCCGACTGTTAGACAGCGGGAACAATGAACTCATCCTCCACATTGTCAAAAAATACCTCCAACGGATGCTGGAATACGACAAACAACAAGCCCCCTTCCATATTATAGCCATGGAAAGCCGTTTTTATGTCCCCATCCCTGTTGAAACAGGCCATACCCCGCATACGGTGTACATCGGAGGGTATATTGACCGCGTGGACCAAACCGCCGAGGGCATCCGCGTCATTGACTACAAAACAGGAGCTGACACCACCGACTTTAAAGACATCCCCTCGCTTTTCCATGCCGATACCCCCAACCGGAACAAGGCTGCATTGCAAACTATGCTCTATTGCCTCATGTTCGACCACGTACAACCTACAACACTTCCGCTCATTCCTGGCATTTACAGCACCAAGTTGCTTTTCGGGAAAGATTACAATTTCCACCTCATTTGCGACAAAACCCCGGTCAATGACTTTAGAAACCATGAGACGGACTACCTCCAGTCCCTTCGGGAATTGCTCTGCCAACTGTTCTCGATGGATACGCCCTTTTCACAAAGCCAAGATGAAAAGAAGTGCAAGAATTGCAGCTTCGCCCCCATCTGCCGGAAATGACTTTCCCGCCCGGGGGCGCATTTCCCATTACTGTATTCCCCTGATTTGGCGGAGCGCCGCATCCATTTTCCGGACACGGACAGGATGCCGGTCTGCCACATTTTCCTGCTGACCCGCATCCTTCTTCACATTAAACAATTGAGGGACTTCCATCCGCCCGGATTCCATCGGAGGGACCCAATACCCTTCATGCACCATCGGTGGAATATATATCCAATTCCCCCGCCTCAAAATGACATTCTCCCCTGTCGCTTCCAACAATAACTCTTTCCTCCCCCTGCCGGATTTTCCAAGCAAAGCCTTCAGGACATTCTCCCCGTCCGCCGTTTCGTCTGGTTGCCCCAGAAGGGCTGCCAACGAAGCATACAAGTCAAGTTGGGACACCAACGCATCAGAAGAACCGGGACGGACATGCCCCTGCCAGCGAAGCAAAAATGCCACATGCGTCCCGCCATCATAGGAACTGTACTTCCCGCTTCGGAAAGGACCTGCCGGCTTATGCTTCCCCAATTTCTCAATAGCCCCATCCTGATAACCGTCATCCAAAACAGGACCGTTATCGCTGGAAAATATCACAATCGTATTCTCCGACAAAGCCAATGAATCCAATAGCTTCAAAAACTCACCCACACACCAGTCCGCTTCCAGGATAACATCCCCTCTCGCCCCCATGGAAGACTTCCCTGCAAAACGGGGATTAGGCACCCGCGGCACATGGGGCTGGTGTAAAGCATAATACAAAAAGAAAGGTTGGTCTTTATGTTGCTTCACAAATTCAAACGCTTTGGCAAGGAAAGTCTCCCCCATCGTTTCATCCACCCAGCAGGCAGCCTTTCCCCCTTTCATAAAACCTATACGCGAAATGCCGTTGGTAATTGCCTGATCGTGCCCGTGGCTGGGCAAAAACTTCAACAACTCCGGATTCGATTTTCCCGTAGGTTCACCGGGAAAATTCCGGGTATATGAGACTTCTATCGGATCTTCCGGGTCCAGCCCTACCACCTTCCCGTTCTCGACATAAACCGTCGGGACGCGGTCATTGGTCGCGGCAGTGATAAAAGAATAATCAAAGCCCACCTCCCGCGCTCCCGGTGCAATCTCCCCGTTCCAATCCACATCACCATTTCCCAGCCCCAAATGCCATTTTCCCACCACTCCCGTCACATATCCAGCCGCTTGCAGCATCCGGGGCAAGGTCGGCAAACCTTCCCGAATCAATAAAGGAGCATTGCCATTCAACACCTGCGCCCCTTCCCGCCAAGGATAACGCCCCGTCAAAAGGGAATAACGGCTGGGCGTACTGGTTGACGATGCCGCATACCCGTTACAGAAACGGATACCCTCCCGGGCAATCCGGTCGATATTGGGAGTCCGTATGCCATTTTCCCCGTATGCGCTGATATCGCCAAACCCCAAATCATCTGCCAATATAATAACAATATTAGGCTTGGATTCCACCACCCTCTTCTTTGCCTGCACCCCATGCGACACACAAACACATCCCATGACAGGCACGATGATATTCCATCTCAAAAGTCCCATAAAATTCATAATTTAGCTTTCATCACATTGGCAGGAGGGCGCTGCTGTCGCAACTCCTCCGCCATAAATTCAAAATACCGCTGCGTATGTTCAAAAAACATCCGGAACCCCTTGCATAAGCAGGAAACAGGTTCTCCAGCCGGTGTCCTGTCAATCCGGTTCTTAGGACAATCTCCGCCGCAAATCCGTAAATAAGGACAAGACAGGCAAAGGGCAGATAAGGCATCCTTCTTTTCCTGCTCGAAAAGCAATTGCTTGTCACTCTTTGCCATCTCGGCAATATTCACCTCCAGCACATTTCCCAGCCGGTAATCCGGAAAAACAAAATGGTCGCAGCAATAAGCATCACCATTATGCTCTATTGCCAAAGCACAGGCACAATAGGAAGCCATGGAACAAAGCGAAGGCTGCTCGCCCACATAAGCCGCCAAGGTATTGTCAAACCAATTCACATAACAATAAGCCACATCCGTCTTGACCCAACGGTCGAACACCCGGCACAGGAAATTGCCCCATTCTTCCGCCCCCACGTTTTCCTCCATCAATGCCGCCTGCTTCGCATAAGCGGGAGCAACAAGAGAGAGGGGCTCTTCCTCGTCCAAGGCAACCCGCTCCACGATTGGCGTGAACTGCATATAGCGGCTGCCGACCACATCCCTCAGGAACTCATACACGGCAACAGGTTCCTTGCAATTGGAGGCATTGACCACCGACATGGTATTGAACTCTACCCCGTGCTTGCGGAACAGGCGGGCGCACTCCAACACCCGCTGCAATGATCCCCGTCCGTCCGGGAAACGCCGGTGCCTGTCATGAAACTTGGCAGGACCATCCACCGACAAACCGCACAAAAAATGATGCTCCGCCAAAAACTCCGCCCAACGGTCATCTATCAGCGTGCCATTTGTCTGCAAAACATTGGCAATCACTTTTCCCTCTCCATACTGCTGCTGGAGGGCTAAAATCTTTCGGAAATAATCCAGCCCCACCAAGGTAGGCTCCCCTCCGTGCCAAATAAATTCCACCCGTTCCTGGGGCTGCGAACGGATATAATCACGAATCAAACGCTCCAACACGTCCTCCCTCATCCGGAAAGAGGCAAGCCCGTACTTCTTATCCGCATACAAGGCATCCTTCTCCAAATAATAACAATAGTCACAATCCAAATTGCATACCGGTCCCGGCAATTTAATCATACAGGTAAACGGACGCTGCACCTGCGCCCGCTCATACTCCAGGGCAAAGGATGCAGTGTCTTTCCTGCGCTGGTTCTCCGGTTTCGTATAAGCTATCATAATTCATCAAGCAAATCAGGACGCAAAGCCCTTGTACGTTCGTAAGCAAGCTGCTCTTGCCACTCATGGATTTTAGCATGGTTTCCCGACAACAGGATATCAGGCACCCGCCAACCGTTAAACTCTGCCGGGCGGGTATAAACCGGAGGCGCCAACAAGTTATCCTGGAACGAATCACTCAAAGCCGAACTCTCATCATTCATGGCACCGGGAATCAGACGCACAATGGCGTCCGTCATCACACATGCCGGCAATTCTCCGCCCGTCAGGACATAATCCCCGACAGATATTTCCCGCGTTACCAAATGGTCACGCACCCGCTGGTCTATGCCCTTGTAGTGCCCGCACAGTATCATCAGATTCTCTTTCAGGGAAAGTTCATTCGCCATTTTCTGGTTAAACGTCGGGGCATCGGGCGCGGTATAAATGATTTCATCGTAATGCCGCTGGGCAGTCAACTCCATAATACAGTCATACACAGGCTGTATCATCATCACCAACCCTGCCTCTCCCCCAAAAGGGTAATCATCCACTTTGCGAAACTTGTCCTTCGACCAATCCCTGATATTGTGGATATGGATTTCCACAATCCCTTTGTCCCGCGCCCGCTTGATAATCGAATGGCTCAACGGGCTTTCCAACAATTCCGGCACAACGCTCAATATATCTATTCTCATAACTGTATATTCTAATTCATTGCAAACAAAAATAACATCACCCGGACTTTTTCCCTCCTTCAAAAAACATCCTCACAGCCACCTTCCAAACGGAACCCGTCCCGGTCCTCCAGGACAGGAAATTTCCGACGGAACTCCCGCAATGCCTCCAAATCACAATCCGCCACGACAATTCCTTCCTCATACTCCCGTGCAGCAGCCACCACCTGCCCCCGGGCATCCCATAGCCCCGAGTCTCCCGCATACCGCAAGCCCCCGGCATCCTCTCCCACACAATTCACGGCAGCCACAAACGACTGGTTCTCAATAGCCCGGGCTCGTAACAACACATTCCACACTTCCCGCCGCGAAGCAGGCCAATTCGCTACATACACCGCCAAATCATACCCTTCCGTGTTCCGGCTCCACACCGGAAACCGCAAATCATAACAAATAAACGGTGCAATCCGCATCCCCCGGAAATCAAACACCAGACGCCGGCTACCCCCGCTATAATGCTCGCTCTCCCCACCCATGCGGAAACAATGGCGCTTATCATAATACAGCCGCTTCCCGTCCGGCAACGCCACCACCAAGCGGTTAAAAAAACGTCCCCCCTTCTCCACTGCCGTCGAGCCCAGCACTGCCGCGTCCTGCCGCCCCGCCCATACGGACATCCGCTCCTCCACTTCCCCGAAACAGGCAGCCACCGCTGCCTTCTCCGCCACGGCTTCCTCCCGCGGGCGCTTTCCCATCACACAACCCGACACAAACATCTCCGGCAACACCACCACATCACAACCCAGCGGTTCCGACAACTTACTTTCAAAATTCTCCAAATTCCGCTCCACCTGTCCCCAGGCAAGGGCAGACTGAACCAATGCGATTTTCATACTTTCCTGCTTTACTGCCGCCAAAATTACGCATTTTTATTACCTTTGCCACCATAAACAAGGAAATAATATGCTTGAAACACTCCAACAATTAGACCGGGAACTCCTCCTTACCCTCAACGGGATGCACGCACCCTATTGGGACAACTTCATGTGGCTTGTCTCCGCCAAACTCACGTGGGGAGCCATGTATGCAACTCTCCTCTACATCCTTTGCCGCAATTTCAACTGGCGGGTCGTTGCCGCCACCACCGTTGCCATCGTACTCGTCATCGCCTTTGCCGACCAGATGTGCTCCAGCGTCATCCGGCCTGCCGTTGAGCGCATGCGCCCCTCCAATCCCGACAACCCCATCTCCGAGTTTGTACACATCCTTCACGGCAAACGCGGCGGGCGTTATGGCTTCCCATCCTGTCACGCCGCCAACTCCTTTGCACTTGCCTTCTTCATCACCTTTCTCTTCCGCCAACGGGCAATCAGCCTTTTCCTCCTTTTCTGGGCAGTGCTTAACTCCTATTCCCGCATCTACCTTGGTGTCCATTACCCCGGAGACCTCATCGCCGGCATGCTCGTCGGACTCATCGGAGCAGGACTTATCTATGCCGTCTATCGTTTCTTCCTCCGGCAACCCCGGACGGCAAGCATCTTGGCATACACTGAAAAAGACCGCTTGTTGCTTCAACACCCCGCACAAATCCGCTATACACGGAGCACCCTCCTCATCGGCGGACTGACCATCCTTGTTCTTGCCCTCTACTCTGGAATCGCCCTCTTATGGAACTAACGTAAAACCAAATACCTCCTCCAACGCCGCACGCATCCGTCCCTTCACCTCTTCCAGAGGCACTTCCCGTCCCGTCTCCCCCGCGATGGAAGCTACCCCTTTATCTGTAAAACCGCAAGGATGGATATAACTGAAATAACGCAAATCCGTATTCACATTCAGAGCCAGCCCATGCATTGTCACACTGCGCGAACACTTCACCCCGATGGCACAAATTTTCCGGGCACGCGGTGTCTCTCCATCAATCCACACCCCCGTCGCTCCCGCAACCCGTTCTCCCGCAATGCCATATCCCGCTACCGTCCGGATGACCGCCTCCTCTAACCGGTGGACATACTCATGCACCCCAATGCCCAATACCTCCAAATCCACCACAGGATACACCACCAACTGCCCCGGACCGTGGAACGTAATGTCCCCGCCCCGGTCAACCTTGATGCATTCCGCGCCCAATGCCTCCAATTGGGTTGCGCCCAGCAGCATGTTTTCAGCATGCCCGCTCTTCCCTATCGTATAAACCGGAGGATGCTCCACAAACACCACCTGCCCCGCTTTCCCTCCCTGCCCTGCCACTTTCGCCTGCACCATCCCTGCCAATAACCGCTCCTGCGCATCCCACGCTTCCCGGTAACCTTTCCGTCCCCAATCCATCAACTGTACTTCCATCACCGCTCACTCTAAAGGTTTCCGGGGAGACAGCACATGCCGCTCCGCATGATAACTCGAACGCACCAACGGACCGCTCTCCACAGCGTCAAATCCCTTCTCCAACCCAATACGCCCATACTCCCGGAACGTATCCGGATGTACATACTCCACCACGGGAATATTTTTCGCCGTCGGCTGTAAATACTGCCCAATGGTCATCACCCGACAGCCAACACCCAGCAAATCATCCATCGTCTCCAGAATTTCCTCCCGACTCTCCCCCAACCCCAACATAATCCCGGACTTTGCCACAATCCCCGACTCAGTCACTTGTGCCAACACCCGCAACGACACATCATATTTCGCACGGCTACGCACACTGTCCGACAACCTTCGTACGGTCTCTAAATTATGAGAAATCACCTCCGGTTTCGCTGCAATTACACGAGCAACTAACTCCTCCTTTCCTTGGAAATCAGGAATCAGCACCTCCATTGTCGTTTCCGGGTTCTCCCGCTTCACTGCCTCAATCACCCGAACCCAATGCCCCGCGCCCAAATCTTCCACATCATCCCTGTCCACTGAAGTGATGACCACATGCTTTAACTTCAACGCCTTCACCGACTGTGCCACATGCTCCGGTTCCTCCGGATCCAAGGGAGCAGGGCGTCCCGTCGCCACATTGCAAAAACGGCAGGCGCGTGTACATACATTCCCGCCAATCATGAACGTTGCCGTTCCGCACCCCCAACATTCCCCCTGGTTCGGGCAACGCCCGCTGGTACAAATCGTATTCAAATGATTATCCCGGATGGTATTCATCACCTCCACCGAGAGTTGCCCCATCGGCAGTTGGATTTTCAGCCATTCCGGCTTCTTTCTGTTATTTATCATAATCAAGCTACCTTTTTAAGACATCCTGCCTTTATAATCTTCATATCCGAATTTCCGCACCAACCGGAAACCGGTATCGTCATTCCAAATCCCGATAGAGGGATGGGTAACACCATTGAACATCGTTGTCTTCACCATTGTATAGTGAATCATATCGCGAAAAACAATAGGGTCGCCAATTTGAGGTTCACGCCCACCATCGAACGCCCAGTCTCCGTAATAATCCCCTGCAAGACAACTGTTTCCCCCCATACGCCACCTTTTCTCTCCTTCCTGTGGCTCATGGGTACCCAGAATGGCTGGCTTATAAGGCATCTCCAAACAATCCGGCATGTGGCAGGCAAAAGAGACATTGAGCATCAGCGTGTTCACTCCGCCATTGCACACTTTGTCCTCCACCGTGGCAATCAGGCATCCCGTATCCCAAGTAAAAGCACTGCCCGGCTCCAGAATCACCCGCAAATGCGGATAACGCTTCCGGAAATCGCACAAGAGGCGAATCAACTCATCTTCATCATAATCCTTATGGGTCATCAGATGCCCGCCCCCCATGTTCAACCATTTGATTTGAGAAAAGAAATGTCCGAAGCGCTCTTCCACAGCTTGCAGCGTACCCCGCAAATCTTCCGGACGCGACTCGCACAACGAATGAAAATGCAAACCTTCCACCCCCTCCGGCAATTGCTTCAAACCCGCAACCGGAATCCCCAAACGGGAAGCCGGACTGGCAGGATTATACAAATCCGTCTCAACAGTCGAATACTCCGGATTCACCCGCAATCCACAAGATACGCCGGCACGCCTTGCCCGCTCGCCAAAACGGTCATATTGGCTGAGGGAATTGAACGTAATATGGCTGCTATACCCCAGAATCTCATCTATTTCCTCCGCTGTATAGACTGGAGCATACGTATGTGCCAGACTGCCGTATTCCTCAAAAACGAGACGTGCCTCTGCCAGCGAACTGGCAGTGGCACCGTCTGAATGCTTTTTCAATTCCGGGAAAATGCTCCACATGGCATTCGCCTTCAAGGCAACGATAATTTCCGCTCCCGTGGCTTTCCTCACCTTGTCTATGGTCTTCAAATTATCCTCCAACAAGGTCTCATGCAACACGTATGCGGGAGAAGGCAATCCAGAAACATCCCACCCGTTTAAGATGGCATCCTTGTCAATCATACTTCCAAATCGATATCAAATTTTTCCACCCAAGGCAATCCCTGCTCACCTAACTCTGCCAGGAAGGGGTCCGGGTCAAACTGCTCCACATTATACACGCCGGCACCTTTCCACAAGCCGCGCACGAACATGGCAGCCCCCAAAGCTGCAGGCACGCCGGTCGTATAGCTCACCGCCTGGGTGCCGGTCTCCTTATAAGCCGCCTCGTGATCACAATTGTTATAAATATAATAAGTCCGCTCCTTGCCATCCTTAATGCCCCGGATGCGGCAACCAATGGAAGTTTCTCCGTGGTAATTGCTGCCCAAGGACTTCGGGTCAGGCAACACCGCTTTCAGGAACTGCAAAGGCACAATCTTCACGCCATTGTACTCCACTTCATCAATCCGCGCCATCCCGATATCCTGAATAACCCGCAAATGGGTCAGATACTCCTGCCCGAAAGTCATCCAGAAACGGGCACGCTTGATGGACGGGAAATTCTTGACCAGAGATTCCAATTCCTCGTGGTACAACAGATAAGAATCCCGCTGCCCGATATTCGGGTAAGTCAGCATCTTATGGATTTCCAACGGTCCTGTCTTCACCCACTTCCCGTTTTCCCAATAACGTCCGTTTTGGGTAATCTCCCGAATATTGATTTCCGGGTTAAAATTAGTGGCAAACGCCTTGCCATGATTTCCGGCATTGCAATCCACAATATCCAGATATTGGATTTCATCAAAATGATGCTTCGCAGCGTATGCCGTGAAAATGGCAGAAACGCCCGGGTCAAACCCGCACCCCAAAATAGCAGTCAACCCCTTCTCCTTGAAACGGTCATGATATGCCCATTGCCAGCTATATTCAAAATGCGCCTCGTCTTTCGGCTCATAATTCGCTGTATCCAAATAATTCACCCCACATTCCAAACAAGCATCCATAATCGTCAAATCCTGATAAGGAAGCGCCACATTAATCACGATATCCGGCTTAAACGAACGCATCAATTCCACCAGTTCCTGGACACTGTCTGCATCCACCCGGGCAGTCTGAATCCGGTTTCCACCAATTACCGCAGCAATCTCATCACACTTGGATTTCGTACGGCTTGCCAGCATGATATCGGTAAACACCTCATTTTTTGCAGCTTTATGCGCAACAACCGTGCCGACACCGCCGGCACCAATAATTAAAAGTCGAGACATTCCATTCAATTTTAAAGTTATTACTCTGTGAGCAAAGGTAAGAAAAGAAATCAAGATATGGAAATCGCAAAAAACAAGAATTTGTTACCATACAGGCACAACAAACCCGCCCCCGAAGGGGCGGGCCAAATAAATAAAAAGGACTACTAAAAATGATGGTTGCTAACTCGCGGATACCGGAGGGTCCAACCTTTCAAAACAGGAATTCTTGCTGATAAA
>DXFT01000013.1 GCA_019114285.1 Candidatus Odoribacter faecigallinarum
GTTTACTTACTTCCTGTTGAAGAAATTGCAGGAGAGCAAAGGGGATGTGACCTTGGGCGAATTGGGGGATTATATCACAGGGGAGGTGAAGAAGGCTTCTGTGGTCAATAATAACAAGATACAGACCCCTACGGTGATTCCTGCTGCAGGGATGGCGGATTGGCGGAGATGGACGCTAAAATGATGAATATGGAAAAAAAGCATGATTCTGAAAATGTTACCAGACTTGATTCTAATACTAAATTGAATCGGTTGGCGGATGCAATTGCAGACTTGGTAACTAAAAGCAAGGGCAAATTGGCTCAAACGATAAATACTGTATTAGTTTCAACTTACTGGAATATAGGAAAATATATTATAGATTTTGAACAGCAAGGAAATGTAAGAGCTGAATATGGTACAGCATTGCTTTCTTCTTTATCTAAAATTTTGCGTAGTAAATTGGGGAAAGGATATAGCCGTCCCAATCTAAATAATATGCGTAAGTTCTATTTGCTTTATCCCAATTGTCAGACATTGTCTGACAAATTGAGTTGGTCTCATATTTGTGAATTGATTACTATTGATGATGAATTAGAGCGTAGTTTTTATGAAAAGGAGTGTATTTTAGAACAATGGAATGTCCGTTCTCTTCGTCGTCAAATAGACAGTGCTCTTTATTTGCGATTAGCAGCCAGTAAAGACAAGAAAGCTATTCTACAATTATCCCAAAAAGGAATAGTCATCCAGCAACCCGAAGATATTATAAAAAGCACATATACCCTTGAATTTTTAGGTTTTCCTTTAAAAAAGCATTATAGCGAACAGGATATAGAACAACGATTGATAGATAATTTGGAGATATTTTTATTGGAATTAGGGAAAGGATTTGCTTTTATAGGACGACAATATCCAATTACTGTCAATAACCGTCATTATTATATTGATTTGGTGTTTTATCATCGAATTCTTAAATGTTTTGTCTTGATTGATTTGAAGAAAAATGCAGTTAGGCATCAAGATATTGGGCAAATGAACATGTATATGGGGTATTTTGCAAAAGAAGAAAATGCCCATGATGATAAACCGCCAATAGGAATCATTCTTAGTCATATAAAAGATGAATTGTTGGTTGAGTATGCAACTTATGGAATGGATTCTCAATTGTTTGTATCTAAATATGAACTTTATCTGCCTAATAAGGAAGAATTGAGGCGATTGGTTGACGGAGTATTACAAGGAGAATAATGTAAGATGGACATGAAGATATGAAAAGAATATTTTTTTTAGGATTGGTGATTTGCTTGGTCGGATGGGCGGGCAAGGCACAGGCTCAAAAAGTGGAGAAGGTGGACGGGATGCTGTACCGGATTATCGGGGCGGATGAGGTCGCTTTGGTGGGTGGAGACATTAAGACGATGGAATACACGGTACCGTCAACCGTGACCATAGATGGAAAGGCATATACCGTTACGGAACTCCGGAACCAGAAGGAAGACAAGCCGGTTTATTCTTTGAAGAGCGAGCAGTTCGGAAAGGTAGTGCGATCCATGGTGCTGCCGAATACCATTCGTAAGATAGGATTTGGCACGTTTCATTACCATCCCAATTTGCAGAAAGTGGTATTGCCCCTTTCGTTGGATGAAATTGGTTACGATGCTTTCTGGCACTGTACCTCCTTGCGGCAATTGGAAGGATTGAATAGCAGTATTTTATATTTGACATGGAATGGGGAATTGGTTTCTTTGGAGACTTTGGTGAATAGCGGGAAGGCGCATGAGAGTTTTGGCACTTTTGGTGATACGTTTCTTCCATTGGAAAAAATGATGGGAACTTTTAGTTATTACGCTTTGGGCAAAATCAAGAAGGAATTGAAAGAGTGGCAGGCAAAGAAGCCTTTCGAGACTGTGGCACAATGGCAATCCCGCGTGACTGCTGAGGCACGGGATAAGAAGGTGCAGGAATGGTTGGCAGAGGCGGAGCAGGAATATATAAAGAAATGGCAGACAACGAATAAGAAACTTTGGGATTGTCAGTCGAAAGGATATGACAGTGATTATCATGTTTTAAGCCTTGCGTATAAATATATGGCATCTTGTGGCGGCAACAATGTTCTCGATGAGGGAACACATTATGTGGAAATGCCTCAGGAGGCGGTAACGGAAATCATGGAGATTTTGCCCCGGTTTGGAATTAAGGATGACCGTCTTGCTGTGACCGGCGTGGAAGTGAAAGTGGGAGACCAAATTTATTATAGCAAGGCTGCCGTGGAAGAGGAGAGCCACTCGTTGTTTGCACAATTGCCTGCGTTGCATATTGACTTGGGGCAAGGGAATGTGACTGCCGGTGGGGCACAGGGGAAGGCGATTCCCGTTTCGTCACAGCCTGCGGATGTGGACATGAATATCCCGGAGACAGGCACGGTGGCAGACAAGACTTTTGCGGTGGTGATTGCCAATGAGGAGTACACGCGGGAGGCGCGGGTGCCTTTTGCCTTGCGGGACGGGGAGGTGTTTGCGGAGTATTGCCAGAAGACGTTAGGCATTCCGGAACGGAATATTCGTTTGGTGAAGAACGCGACGCTGAATGACATGAAGTTCCAGTTGAATTGGTTGTCGCAAGTGTTAGGCGCGTACAACGGGACGGCGCGTGCGATTGTTTATTATGCGGGGCATGGGATACCGGATGAGGCGGACAAGGGGGCTTGCCTGTTGCCCGTGGACGGTTATGGGAGCGATGTCAGTACGGGTTTTTCGTTGAAAGATTTTTATGGCATGTTGTCTTCCGCGCCGGCAGAGAGCATGACGGTGTTCCTAGATGCTTGTTTCAGCGGGACGAAGCGGGAAAGCGGAATGCTGGCATCTGCCCGCGGGGTGGCGATAAAGGTGCGTGACGAAGCGCCTCAGGGGAATTTGGTGGTATTCACGGCAGCGCAGGGGGATGAGACGGCATACCAGTATGCGGAGAAGGGTCATGGGATGTTTACTTACTTCCTGTTGAAGAAATTGCAGGAGAGCAAAGGGGATGTGACCTTGGGCGAATTGGGGGATTATATCACAGGGGAGGTGAAGAAGGCTTCTGTGGTCAATAACAACAAGATACAGACACCGACCGTCATCCCTGCCGCGGGAATGACGGGGTGGCGGGGCTGGAAATTAAAATGATTGTAAAGGGAAGCAGTTGGTTTTATGAAACGAATTAAAATATGAGAGCATTAATTTTAGCATGGATTTGCCTGTTGGTTGCGGGAATTGGCAACCAGGTGCAGGCGGCGAAACCTGTGGAAGTAGATGGGTTGTTTTATGAAATTACAGGGACAAACACAGTGCGCATCGTGGGCAGCGGGCGGAACGAGGCGGCATTGGTCATCCCGGAGCAGGTGACCATTAAGAACGCGACTTACATCGTGACGGCGGTGGGGGCTGCGTTTGCCATCCCGGACAAAAATGGTAAAATCAAGCAAACGGGTTGGGGGATGCTGCAAAAAGTGGTTATTCCGAATACGGTGACCCGTTTGGAACCGTATGCTTTTGCTGCGCAGGCGCAGTTGAGCGAAGTGCAATTGCCGGAATCCTTGCGGGTCATCGGGCAAGAGGCTTTTGC
>DXFT01000100.1 GCA_019114285.1 Candidatus Odoribacter faecigallinarum
CAGCGGTCGGGGCGTTCTGGCTGTTGCGCGGAGGGGGGCAGGAGTTGCCGCCGGCGGTTGCGGAGGCAGAAACGGAGTTGTTGCCGGGACGGATGCGCGCGGTGCTGGTGAAGGGGGATGGGGAGCAGGTGGCGCTTGGCGAGCCGGGGCGGCGGGAGTTGGTGGAAGAGGGGGTGAGGATGGCTGCGGATTCGTCGGGGCTGGTTTATGTGGCGGACGGCGCGCGCGGGGAGGGGGAAGCGGTGATGAATACGCTGTTGGTGCCGCGTGGGGGAATGTATAGCCTGGAGCTGGAGGACGGGACGAGGGTGTGGTTGAATGCAGATTCGCGGCTGAAGTATCCGGCGGTGTTCCCTTCGGGGCGGCGGGAGGTGTCGTTGAGCGGGGAGGCTTATTTTGCGGTGGCGCGTGACACGTCGGCTCCTTTTACGGTGCGGACGGCGCGGGGGGATGTGCGGGTGTTGGGCACGGAGTTCAACGTGAAGTGTTATGCGGACGAGGGGGTGATGGAGGCTACGCTGGTGGAGGGGCAGGTAGGGCTGTCGGACGAGGGGGCTGGGAGCGTGGTGCTGGAGCCCGGGGAGCAGGCAGTGGTGGGCGAAGGGGTGCAGGGCATCGCAGTGAGAGAGGTGAATGTGCAGCACTACATCGGTTGGAGGGAAAACCGGCTGTCGTTCCAGGGGGAGACGTTGGAAGAGATTATGCAGGTGCTGGCGCGGTGGTATGACATTGAGGTGGTGTTTGAGGATGCCCGCCTGCGGGAGCTGGAGTTTTCGGGAAATTTGGACAAATATACGGATATCGATTCGTTTTTCCGTTTGTTCGAGCTGGGGGCGGAGGTCCGGTTCGAGCGGGCGGGGAGGACGGTTTATGTCCGTGCGAGAAGGTAATAAAAGGACATGCCGGCTGCAACCGGCACGTCCCTCATGTTTAACACAAAACTTTATAGTATGCATTACAAAGTTACGGAAAAAAAACGTGGGGACAGTCTTTTCCCCCGTGTTTTGAGGAAAAAAATGGTTTTAGTTATGAGATTGACCTGTTTTTTATTGTGTTGGCTGACCTTCTCGGCGGTGGCGTCGGTGAATGCGCAGCAGGGTAAAGTAAGCATTGACATCAAGTCGGAGAGTCTGAGCCGCGTGCTGATGCAGGTGAAAGACCAGACAGGGGCGCGAATCCTGTACAACGAGAACCTGTTGCGGGACGTGGTATGCCGGGATTTGAAGCTGGAGGGATACAAAATCTTTAGGGAATAACAAAGCCCCAGCTTGTGAAAGTCGGGGCTTTGTCATACAAAAAAGAAGGTGTGCTTTTTGACACACCTTCATGTTTATTTTGAAAGAATAGGGGAAGCAGGCATTCCATTTGGGGAAAGAGAATAATTGTATTGTAAAATGGAGGGCAAATTACCAACTGAATGATTTGTAACTTACAATTTAATCAGTTATTTTTGTTACATAAAAGTAAGATGCCATGGAAATGCCTTTTGTATTTGGGAAAGTCGCTACAGGCGAGAATTTTACGGACAGGAGTGAAGAGACAGAGCGTTTATTGCAGAATTTTCAGGGGTTGGTCAATACAACAATTATTTCTCCCCGGCGGTGGGGTAAGTCGTCTTTGGTCGCTCGGGTTGCGGAATTAATCCAAAAGCAGGAAAAGTCGCTCAAGATTTGTATGATAGATTTGTTTAACGTACGAACGGAAGAGGAATTTTATACGCTACTGGCAAATAGCATATTGAAAGCCGTTTCCACAAAGTGGGAAGAGATTGTGGCTGATGCCAAGCATTTTCTGGGACGGTTGGTGCCCCGCATTTCCTTTTCTACCGGACAGGACGCAGAGGTGTCTTTTGGTGTCAGCTGGGAGGAATTGCAACGAAATCCGGATGAGGTGTTGGATTTGGCAGAAGCGTTGGCAGAAGCAAAAGGGATTCGGGTCATGGTGTGCGTAGATGAGTTTCAAAATGTGGCTTATTTTGACGATGCCTTGGCTTTCCAGAAAAAATTGCGGGCACACTGGCAACGTCATTCACGAGTTGGGTATTGTCTTTTCGGCAGCAAACGGCACATGTTGCTGGAGGTGTTTGCAGACCCCTCGATGCCATTTTACAAATTTGGCGATTTGCTATTCTTGCAAAAGATTGCCAAGGTGGAGTGGATTCCATTTATTCAACGACGCTTTGAAGATACAGGCAAAACCATAGATACGGCAGAAGCTGGTCGATTGGTGGATTTGGTTGATAATCATCCGTATTATGTACAGCAATTGGCACAGCAAGTGTGGTTGCGAACGAGCCAAAAGGCGGATTTGAATCTTGTGGAAGCGGCTTATAACGGATTGATAGACCAATTAAGCCTTTTGTTTTTGAACCTGATGGAGACCTTTTCCAATGCCCAAATTGCCTTCTTGCATGCGTTGATTGCCGGCGAAAAGCAATTAAGTTCAAAAAGGGTTTTGCAAAAATATACCATTGGGACTTCCGGTAATGTTGTGCGTATCCGGCAAAATCTGATAGAGCGGGAAATCTTGGATACAAAAGAAGATGCCTTGGTATTCCAAGACCCGTTGTTTGAGGGATGGCTGCGTAAATGCTATTTCAAATGTGGAGAATAGGCTATAGCGGCTTTTTGTAAAAATAAGAAGCAGGTTTCCAGCCGTTTGGGATGCCAGACGGCTGGAAATGTTTTTCTCAGGCTTCCTGGTTCAGCATTTGCAATGCCTTTATTTCTTTTACGATGTCATCCATGAGGTGGGAGGCGCCAATACGGAAGGTGGCTGGCGTGAGCCAGTTCTCGCCAAGGACATGGCGGACAATGGTCATGTAGCGGACAGCGGTTTGTGCCTTAGTGACTCCTCCGGCAATTTTGATACCGACTGTTTTTCCCGTCTGGGCTTGGAATTGGCGGAGTGCCTCGCACATGACGTAAACAGACTCCGGAGTGGCATTGACCGGTACTTTGCCTGTGGAGGTCTTGATGAAATCAGCCCCTGCGTATGCAGCAATCAGGGAGGCATTGAAGATGGTCTCGATGTCTTTCAGCTCACCGGTTTCGAGGATGACTTTCAGCGTGACGCCTTGGCAAGCCTCACGGATGGCGTGCAAGTCGTTGTAAACCGCTTCGTAGTCCTTTTCCAGCAGGTCCCCTACAGAAATGACCGTGTCGATTTCCTGTGCCCCGGCAGCTATTGCCATCCGGCATTCTGCCAGCTTTATTTCTGTGAAAGTTTGCGCTGTCGGGAAGTTGCCTGCAACGGCTGCCGTGCGGATGCCGGTGGCCTGCATGATTTCACGGGCAACGGCGACGTATTTGGGATATACACAGATAGCGGCAACGTCCGGCAACTCAAACTTCTTCAGCTTTTTCAGTAAATCGGAAGCGAAATTTTTGATGCTCTCAGTTGTGTCTGCCAGACGCAGCGAGGTGTAATCCATACAACTTGTGGCAAGTTCCAGGTTTTTTACTGTATATGCCTGTTTGACCTCTTTTTCGACGACGCTGTCCAAGTCAAATCGGATGCGGTCTTCGAGGTTGGCACAATTGAATGTGGTCAGTGTTTCCTGTATAGGTTGCATTAGTCTGTCATTTATCATTGTTTCTATATTATAGTCCTAACTCCAGCCGACGTTCCGGGGAAAATTGTGCCACGACAAGGCGGTAAGAGTTGTTTATCCAAAGCCGGAGCATGTTGTCGCTTATACTGCCGTCGAGGGCAACAGAGTTCCAGTATTTTTTGTTCATGTGGAAGCCGGGTCCAACTGCCTGAAAACGTCTCCGTAACCCAAGGATTTCATCAGGGGCGCATTTCAGCGTGAGGTAGATGAAGTCCTCTTTTTGCCGGGTAAAGCAGAATATTTTACCGGCAACTTTGAAGAGCGGGCTATTCTCCCATTGCACCTCAGTTGTCACGAGAGGCAGAGATTGGCAATATTTAGTTACATCCTCCATGTTCATGCGGGCAAATTTACGCAATGTATATGAGTTTTTAAATTTTTACGCCAGAAAATTCGTATCTTTGTTTGCTTTTTGAATATCGGATTTTTAGAAGAAAATTGAAAGTTTATGGCAAAAAAAGAGGGGGCGGAGACTCCGTTGATGAAACAGTATTATGCAACGAAAGCTAAATATCCGGATGCCATTTTATTGTACCGGATGGGGGATTTTTATGAAACTTTCGGCGAGGATGCCATTACCACGTCGCGCATCCTGGGTATTACGCTGACGAAACGTTCGTCCGGCTCGCCGGGGACGGTGGAATTGGCGGGATTCCCTTACCATGCGATTGATACTTATTTGCCAAAACTGGTGCGTGCTGGGCAGCGAGTGGCTATCTGCGAGCAGTTGGAAGACCCGAAAAAGACCAAATTCCTGGTCAAGCGGGGAGTGATAGAATTGGTGACGCCTGGGGTTTCTTACAGTGAATATGCTACGGATACGAAGAGTAATGTATTCCTGGCGGCAGTTTATTTTACGAAATCGGAAGCCGGACTGTCTTTGTTGGACCTTTCGACAGGTGAGTTTTTGACAACGGAGGGGACGATATCCACCATTGATAAATTGCTGAACAGTTTCCAGCCCAAGGAGGTGGTTTATCCCAAAGGGCAGGAGGGGCGTTTCCATGAGTTGTTTGGCAACAAGTTTTATATTTATCCGATAGAGGAATGGTTTTTTGACCGTGATTCGGCTTGCGAGCGTCTGATGAAGCATTTTGAGGTCAATTCCCTGAAGGGGTTTGGGATAGACGGCATGACTTGCGGGGTGTCGGCGGCAGGGGCGGTGCTGCATTATCTGGAAATGACCAAGCATGACATGATTTCGCATATCACGACCATTTCGCGGATTGATGAGTCGCATACGGTGCTGTTGGATAAATTCACCTTGCGGAATTTGGAATTGCTGCATCCCGCTTACGAGGGGGGGCGTTCGTTGGTGGATGTGATAGACCGGACAATTACCCCGATGGGAGGCAGGATGTTACGGCGGTGGATTTGCATGCCGTTGAAGTCTCCGGAGGAAATCAACCGTCGGCTGGATGTGGTCGATTATTTTGTCGGGAAGGAGGATGCGCGGGGACAGGTGGAAGGATGGTTGGACGGGATTGGCGATTTGGAACGGTTGGCATCCAAGATTGGCGTCGGGCGAATAACTCCACGGGAGATGAACCAGTTGAAGGTGGCACTTTCGTGTGTTGTCCCGCTGAAAGCCCTTTGCGGGCAAAGTGATTCGCCGGTATTGCAAAAGATGGCGGAACAATTGGACCCTTGTATCGCCTTGTATGATAAAATCAAAGCCCAGTTGCAGGAGAATGCCCCTCACCAGGTGTCCAAGGGCGGGGTGATTGCCGAAGGGGTTAATGCGGAGTTGGATGAGTTGCGCAATATTTCCGTCCACGGCAAAGAGAAATTGTTGGAAATTCAGCAACGGGAAATAGAGCAGACGGGCATCCCTTCTTTGAAAATAGGCTTCAACAATGTGTTCGGTTATTATATCGAGGTGACGAAGGCGCATAAAGACAAGGCGCCGGATACGTGGATTCGCAAGCAAACCTTGGTCAATGGGGAACGCTATATTACGCCGGAACTGAAAGAGTATGAGGACAAGATATTAGGGGCGGAGGATAAGATTCTGGAAATAGAGACCGCGATGTATAATGCGCTTTTGCAGGAGGCGGCTGCTTATATCCGTCCTTTGCAGACGGATGCCAGATTGATTTCGGCAATCGATGTGCTGAGGGCTTTTGCCGAGGTTGCCATTACGAATAATTACCACCGTCCTGTGGTGGATGACTCTGATGTCATAGATATCCGTGAGGGGAGGCATCCGGTCATTGAACGGCAACTGCCTCCGGGAGAACAGTATGTCTCAAACAATGTCTATCTGGATAACCGCAAGCAGCAAATCATGATTATTACCGGTCCCAATATGGCGGGTAAGTCAGCTTTGTTGCGCCAGACCGCTTTGATTGTCATCCTTGCCCAAGCGGGTTGTTTTGTGCCTGCCGAGGCGGCGACCATCGGTTATGTGGACAAGATTTTCACCCGTGTCGGGGCATCGGACAACATTTCACAGGGGGAATCGACTTTCATGGTAGAGATGAATGAGGCAGCGAATATCTTGAACAATATCTCCGACCGCTGCCTGGTGCTTTTTGATGAGTTGGGGCGGGGCACGTCCACGTATGACGGTATTTCCATTGCCTGGGCAATTGTGGAGTATTTGCATGAACATCCCAAGTACCGCGCCAAGACGCTTTTTGCCACTCACTATCATGAATTGAATGAGATGGAACGTTCTTTCAAGAAAATCAAGAATTACAATGTGTCCGTCAAGGAAGTGGGCAACAAGGTGATTTTCTTGCGCAAATTGGTGAAGGGCGGTTCTAACCATTCTTTCGGTATCCAGGTGGGCAGGATGGCGGGCTTGCCGCAGTCGGTGACCAAGCGGGCAGAGGAAATCCTCAAGCAGTTGGAGAATGACCGCGACAAGGACAATACCCTCCAGAAAAATGTGGAGCATATTGCCGATGCGCGTGAAGGTATGCAATTAAGCTTTTTCCAACTGGATGACCCCGTGCTTTCTCAAATCCGGGATGAGATTGCCGGTCTTGACATCAACAGCCTCACGCCATTGGATGCGTTGAATAAGCTGAATGAAATCAAGAAGATAGCAGGGATATGAAAGTCGCAGCATGGGTTAATTGGTTTTTGTTATAGGGATTCTTTCTCCATTGGCTTGTACGGCGTACAAGCGGGCGTCTTCCAAAGAGATGGATTCTGGTACTGTAAATTCAAAGAAATTACTGAAGAAAATAACCTTCCCTTCCTTTTGCCATTCGAAAGCTACCGCTTCGTCTCCGTCTGAAATGGTCACGGTACGTCCCGACAGAGTGTAGGAAATGTTTTTCGTGATTTTCTGGTTGTCCTTGAATTGTTCATAGTAGCCGACGTCTCCCACTGTGGAATACCGGTCGTCTGAGGCGGGGAAATCACTTTTCCGTCGGTCTTCTATATATTGCAGGGCATGCTTGGGTGCAGGCAGGGTTGCCATGTAATTCTTGGTTTCTTCAATCATTTCTTCCGTTACGGTATATTGCCATGTTCCGTATTGTTCGATTTGGTCGTCAACCGGCACAAAAAATCCCCACATGTCGAAGAAGTCGGTTAGGTCCATGTTTGCCACTTTGGCTGCGGAACGGGCAAAAAGCATTTGTTTGCGTCCGGGGTCACTTTCCGGGACAGGGTTCGCCCGCAATTCTTTGAAGAGCTGTTGCCAGAAGTCGGTTTTAATGCCGCAACGGTGGAAGTAATTCCATAATTGCCAATTCATGCGCAAGTGTATTTCCGTGGCTTCTCCCTGATGGGTGGCATCTCCCATATTCCACCAACCCTGCCCGTCTTCATAACGGGCTTTTGCCACTTCACACAATCCCTTCCCACGGGACTTGTATTTCCCTAACTTGTAAATGATATAGTTGGAGAACAGGTTGTTGGAAGATTCCGTGGAACCCGGCCAGTTGATGGCGGCTTGGTGGATATGGCCTATTTCATGAGCCGGTCCCCAGGCATTGTCTTCTGCCTTCATGACATTTTCTTTCAATAGGATATTGTCCAGATAGCTATAAACAAAACCGATTCGGTAGTCGCTTGCCCACATGTAGCCTGTTTCAGGTGAAATGGCAAAAATGTGATTGTTTACCTGAGAGGGGCGGACGTCCTCAATCCCCATCAGTTCTTGCTGCCAACCGATAATGTCGTCCCAAAGATGGATGGCAGAAAGGATTTGGTCGGGAACCACTTCTTTCATTTTTTCCGTATGGAAGTAGAACATGATTTTGTCTCCCCGTACGCCGAAGTATTTGTAATCCGCTTTACTCAATAGTTCTTTGTATTTCTCATCGGTTTGGTGTTCTTTCAAGTCGAAGAATCCGCTGACATGTCCGCTTCCGACAGGGATATGCACACGTATCGGCTGCTCGCCGGGGGTGGCGGTGTACATGATGAAAAGCATGCCTGTTTTTGAGACTTGGATTTTATTTACCCCCTTTTGCAGAAAGAAGGTCTCGCCCGAGGCATCGGTTTGTGCTTCTCCGGCATTGCCGCTTTCTCCGATGCATTGCACGGAAATGCTGTGCCCGTGCGTGTCGCCTACCAAGAGAATCACTTCTTCTCCGGCGTTGGCATAAATGCCGGTGATGTTGTCGAGGTTACTGTATTTTTTTGTCATGAGTTTTTCTGCCCATTCTTCCACATGGCTGTAGGATTCATAGTCCCGGATGCGGAAGCCTTTTTCCCATTCGCTCAGGGTGCCGTCGCGGAGGACGGAGGCTAAATTGGCAAAAAAGCCCGGCAAGGCATTGATTTTTTCATCAGTAACGTCATCACGCACTTCGCAACAGGTGATATCTTTAAAGACGGTCAATAATTGTTGGTCAAGTGTTTTTTCCGTATTGGTCTTGTAAAACTCCATCTCACTGCAACTCACAAAATTGTTGGAGCCGCTTTCTATTTCAAATTTGATTTTTGTCACCTTGGGAAGCGGGCTTTCAAAAGAGATTTTTTGAGTGGAGGAACTTTCATGGAAGTCGTAATCGCCTATTTTGACATAATCGGAATGCCCTTCTGTGATTGCATAGAGTTTGAATTTGCCGAACCAGCCGTTCCCATTCTTTGTGGGATAGTAAATCAGATAGTCTATATCGCTTTCTCCTGCAAAGTGATATTCCAAAATGACAGGGAAATTAGCCGGTTGGTTCCATATCGAGTGATATACTTTGGATAAATCGAACTCCCCGTCGAATGTGTTTTCAATGCCGGAAGCCGGATTTTTTTGGAACTCACTTGCCCATCCTCCGGTGGGCACGACTTTGATGTCTCCTTCAATTTCTACGTCTCCGGTTTCCACAGAGCGTCCTTTTTGGATAATGAACCATTCCACGGAAGTATTTGCATGCTCCCCTGTCCCGCATACCGTAATGGTGGCGCTTCTGGCATGGGTCAGGGGATTGCTGTCAATCTGGAACAGGTGGTGGTAGTCTGCCAGGGCTTTGGAGTCTGCTGTTGCGATTTCCTTTATCCAGGAGACCGTGTCGGGGATAACGAATGCATAACCGTTTTCTCCCAGATTGCTTGTCACGATGACTTCTACTTCCTCGCCGTTAGACTCTACTTCTATGGAATCCGGATTCAACAAGATGGCAGGGGTGGTGCCTAATTGTTGTACAAGAATGGAATCTGTGGTTTGTCCGAGGCGAAATGTTAAACAGGCTTGCCTGATTGACGGTTCTTCATTTTCCGCTAAAGTCAGGCGGAACATCTGTTGTTTGTCGCTGATACGTTCTGCTTTGCACCACAGGGCGTTGGAAGATATCGTCCAATCGCTGCTGTTGGTTTCAATGTTAATATGGTCTGAATGCGCATCTTGTTTGTATTGCAATAACTTGATTTCTTCTGGTATTCGGAGATAAGGGGCTACGTCTATACTTTCTTTTTTGCAAGAAACGATAGCCAATAGCAGGCAACTCCATAGAAAAAGGCTGTTTCTCATATATTTCCCATTTTATGTTTATATGCTGAGGAGGAGTGTTCCCCCTTTGGGGGATACTTTGCTTCGCGGGGAAGAGTTATTCCACTTCCATTCGTTGAATCACCACGTCGGTGAGGGGACGGTCATTCTCGTCGGTCGGTTGTTCGGAAATCTGCTTTACGACTTCCATCCCTTCGATAACTTCCCCGAAAACGGTGTATTCCCCGTCCAGATGGGGAGAACCGCCGATGGTGGTATAGGCTTCTACTTGCTCCGGCGAGAGGACGAGTTTCGTTTGGCGGTTGCGGTTGATTCTGTCCACCAAGGCTGTCAGTTCTTCCGGGGAAAAGACTTTCCCTTCCACGATATAGAATTGTGAACCGCTGGAATTTTTCTCAGGATTCACGTCATCGCCTTCCCGGGCTGCGGCAAGTGCTCCCCGTTTGTGGAAATAGCCGGGGAGGATTTCAGCTTTCAGGGTATAGCCCGTGTCGCCGTCTCCCAGCAAAGTGCCTTTCCCTGCCAAGCGGGAATTGGGGTCTCCTGCCTGTATCATGAAGTCTTGGATGACCCGGTGGAACAGCACGCCGTTGTAAAAACCTTCGCGTACGAGTTTCAACATATTTTCCCTGTGGAGCACGGTTTCGTCATAGAGCCGTAGGCGGATGTCTCCCAATGACGTTTCCATCCGGATGATGGTCCCTTGTTTCTGATGGCAGGAAGCGAGGGCAAGGCTAAAAATGAATAGGTAGAGCAGTTTTTTCATAAATACGTTTATTTTCGGTACAAATATAGTGGATTTTCCTGATTTGTTTTTCAGAAGTAACAGAATTGTATTAATTTTACCGCAGACAGTGGATTTATGAATGGACAAGAAAGAGAACCGGAAGAAATAAAACGGATGTTGGAACTTGGCGATGAGCGGTGCATGAAGTTGCTTTTTGATAATTACTACCGTTTGTTGTGCATGTATGCCTTGCGTTATCCCATTGCGAAAGAATGTGCGGAAGACATTGTGCAGACGGTTTTTGTCACACTGTGGATAAACAAGCGGGGAAAACCGTTCGACGGTTCTTTGCGGTCTTATTTGTTTGGGGCTGTGAGCAAGGCGGCATTGTGTTGGCTGCGGGATCATAACCGGGTGTATGTTGAAGAAATTGAAGAGCAATCGGAAGATTTCTGGGAAAAGATTTTTACTCAGGAGCAGGAGGAACAAAGGGAGCGTTTGAGGGAGAAGGTGCGCGAAGCGGTGAAGCAGTTGCCGGAAAAACCGCGCCAGGTATTGCAGGCGATTGTATTCTTGGAAAAGCCTTATAAGAAGGTAGCGGCGGAAATGGGTATTTCCGTAAACACCGTGAAGACTTATTATGCCCGGGCATTGCAGGCTTTGCGGAAAGCCTTGGGTGCAAATCCCCTGCTGTTATTGCTCTGGCTGAAAAAGGCGGATAGATAATACGTTCATTAAAAGAAATATTGATTTGAGGAATGGGGAAACTGTCATTTGTTAGGAACATTTTGTGTCAGGAATGTCCTATGTCGAAGGGATTTTTGTAGTTTCCTGTGGCTGAATGTCAATGGAAAAGTGTATCTTTGCATTAAAATGGATTTTTAATGTAAACTGCAATATGAATATAGACGGTTTGTTAAAGCGATATTTTGGTGATAACGGTACCTTGCCTGTTATAGAGATGTTTGATAATGAAAGTATATATTCTGTTTATGAAGATATTGTAAATACATTAAAAAGGCAGCCGGACATTGAGCTTGGCATATTACAGGCGTTAAGTTTTTGTTTTTATGAGATTCTAGATAATGTTTTGACCCATTCTATGAAGTCTTGTGGGACAGTTGTAATGAAATATACCCTTGAAAAGGCAAGAATTCAAATTATGGTACTTGATGATGGAATTGGCATACATCGCTCGTTGACAGAAAATAAAGCCTATCGCGATATTTCCGAAGCTGAAGCACTTGCCAAATGTATGCTTGACAGAGTAACGGATGGGAAAGGTATGGGTTTTGGACTTTATTCCATTGCTTGCTTAATTCGTCATGCCGGAATTGTATTGAAATTGCATTCAGGCAATCATATTTTGACCTTCAATGGTGTAGAAGAACGAATAGAAGAAGATGATTTCTGGCAAGGTACAGTCATTTATTTTGAATTACATTCTGATAAAGAAATTGACCCGAATGAAGTATTGGGGGATAGGACGGATGTCGTTTCGGAGTTCAATGATGAGTTCCTTGATACGGAAGATATTGATAATCTATGGTAATTGAAAAGAATAAGGTATGGCTACATTTAAGTTTGTAACAATTGGAGAAAATCTGGGTACGCGGGTGTTGGGAGAGAAAGTCCGTAATATGTTGTTGCCTATGATTCTGGGTAACGAAAAGGTGGTGCTTGATTTTGAGGGAGTGAATGTGGTATCTAATTCATTTGCTGATGAATGTCTGGCGAAATTATTGCTAAGCATGCCTTTGGAAGAATTGAAAAGGCGTACTACTTTTCGAGGAGTGAATAATTTTGTGCGGAAAAATATCGCCGTGGCGTTTAAGAGAAGGATGCTGATAATGAAAGCATGAGAGGTATATTTATATTGCATTGATATAAGATTATGTATGCTTTTGATGTTTTCGCAGAAAAGGCTGCATATTTAAGAGAATGAAAATTACTAAAATAGGAGGCTGCAATCCTGCCTCCGGGAAAAAATCTGAAAAATTTTTGGGAATTTGTGTCACCCATTTCCGGATTTGTGCAATATCTGGGAAAAAGGATGACCCATGAAAAAGACAATTGAAGAATGGATAGCGGATTATTGCGCGGGGACGCTTACCCGCGAAGAGGGGGAACAATTGCGCCAATTGTTGTTGCATGACCCGGAAGCCCGGCGGTTTTTCCGGGATGCCCGGGAAGCGGAATCCCTTATGCGGGCGTTGGAATGGGATAGGCGTTTGGATGCCCGGGAGGCTTGGCAACGTTGTTTGGCGGCATGGAAGCACCGGCGGCAAGTACGCCGCTTGCGGAGGTGGGTCCTTAGTGGAGTCGCGGCAGCCGTGGCTGTTGGAGCTATTGTGACAGCGTTATGGATTTATCCCCGGACAGAGCGTGCTGTGCTGCCGCAGTTGGCAGAGGTGGAGCAGCCTTCCATTGCTCCCGGAGAGTTGAAGGCGGTACTGTCGGACGAGAGCGGGCAGCGCTTGGAAATCACTTCTGCTTCTTCTTCCCGTATTGTAGCCCCGGATGGCACCGTGCTGGTTAATGATTCCCTGGAAGGCTTGCGTTACGACCGGAGCCGGACGGAAGAGCAGGTCAAATGGCAGACCTTGTCGGTGCCGGTGGGAGGGGAATACCGCTTTGCTTTGCCCGATGGCACGAGAGTATGGGTAAACTCTGCTTCGGAAGTGCGTTTCCCGACACGCTTTGCAGGTGACTTGCGGGAAATTTACATGACCGGTGAAGTGTATATGGAAGTGGCGCACGATGCCAGACATCCTTTTGTCGTGCATACGGGGGAGAAATTGGTACGGGTATTGGGTACGACATTTAATCTGGCAGCTTATCCTGATGAACAGGAGGTAGTGGCAACCTTGGTGGAAGGCAGCGTGGAGTTCTGCGACCGGGAGAAGTGCGTGCGCCTCCAGCCGGGCGAGCAGGCAGTGCTGGATGAGGCAACGGGCAGGATTGAGAAACGTGAAGTGAACACGGCTTTATATACCTCTTGGGCGTCAGGTATGTTTGAATACGAGAACATGCCCCTAGAGGACATTGCCCGCCAGTTATCCCGCTGGTACGACGTGCAGTTTGTGTTTGATGACTCTGCTTTCCGTTCCCATGCCTTCACCGGCGTGGTGAAACGCACGCAGACACTGGAAAAAGTCCTGTCGTTGATAGAGAAGACAACCAATGTAAGTTTTGAAATAACCGGACGTACAGTCCATATAAAGAGAACGGAAGATGCCGCAAACACCCTCCGTTCCGGAAATTGATGTTTAATTTTAAATTTTAATCGTACAATGTTATGAAGAATCGACGAGAAAATCAAGCGATTCCCCGAAAAAAAAGCCTGTTCCGGCGAATTTGTAGCCGGGGCATGTTGTTGGTGGGAATGTTGATGTGTGTGAACTTTTGGAGCTATGCCTCCGGACAAGTGAAAACGGTTTCACTGAATGTGAAGGACAAAGCCTTGAAAGAAGTGTTGGGTATGGTGAGGGAGCAGGCTGGAGTACGCTTCATTTACAGCGAGGTGGAACTCCGGAAAGCCAAACCCGTCTCCGTGGAATTTGAAAATCAACCCTTGCAGGAGGCGATGGAAAAATTATTGGCAGGTCAGCCTTTTGCATCTGAGATTGAGGGAGATATTGTGGTTATCCGCCCTGTCTCTCCCGCTCCGCAGACGCAGGAGATAAAGATGCGGACGGTGAAGGGCAAAGTGACGGATGAAAACGGGCAGCCGGTGCCGGGGGCGAATGTTTACCTCAAAGGCACGACGATTGGTGTTGCCACGGACATTGACGGAAATTACTCTTTGACTTTTGGTGACAGCCAGGCTGTATTGATGGTTTCTTTTGTCGGTTACAAGACCGTGGAGGAGGCCATTGGGACGCGGGAGACGGTGAATTTCCAACTCGAACCGGAAAACGAAGCCCTGGCAGAGGTGGTGGTGACCGGTTACCAGACGATTTCCAAGGAACGGGCTACCGGTGCTTTCGAGAAACTGGGAACCGAGAAAATGGAAATGAAGCGTCTGGACAATCTTTCCTCAGTATTGGAAGGGGAAATAGCCGGTTATTCGGATGGCATTATCCGGGGAGTTTCTACCATGAATGCCCAGCAGTCCCCGCTGTATGTGATTGACGGCTTCCCGGTGGAGAATACCTCGATTGACGCTTACGGCAGTGTGACGGAGAATCTTCCCGTTCTGAACATGGAGGACATCGAGAGCATCACCGTGCTGAAGGATGCGGCAGCCGCTTCCATCTACGGAGCCCGTGCTGCCAACGGCGTGATTGTCATTACGACCAAGAAGGCAAAAGAGGGCAAGACTCAGATTTCCGCCTCCGCCACCTGGACCATCCACCCGTACAATTACTACACGGGGCATCTGACGGATGCAGCCGACATCATCGAGTTGCAGAAGAAATGGGCTGCCGCCAATCCCGAATTGAACAACGGGCTTGACCGGGCGCTGGCGGAAGCCGACAATCTCCGTAACAATTACGCTTGGCCTTCCAAGGGTATCGACATTCTTTTGAATCAATACACCAATCAGATTTCTCAGGCAGAGGCAGAAGCACAGTTGGAGGAACTGACATCCCGGGGCTATGCCTATTACGACGACGTGGAAAAATACGCCAAGCGCAACTCCTTCTACCAGCAGTATTATCTGAGCGTGGGTAAGGCAACGGGCAGAAATAACCTTGTTTTTTCTGTCAGCTACCGGAACAACAAGGAGGAGGACATTTATACGAAAGACGACCAAGTCGGGCTGAACCTGCAAAACAGCTTGCAAGTGACCGACTGGCTGAAGGCGGATGTCGGCATGTACATTAACTTCAGGAACGGAACCACCCAGACCTATGATTTGCTGAGCAGCTATTCTGCCGGCTTTACTGCTATGCCTTACGACCGCCTAGTGGACGAGGAGGGTAACCCGGTGTCCTGGGTTTCCCAATATACCCAAACCGTAAGGGACAACATCGAGAATTATGGGTTGTATGATGTGACCATTACCCCGCTGGATGAACTGGGACGCCGTCTGGAGAAATCCCGCGACTTTACCAGTCGTATATTCGGTAAGTTGGATATAAAACTCCTGCCTTGGTTGTCCTATACTGCCCAGTATCAGTACGAGTACGGGGAGAACCGGATGAACCGTTTGGAGGAAATGGATTCGTTCCAGACCCGGGAGCTGATAAACAGTTTTGCTACGGCTGAAAACGGCGAGGCGGTGTATAACCTGCCCGAAGGAGACATTTATTATTCCCAGCGGCAGACGACCAACAATTACAACTTCCGCCAGCAATTGAATGTGGACAAGACCTTCAGCGGCGTGCATAACCTGACTTGGATTATCGGGCAGGAGGTGCGCAACCAGAAGCTGCAATACGAGAGTGTCACCCGTTACGGCTATGACGAGGATATGTTGAGTTCGCAATACATTGATGAGTCACGATTTACGAACGGTTATACTGGACTGATGGACACTTGGGCATATATTTCTGCTCCTTGGGCAAAGAGTGAATTGGTCAACCGTTTTGTGTCTTTCTATTCCAATGCCGCGTATTCTTACAACAACCGTTACGCCTTCTCCGCTTCCATCCGTTGGGACCGTTCCAACTTGTGGGGCACCAATTCCAAATACCAGAACAAGCCCCTTTGGTCTGTCGGTGCCAGCTGGAACATCAACAACGAATCGTTCTTCAATGCTTCCTGGGTGGACATGCTGAAGTTGCGCTTCTCTTACGGTATTGGCGGTAACATTGCCAAGGATGCTGCGCCCTACCTGACGGCAAGTTATTATACGAGTACCCTGGTGGGTGGACAGTATGGTTCTATTTCTTCGCCGCCCAACCCGGATCTGCGGTGGGAAAAGACCACCACGATTAACGTCGGCGTGGACTTTGCCTTCTTTGCCGGCAGGATGTCCGGAACGTTGGAATTTTATAACCGCAACAGCGAAGATTTGCTTGCCAACCAGATGGGCGTGCCTACGGAAGGATTTGGTTACAGTACTTTGACGTTTAACAACGGTGCCATGCGCAACCGGGGCTTTGAATTGACCCTGCGCGGTGATATCATCAACCGGGGAGGTTTCGTGTGGAACATGGGCTATATGCTCAGCTACAACAAGAACAAGGTGACGAAAATCAACGTGGAAGCGCCGGTTTATTACCTGCAATTGGATTATCCGGAATCTTATCCGAGGGAAGGCAAACCTTATAATGCCGTTTATGCCTACAAATGGGCAGGCTTGAGTGCCGAGGGCGAGCCGCAGATTTACGATGCCGAGGGCAACGTCACGACCACGGACTACACGGACCTCGATGCCATTCATTACGTCGGCACCACGGTGCCCGTTTATAGCGGTTCGTTTACGAACGTGTTTACCTACAAGAATCTGGAGCTTTCCGTTCAGATGCTGTATGAAGGCGGTCATAAATTCCGCAGCACGAACATTCCGACAATTAACATGGGCAGGACTAATGTCAGCGTGACTAACAAGGATATCATGCATGCCTGGGAGCAGCCCGGTGATGAGGCAGTGACCGATGTTCCCCGGATTTTGTTCAGCGGGATTTCCGAGGCTTACAATTATGACCGGGAATCTATTTACCGGGGAGCGGATATCCATGTGTTCGATGCTTCGAAGATTGTCTTCAATAATATCTCCCTCTCTTACCGCGTGCCGAATGAATGGGTAAAAAAGGCGGGGTTGAGCGGGGCGAAACTGCAATTCAATGTGGAGAATG
>DXFT01000101.1 GCA_019114285.1 Candidatus Odoribacter faecigallinarum
CAGGCGGTGGTGTATGCCCTTTTTGCCCGCCGGGTATTTTCGGTGCGCTTCCCGTTGGGAAGGCTGGCATTCTTTTCGCCGTTGAAACGGGAGGTTGCCCGGAGGATTCTGCTGCTGGGCTTGCCGGTGAGTTTGCAGAACGCGCTGTTCTCCATGTTTTCACTAACGCTTGCCACGCTGGCGGCGCGTTGGGGGTCTGTTGGGGTGGCTGCCCAGAGCATCGGTTCGCAGATTGAGGCGATTTCGTGGATGACTGCCGCGGGTTTCTCGACGGCGCTGGCTTCCTTTACGGGGCAGAATTACGGGGCGGGGCAGTTCAGCCGCATCCGGCAGGGGTACCGCCTCACGTTGTGCATTGCGGGAGGGGTGGGGCTGGCAGCCGGGGTGCTGTTCTTTGTGCTGAACGAGGAGATTTTCAGCCTTTTTGTGAATGAACCGGATGCCATTGCGGCAGGCGGGGATTATTTGAAGATACTTGCCCTCTCGCAGTTGTTCATGGTGACGGAATCGGTGACCGCGGGGGCGTTCAACGGGACGGGGCATACGCTTCCTCCCGCACTGACGGGTATCCTGCTGACGGGGGCGCGCATCCCGTTGGCTTACCTGCTGACGGCTGTCCCGGAGCTGGGGCTGAACGGCATTTGGTGGAGCATCACGCTTTCGAGCATTTTGAAGGGGACGGTGTTGCCGCTATGGTTCTTGTATTTCCAGCGGCGGCGCCTTCGTTGAGGGGAGGTTTGGTTTTATTTGCACGGATATTAGAGAATTTTTTCTGCAATCTTTGCGTTTTCTGGGGAAAATGTATAAATTTGGCATCGGAATTGTACGACATGTATATAGTATAACAATAAAATTATTACAGAAATGAAAGTAACAGTTGTTGGTGCGGGTAATGTTGGCGCAACATGTGCCAATTGCATCGCTGAGAAAGACATTGTGAATGAAGTGGTCCTGCTGGATATCAAGGAAGGTGTCGCAGAAGGCAAGTCATTGGATATGTGGCAGACTGCCCCTATCAATTTGTATGATACGCGCATCAAGGGCGTGACGAATGATTATGAGGCTACGAACGGTTCGGAAGTGGTGGTGATTACTTCAGGTCTTCCCCGCAAGCCGGGCATGAGCCGCGATGATTTGATTTCAACGAATGCGGGCATTGTGAAGTCCGTGACGGAAAATGTCATCAAGCACTCGCCGAATGCCAAGATTATCATTGTTTCCAACCCGTTGGATGTGATGTGCTACTGTGCATTCCTGACAGCAAAGGTGGATTCTTCGCGGGTGTTCGGTATGGCAGGCGTGTTGGACACGGCACGTTACCGGGCTTTCCTGGCTGAGGCATTGAACGTATCGCCGAAGGACATCCAGGCTTTGTTGCTGGGCGGTCATGGGGACACGATGGTTCCGCTTCCACGCTATACGTCAGTGGGCGGTATTCCTGTAACGGAATTGATTGACGCCGACAAGTTGCATGCCATCATCGAGCGCACGAAGGTGGGCGGCGGCGAATTGGTTAAACTGATGGGCACGTCGGCATGGTATGCTCCGGGTGCTGCGGCAGCACAGATGGTGGAAGCCATTATCCGCGACCAGAAGCGTGTGTTCCCGGTATGCGCCATGTTGAACGGCGAATACGGCATGAAGGACATTTACCTGGGCGTTCCGGTGGTATTGGGCAAGAACGGTATCGAGCGGATTATCGAAGTGCAGCTGGACGAGGAAGAAAAGGAATTGCTGGCAACTTCCGCAAAGGCTGTCCGTTCTGTGATGGATGTGCTGGACAACATGAAAATGTTTTAATCAGACAGCATAATTTTTGTGAACCGTTCCGTGTTTTCGGAACGGTTTTTTTATTTTTGCGCCATTAGGTTTAGGTTATGAAAAGAACAAGATACGGAAAGCATGATATTGCCGCGGAATGGGGCAGGAGGTATTTGTCCCGGCGAGCGGAGGTGGATTTGGAGCTGGTGGAGTTGGAAGACAGTAGTTTTCATTTGATTGTGCCTGTAGAAATCGATGGCGTGCGTGGGGACATGATTGTGGATACGGGGGCTTCGGTCACGGTGGTGGAGCGGAAACTCTTTCCCGGGAAAGAACTGGAGGGGGCGGAGGTCAAGGTGCAGTCGGGGAGCGTGTCCGGGCAGATAGAGGATGTGCGCATTATCCGGGCGGATGTATTCCGGCTCGGGGGAAGGAAGATAAAGGATTTTCGTTTGGCAGCCATGGATTTGGAATATGTCAATGAGATGTATGACAAGCATTTGAGTCGTAAAATCATAGGCTTGTTGGGGTGTGATTTTTTTGTGAATTACCGGGCGGTGATAGATTATTCTCGTAAGAAATTGACCTTGAATTTTGGAAAAAACTGAATTTGGAGAACTTTAAATGGTGTTTTAGGTGTTTTTATCGAAAAAAATTATACTTTTGCGCATTAATCTGATAATTGGATTTAATAGGAATTAAGTAATATAATAACAATTGTAAGATGCAGAATAAAGGAGCGATTACATTACTTGCCGTAGCATTTGCGTTGGTGAGTCTTTACCAGTTATCCTTCACCTGGAAGACCAATCGGGTGGAAAGCGCTGCGCGTGAATATGCACAGGGCGATACGGATAAGGAGAAGGTATATCTGGATTCGATGGCGAATCAAGTGGTTTACAACTTCTTGGGTATAGCGAAATATACGTATAAGGAGTGTAAAGAGTTGGAATTGAACTTGGGTCTTGACCTGCGGGGTGGTATGAACGTGACGATGGAGGTGGACGTGGCGGACGTGGTGAGAAGCCTGGCGAACAATACCCCGGACCCTGCCTTCAATCAGGCGATAGCGGAAGCTATTGAGATGAGGAAGACAAGCCCGAAGGATTTTGTCACTTTGTTTGGCGAAGCGTTTGAACGGATTGCGCCGGACGCCCAATTGGCTTCCCCGGATTTGTTCGGGACAGTGGAACTGAAGGATAAAATCAAAATCGGCGCCACGAACCAGGAAGTGTTGGATGTGATACGGACAGAGGCTGACGGAGCCATTGACAATACGTTTAATATTTTACGTACGCGTATTGACCGTTTCGGAGTGGCACAGCCGAATATCCGCAAGTCGGACGTTTCCGGGCGTATCGTGATTGAGTTGCCGGGCATCAAGGACGCACAGCGCGTGCGGAAATTGTTGCAGGGAACAGCCGCTTTGGAATTTTACGAAACTTTCGACAACGGGGACTTTTTCCCTTACCTGCAGAGCGCGAACGAGAAAGCGCGCGAGTTGCTTGCCGTTTCAGAGGCAGGCTCTGAAACAGAAGGCGCAGGGACTACGGATGCAACACCTGCTGAGGCAACCGCCGATACGACGGAAAACAGCCTGATTGCCGGCGTGGCAGCGCAGGATTCTCTGAACCAGTTGATGTCCAATGAGGAAGAGTTTAAGAAGCAAAATCCGTTGTTTGCAGTATTGACTCCGAATATCGACCGGAACGGACAAGTGATTCCGAACGGTTCTATCGTTGGTTATGCCCGCGTGCAGGATACCGGCGCGGTGAACAAGTTGCTTGCCCTTCCGCAAGTGAAGGCTTCTTTCCCGCGTAACTCACGCTTGTTGTGGGAGATGAAAGCCCAGAACGGTCTGGTCACTTTGCATGCCATCAAGATTACTACCCGCGACGGCAAAGCGCCGATGGACGGAGGAGTAGTCACGAGCGCACGCCAGGATTTCGAGCACAATGGCAGCCGTCCCGTGGTGAACATGACCATGAATTCCGAAGGAAGCAAGACATGGGCGCGCTTGACGAAGGAGAACGTGGGGCATTGCATCGCCATCGTGTTGGATGGTTTTGTATGTTCTTCCCCGAACGTGCAGACGGAAATTACCGGAGGTAGCTCCGTTATTACCGGTCAGTTTGACATCAAGGAGGCACAGGACCTGGCAAATATCCTGGAGTCCGGTAAATTGCCTGCCCCGGCACGCATCATTGCCGATGAAATTGTTGGTCCGTCCTTGGGTAGCGAGTCCATCCAGGCCGGTATGTGGTCATTTGTGATTGCCTTCGTATTGGTACTGGTTTATATGTGGTTCTTCTATAGCAAGAACGCCGGTTTGGCAGCGGATATTGCCTTGTTGGTGAACTTGTTCTTCCTCTTCGGTGTGCTGGCATCCATTGGAGCCGTGCTGACATTGCCGGGTATTGCCGGTATCGTATTGACAATGGGTATGGCAGTGGATGCGAACGTGTTGATTTACGAACGTATCCAGGAGGAATTGCGTGGCGGCAAGGGCTTGAAGCTGGCTATCAAGGAAGGGTACAAGATGGCTTATTCCGCTATTATTGACGGTCAGGTAACCACGTTGTTGACCGGTTTCATCCTTTACTATTTCGGTGAAGGTCCGATTAAAGGGTTTGCAACGACGTTGATTATCGGTATCTTTACCTCACTGTTTACCTCTATCTTTATTTCCCGCCTGATTATTGACCGTTGGGCAAAGAAACGGGAGAATGTGACCTTTACCACTCCGCTGACAGCCAACTGGCTGCGGGATGTGCATTTCCCCTTTATCCAGCGTCGGCGCGTGGGGTACATTGTATCCGGTGTCATCACCTTTGTTTGTCTCGTGTCTTTGTTTACGAGAGGCTTGGACCAAGGCATTGACTTTGTGGGTGGACGTACTTATACCGTGAAGTTTGACCAGCCGGTGCAGGTGGAAGACGTTGCTGAAAGCCTGGCAGCCGTATATGGCAGCAGCCCTGAAGTGAAGACTTTCGGGAATGACCAGCAAGTTCGGATTACGACGAAATACCGCATTGAAGACGAGAGCACGGAAGCCGACAACGAAGTGGAAACCCTGCTCTACGAAGGTTTGAAAGATTATCTGCCTGAAGGTACCTCCAAGGAAGTGTTCCTGAGCGATTACCGCCAGATGTCCGAAAAGGTGGGACCTGCCGTGGCTGAGGACATTACCCGTGCAGCTATCTGGTGTGTCGTATTGGCATTGTTTGTCATCTTCCTCTACATCATGATTCGTTTCTCTGAATGGGAATACGGTGCCGGAGCGGTTGTCGGATTGGCGCATGACTCCATTGTCGTTTTGGGTCTGTATTCTTTATTGGCAGGGGTATTGCCCTTCTCGCTGGAAGTGGACCAAGCCTTTATTGCAGCCATTTTGACAGTCGTGGGTTACTCCATCAACGACACGGTGGTCATCTTTGACCGTATCCGTGAATACCGCCGTCTCTATCCGAAGCGGGATGCAGTGGATTCAACGAATGCGGCTTTGAATTCAACTTTGCGCCGTACGTTCAGTACTTCGTTGTCCACCTTGATTGTGTTGATTGCTATCTTTATTTTCGGCGGCACCTCCATCAAAGCCTTTGTATTTGCTTTGTTGATAGGTATTGCAACCGGTACTTATTCTTCCTTGTTTGTGGCAACCCCGTTGGCATACGACCTTCGGAGGAAGTTTGGGAAGAAGACGGCTGCTTCCGCTCCTGTGAAGAAATAATTTTGTAGTTTTCATGATAGGGAAGCCGGGTTCCGCGAGGGGCTCGGCTTTTTTCATGGGATTGGTTATTTCGGATAAATTCTCTATATTTGGGCAATAAACCATATAAACTGAGATTTATGAAAGCACTTTATTTCTTTGGACTCTTTCTGGCAGCCGTGTTTTTGTTCCATGACGCTTATGCGCAAAATGGGCGTGGGCGCGAGAAGAAAAAAGCCCGCAAAGAAGTGGCGGACGGGAAAGTCACGTCGAAGACGCAAACCGTGGTTGCCGCAGTCTCCAAAAAGCAACTCAAGGCGGAGCGTGAAGCCCTCACCGCCCTCTACCATGCCACCGATGGCGACCATTGGATAAATAACCGCAACTGGTTAAGCGACAAACCGTTGGAGGAATGGGCAGGCATAATCAGGGACGCTGACGGATTGTTGTATGTTGATTTGGCTGGCAATAACCTGCAAGGCTCTTTGCCTCCTGCCTTGTTCCAAGTGCAGACGATTCGTATGTTGGATTTCCGCAATAATAAATTGACCGGCAGGTTGCCCCAAGAACTTGGTGAATGCACAGGATTATTGTATTTATATTTGATGGGCAATCACTTGACAGGACAATTGCCGGATTGCTGGCAAACATTGACGGAATTGGAACATCTTGACCTTGCAGATAATGATTTTGAGGGTACTTTCCCGGCAAGTGTATGCAGGCTTGCCCATTTGTCTGTTTTGCGGATATGGGGGAATCGGTTTTCAGGTGCTTTCCTGCCGGATTTAGGTGACTTGGAAAAATTGGATGAATTGCTTATATACGGCAACCAATTCTCCGGTCCATTGCCCGAAAGTTTGACCCAATTGGCTCATTTGCGGATATTTATTGCGAGAGACAACCGTTTTACCGGTGATTTGCCGGAGCATTGGGAGAAAATGCAATGTTTGGAAAGTCTGGAGTTGCAAAACAACCAATTGACCGGCACGCTGCCCGCTTCCATCGGCGTGCTGAAGAATTTGCGGGATATTGACCTGTCCGGGAACAAACTTACAGGGCAAATTCCTGCCGAATGGACATACATGACTGCCTTGGAATCCCTGCGTTTGAACGACAATCAGCTGACCGCGGCTATTCCCGGCACCCTCTTTGCCAATCCCAACCTGACCACGCTTTACCTTTTCAACAACCGCCTGACCGGTGCCATCCCGCCCGAGATTGGCGAAGCCCTTGCCTTGGAGAACCTGGGGCTTTCTCAAAATCAGCTGAGCGGTGCCATCCCGCCGGAAATCGGGTTGCTGCAGAACCTCGATTTTTTGAATCTGGGCAGTAACCGTCTGACGGGAGCCATTCCGCCGGAATTGGGCAATTGCTGGGCATTAACGTCTTTGACATTAAGCTATAACAACCTCTCCGGCACGCTTCCGCCGGAACTGGGGAAGTTGGATGCGCTTAAAAAACTGTATTTGCGGCAGAACCGTTTGACGGGAGCCATTCCTTCAGAATTGGGACAACTCCGCCATTTGCAAGTCTTGAATTTGAGCGACAATCAATTGAACGACACCATTCCCGTCTCTTTGAGCCTTCTTCCCGATTTGAAGGAATGCTATCTGTGGAACAACCAGCTCACCGGGACGATTCCCGCTTCCGAAGGAGCCTGGGCGCGTCTGGAAGAATTGAGTGTGGGGC
>DXFT01000102.1 GCA_019114285.1 Candidatus Odoribacter faecigallinarum
GTCAGATGTGTATAAGAGACAGGGATACAATAAATATTTTTCTGGATTATACCTTGAAAAGTGCAGTGAACGGATTCTTGTGGTGGACACCGGATAAAGGTGCTTTTAACCAGCAACGCTATGATGACTTATTGGCTTATCTTTTTACGCAAAACTTGCCCAAAGTTCCCCAATACATAGCCACTCTCTATGCGGCAAAGTATTTGAAAACTGGGGATATGCGTGGTATGCTGGATGAAATACGTAATTCTCTTCATTACGGTATTTTCTATGATCCGCAAGATAAGTTGGATTTTATTCGCAATTCCTTCCGGCATATAGAAACGTTGGGTGATAAGGATTTCCTTCAAGAAGCGAATGTTTGGCTGGATGCTTGTATGGAGACAGCACCTACGGGTTATTATAAATCGGAATACATGAAAGTGAAGGCACGTATTCTGCGGGCATTAGGGAAAACAGATGAAGCTGAAGCATTAGAACGTGAAGCCCCTAAAATTCGCATGACATAGATTTTTGGGATTCAGTAATAAAGCCGGGTGACGAGAGAAAAGTTGCCCGGCTTTTTGTTTTGTTTCCTGGATAAGTGGGCAGGTGATGCGATGGAAGTCCGGGAGTTTTCTTAGGTTTTGGATATATTTGAGTGAGGGTTTAGAGACAGCTAAACCTAATCAAACCCTATTCAAACCCTAATCAAACCCTATTAGAATAGGATAAGAATAGGTTTGTAATAGATTTTTATAACAAAAATTTATAAGTAAATAGATACTGAAATATAAAAGACAAGTTAGTGAAATATGGGAGTCCCTTGTGATTGGAGTCTGTGGAGGCTGGAAAGAGTGGCGGTTTGACAGGGTACGGCGGAGGGACGGGAACGGGACGCGGGTATGGATAGGGAGGAGGGACAGTACGGATGTTGGAGGGACGGTGGGGGTAACGTTCTGGATTTCTTGTGCGTGCTGAAGAAAAATAGTGGAAAATATTTGCAGGTGAAAAAAATAGTATGTACATTTGCGCTCCATTTTGGATAAAAGTATATTAATTTAAAAGAGTACTTGTGAAATGCCTACTATTCAACAGTTAGTAAGAAAAGGAAGAGTAAAGATCGAGGACAAAAGTAAAGCTCCGGCTTTGGATGCTTGTCCGCAAAGAAGAGGGGTTTGCGTGCGCGTTTATACGACGACCCCGAAAAAGCCGAACTCAGCAATGAGGAAGGTGGCACGTGTTAGATTGACAAATGGCAAGGAAGTGAATGCTTACATTCCGGGCGAAGGCCATAATTTGCAAGAGCACTCCATCGTGTTGATTCGCGGTGGCCGTGTGAAGGATTTGCCGGGTGTGCGCTATCACCTGATTCGTGGTACGCTGGATGCTGCCGGTGTGACCGGACGTTGCCAAGGGCGTTCTAAATATGGTGCCAAGAGACCGAAACCGGGACAGGCTGCTGCTCCTGCAAAAGGTAAAAAGTAAAATTAGTGATTAACAGGAATTGTGTTTATGAGGCGTTCCCGAATACAGTTGAGTAAATGGTTGGGAAACCGTTGAAGACCGAAGTAGGGCAGCTTGACGAACAGATTCGTAAACAAAGAAGAGATGAGAAAAGCAAAACCAAAGAAAAGAATTCTGTTGCCGGATCCGAAATTCAATGATGTTTTGGTAACGAGATTTGTGAATGATCTCATGGTGGACGGAAAAAAGACTATCGCTTTCAGGATTTTCTACGATGCATTGGATATTGTAGAGGAGAAGATGGCAAAGAAGGAAGAGAAAACTGCTTTAGAGATTTGGAAGCAGGCATTGGAAAATATTACTCCCCAAGTGGAGGTGAAGAGCCGCCGGGTAGGTGGTGCGACTTTCCAGGTGCCGACGGAGATTAATCCAACTCGCAAGCGGGCAATTTCTGTAAAAAATATGATTCTTTACTCTCGTAAGAGGAGTGGGCATAGCATGTCGGAGAAGCTTGCTGCTGAAATTATGGCTGCTTACAAGGAAGAAGGCGCTGCCTTTAAAAAGAAAGAGGATACTCACCGTATGGCTGAGGCTAACCGGGCATTTGCGCATTTCAGGTTTTAATTTAGCAAGGAGTAGATACTATCAATGGCAAAAAGAGATTTACATTACACAAGGAATATCGGCATCATGGCCCATATTGATGCCGGTAAAACAACAACGACTGAGCGTATCCTGTATTTCACTGGCGTAAACCATAAGATTGGGGAGACCCATGACGGTACTGCCACAATGGACTGGATGGTGCAGGAGCAGGAGCGGGGTATTACGATTACTTCTGCTGCTACCACTTGTTATTGGAAATACCAGGGGCATGACTATAAAATTAATATTATTGATACTCCGGGACACGTGGACTTCACGGTGGAAGTGGAGCGTTCTCTGCGTGTGTTGGACGGTGCTGTGGCTTTGTTTTGTGCGGTGGGCGGTGTGGAAGCACAGTCTGAGACCGTATGGCGCCAGGCGAATAAGTATGGCGTGCCGCGGATTGCTTTTGTGAATAAGATGGACCGTTCCGGTGCTGATTTTTTCAAGGCTGTCCGTGAAATCAAAGAGAAGTTGGGTGCCAATCCGGTGCCTTTGGTATTGCCTATCGGCGCAGAGGAGAATTTCCAGGGAATTGTGGATTTGGTGGAGATGAAGGCATACGTGTGGGAGAATGGGGCAATGGAGGCTACCGTAAAGGATATTCCTGAAAATATGATGGCTGAAGCCCAGGAATGGAGGGAGAAATTGGTGGAGGCTGCTGCCGTGCAGGATGAGGCTTTGATGGAGCGCTTTTTTGAGGACCCGGATTCCATTACGGCGGAGGATTTGAAGACGGTTATCCGTAAGGCGGTGATTGCCATGGATTTCTGTCCGGTGATGTGTGGTTCTTCTTTCAAGAATAAAGGTGTCCAGAATTTGTTGGATGCAGTTATCGCTTATTTGCCGAATCCATTGGATATTCCCAACAGCAAGGGTACGGATCCCCGTACTGGCGAGGAGGTGCATTTCCCGGTTGATCCGGAGGCTCCGCTGTCGGCTTTGGCATTTAAGATTGCTACTGACCCGTTTGTTGGCCGTTTGTGCTATACCCGAATTTATTCAGGCAAGATAGAGGCAGGGTCATACGTGTATAACCCCCGTACGGATAAGAAAGAGCGTATTTCCCGTTTGTTCCAGATGCACTCTAACAAGCAGATGCCGAAAGAGATGCTGGAAGCAGGAGATATTTGTGCTTGCGTAGGTTTCAAGGATATCCGTACCGGTGATACCTTGTGTTCCGAGGAGCAGCCGATTGTATTGGAGAGCATGACTTTCCCGGAACCGGTGATTGGTATTGCTGTTGAGCCTCTGACCCAGAAGGATACGGATAAGTTGGGTATGGCTTTGGCAAAATTGGCTGAGGAAGACCCGACGTTCCGCGTGAAGACGGATGAGGATTCCGGTCAGACTGTCATCAGCGGTATGGGTGAGTTGCATTTGGATATTATCATTGACCGCTTGAAACGTGAGTTTAAAGTGGAATGTAACCAAGGTGCTCCTCAGGTTTCTTACAAGGAAGCGATTACCATGCCGGTTGAACACCGCCATGTATTTAAGAAACAGACTGGTGGTCGTGGTAAATTCGCTGATATTATTTTCCGCATGGAGCCGGGCGAGGAAGGCAAGGAAGGTCTTACTTTTGTCAATGAGGTGAAAGGTGGTAATATTCCGAAGGAGTTTATCCCGTCTGTGGAGAAAGGTTTCAAGGAGGCTATGCAGAACGGTGTGTTGGCAGGCTATGCTTTGGAATCCCTGAAGGTGACTTTGCTGGATGGTTCTTTCCACCCGGTGGACTCAGATGCCCTTTCTTTTGAAATGGCAGCGAAGATTGGTTATAAGGAAGCTGCACAGAAGGCTAAGCCGGTGTTGTTGGAGCCGATTATGAAGTTGGAGGTTGTTACTCCGGAAGACTTCATGGGTGACATCATTGCTGACTTGAACCGTCGCCGCGGTCAGGTGGAGAATATGGATTCACGTGTCGGCGCACGTGTGATTACAGCAAAAGTGCCTTTGGCTGAGCAATTCGGTTATGTGACTGTGTTGCGTACTTTGTCATCCGGCCGTGCAAGTTCTTCTATGGAATTTGACCATTATGCCGAGGTGCCGAAGAATATCGCAAAGGAGGTTGTAGAGAAAGCTAACGGACGTGTGGATTTAATTTGAGAAATTAATGTCGGGAAGAGTGTTCTCTTTCCGACCGCTTAAATATAATAACTAAAAAACATGAGCCAAAAAATCAGAATTAAGTTAAAATCTTACGATCACAACTTGGTGGACAAGTCTGCAGAGAAGATTGTAAAGACAGTAAAGGCAACGGGCGCTGTGGTAAGCGGTCCGATTCCTCTTCCTACCCACAGGGGGATATTTACTGTTAACCGCTCGACTTTTGTGAACAAGAAGAGCCGCGAGCAATTTTTGTTATGTACGTTCAAGCGTTTGATTGACATTTACAGCTCAACGGCTGGAACAATCGATGCGTTGATGAAGCTTGAGCTGCCCAGTGGTGTTGAAGTAGAGATTAAAGTGTAACAATTGAACGGCGAGATCCTATGTCGTTGTGAAGATTAAACTATTAAAGAGATGAAATTACCAGGTTTAATTGGAAAAAAAGTCGGAATGACTTCCGTTTTCAGTGTTGAGGGAAAGAATGTTCCATGCACTGTTATTGAATGTGGTCCATGTGTCGTAACCCAGGTGAAGACCTTGGAGAAGGATGGTTACGAAGCGCTTCAGTTGGGCTTTGACGAAAAGAAGGAGAAGCACACGACGAAGCAGCTAAGTGGGCATTTTAAGAAAGCAGGTACAACTCCAAAACGTAAACTTGTAGAGTTCGCCGGATTTGAGGAAGAATACAAGTTGGGCGATGTCATTGACGTGCGGATTTTGGAAGGGGTGTCTTTTGTTGATGTTGTAGGAATTTCAAAAGGAAAAGGTTATCAGGGCGTTGTGAAACGTCATGGTTTTGGCGGGGTTGGGCAGACTACTCACGGTCAGCACAACCGTACCAGGAAACCGGGTTCTATCGGTGCATGTTCTACTCCGGCACGTGTATTTAAAGGTATGCGCATGGGCGGACGTATGGGCGGTGATAGAGTCACAGTGGAGAACTTGGAAGTTTTGAAAGTAATTCCTGAAAACAATTTGTTGTTGGTGAAAGGGTCTGTCCCCGGAACTAAAGGTTCATACGTAATTATTCAGAAGTAATGGAGTTAAGTGTACTAAACATTGCCGGTCAAGATACCGGTAGAAAGGTGGTATTGGACGATGCCATCTTTGGAATAACGCCTAATGAGCATGCAATCTATCTTGATGTAAAGCAGTTCTTGGCCAATAACCGCCAAGGTACTCATAAATCAAAACAGAGGAATGAGGTTTCCGGTAGTACCCGTAAATTGAAGAAACAGAAAGGTACTGGCGGCGCTCGTGCCGGTGGCATCAAGAATCCGGAGTTCAGAGGTGGAGGTCGTGTATTTGGTCCTGTTCCAAGAGACTACAGCTTTAAGCTGAACAAGAAGTTAAAGAAATTGGCTCGTAAATCAGCTTTGTCCGTAAAAGCTGGTGCAAATGCAGTGAAAGTCGTAGAGGATTTCACCTTTGAGGCACCGAAGACCAAACAAATGGTTGCTTTGATGAATAATCTGCAGGTTAATAGCGGCAGGTTGTTGTTGGTGCTGGGTAAGGAAGTGAATGAGAACGTATTGCTGTCTGCCCGTAATTTGCAGGGGGTAGAAGTGATGCGGGTTTGCGACCTTGCGACTTACAACATTATGAAGGCAAAGAACCTTGTTTTGATTGAAAGTTCTGTGGAGGGCCTTAACGCAATGTTCAATCTTAATTAATGAAGCAAGATGGAAATTATTATTAAGCCCGTATTGACGGAAAAGATGACAAAGCTGACCGATACGCAGAACAAGGTGGCTTTTTTGGTGGCGAAGGATGCCAATAAGATTGAGATAAAGAATGCAGTTGAAGCGATGTATGGAGTAAAGGTCGTTGCAGTAAATACCCAGCGTTACCAGGGGACGGTAAAGTCCCGTTATACGAGGGCTGGGGTGGTTTCTGGGCGTACCCCTTCATTCAAGAAAGCGATTGTTACTTTAGCAGAAGGTGATAAAATTGATTTTTTTAGCAATATTTAAATAACATGGCTGTAAGAAAATTGAATCCTGTAACACCTGGCCAAAGGGGGAAAGTAGTGAATACTTTCGAACAGGTGACGACAGATAAACCTGAGAAATCATTGTTGAGACCCTACAGCAAAACCGGTGGACGTAATAATACCGGTAAGATGACAATGAGGTATATAGGTGGTGGTCATAAACGCAGATACAGATTGATTGATTTTAAGCGTGAGAAGGAAAATATACCTGCCCGTGTAGCGACGATAGAGTATGATCCTAACCGTACTGCACGTATTGCATTGTTGGTATATGCTGATGGAGAGAAGCGTTATATTGTGGCGCCTATCGGTTTGACAGTAGGTCAGATTGTAGAAAGTGGCAAAGGCGTGGCTCCGGAAGTGGGAAATACGCTGTATCTGTCTGAAATTCCATTGGGTACAATTATTCATAACATTGAATTAAGACCTGGACAGGGAGCGGTGATGGCTCGTAGCGCCGGTTCTTATGCTCAATTAGTTGCAAGGGAAGGAAAGTATGCTTCCATTAAGTTGCCTTCAGGAGAGGTACGAATGGTGCTGGTAACCTGTAAAGCTACTGTGGGTACAGTTTCTAATCCTGACCATTCTTTGGAACGTTCCGGAAAAGCTGGACGTACCCGTTGGCTGGGACGCCGTCCTCGTGTACGTGGTGTGGTAATGAACCCTGTAGATCACCCGATGGGTGGTGGTGAAGGTCGTGCTTCCGGTGGTCATCCGAGGTCTCGCAAGGGCTTGTTGGCTAAGGGTTATAAGACTCGGTCTCCGAAGAAGGATTCTTCAAAGTACATAGTAGAGAGAAGGAAATAATAACTGATTAAATTTTGATGTTATGAGTCGTTCATTAAAAAAAGGTCCTTTTATTGATGTAAAGCTGGAGAAAAGAATATTGGCGATGAATGAGACCAATAAGAAATCAGTTGTTAAGACTTGGGCTCGTTATTCCATGATTTCTCCTGATTTTGTCGGACATACGATAGCTGTGCATAATGGTAATAAATTCATTCCTGTTTATGTGACTGAAAATATGGTAGGTCATAAATTGGGTGAGTTTGCTCCGACACGTACATTTAGAGGTCACGCTGATAAGAAAAAGAAATAAAGCGTGGTAAGTTGAACAAAATGAATAATTGTATAAGATGGGTGCAAGAAAAAGAATAAAAGCAAATCAGATGAAGGAAGCCAGAAAACAAAAGGCTTTCGCTGTGCTGCATAATTGTCCTTCATCACCTCAGAAAATGAGGTTGGTGGCAGACCTTGTACGTGGAATGGACGTACAGAAGGCTTTGGATACGCTGAAATTTTGTCCTAAGGAAGCGGCTCGCAAGGTGGAGAAATTATTGCTTTCTGCCATTGCGAACTGGAGCGTTAAGAATGACGGTGCACGTATTGATGATGCAGCCCTTTATATTAAGGAGATTTTTGTTGATGGCGCCGGGATTTTGAAAAGATTGCGTCCGGCTCCTCAAGGAAGAGCTCACAGAATTCGCAAGAGATCCAACCACGTAACAATTGTGTTGGGAAGTAAAACTGCCGTTGTTGAAAACACTGTAAAAGACTAAAGCATGGGACAAAAATGTAATCCAATAAGCAATAGATTAGGTATCATCCGAGGATGGGATTCTAATTGGTTCGGTGGCAAGAATTATGGTGATAAATTGGTGGAAGACTATAAGATCAGGAAATACTTGAATGCACGTCTCGCCAAGGCTGGTATCGCTAAGATTGTTATCGAACGTACACTGAAGCTCATTACCATTACAATCAACACGGCACGTCCGGGTATTATTATCGGTAAGGGCGGTCAGGAAGTTGACAAGTTGAAAGAGGAATTGAAGAAGATAACTGACAAGGAGGTTCAGATTAATATCTTTGAGATTAAGCGTCCGGAGTTGGATGCTGTGATTGTAGGTAATAATATTGCCCGTCAGTTGGAAGGGCGTGTGGCTTATCGGCGTGCCATTAAAATGGCTATCGCGTCAACCATGAGAATGGGGGCTGAGGGAATCAAGATTTTGATTTCCGGTCGTTTGAATGGCGCGGAAATGGCACGTGCGGAAATGTTCAAGGAAGGGAGAACCCCGTTGCATACTTTCCGGGCAGATATAGATTACGCACAGGCTGAAGCCCTTACTACTTATGGTCTGTTGGGTATTAAAGTGTGGATTTGCAAGGGTGAAGTATATGGAAAACGTGAGCTTGTTCCGAATTCATTGCTTCAGAGCCGTGACAATGGCCGTTCTTCCATGGCAGGAAAAGGTGATGGAAAGAAGGGCGGGTTTAAGAAAAAAAGAAAGTAATAGTCTTTTAAATTAAAAAAACGAAGAGCTATGTTACAGCCAAAAAGGACTAAATTTAGAAGAAGTCAGAAGGGAAGAATGAAAGGGAATGCCCAGAGAGGTAACCAGCTTGCATTCGGATCTTTTGGGATCAAGGCGTTGGAAGAGAAATGGATTGAGGGACGCCAGATAGAAGCTGCCCGTGTTGCAGTGACGCGTTATATGCAACGTCAGGGACAAATATGGATTCGTATATTCCCCGATAAGCCAATCACCAAAAAACCTGCAGAGGTACGTATGGGTAAAGGTAAAGGTAATCCGGAAGGTTTTGTGGCTCCTGTTACTCCAGGAAGGATTCTTTTTGAAGCAGACGGGGTGCCGTATGCTGTGGCTAAAGAGGCTTTGCGTCTCGCTGCACAGAAGTTGCCTATTACGACGAAGTTTGTGGTTAGACGTGATTATGTAGAAGAATAAGTCTTCCGACTTTAACTTTAAAATTAATTTGTCAGAGAGATGAAAAATTCAGAAATTGTACAGATGACCACTGCAGAGCTTAAAGAGAAAGTCGTAGCTGAGAAGGCAGCTTTGAATAAGCTTGTTATGAACCACGCGGTGACTCCGTTGGAGAATCCGATGCAGATTCGTGCAACTCGCAAGACTATTGCACGTCTGTTAACAGAATTGCGTAAGAGAGAATTAACTGAAAAAAAGTAAGGCAATGGAAAGAAATCTTAGAAAAGAGCGTATAGGTGTAGTACTGAGCAATAAGATGGATAAAACAATCACCGTTGCTGTACATTTTAAAGAGAAACACCCGATTTACGGAAAGTTTGTAAAGAAGACCAAGAAATTTACGGCTCATGATGAAAAGAATGAGTGTAATATTGGTGATACGGTGAGAATAATGGAAACCCGTCCTTTGAGTAAAATGAAGAGATGGAGATTAGTTGAAATTGTTGAAAGAGTGAAGTAGTTATGATACAACAGGAAACAAGATTATCAGTTGCAGATAACAGCGGAGCAAAGGAAGTTCTCTGTATTCGTGTTCTTGGCGGAACGCGAAAGAGGTATGCTCGTGTCGGCGATAAAATCGTTGTTGCTGTGAAGAGCGCCCTGCCGAATGGAGATGTGAAACAGGGGATGGTTAGTAAGGCAGTGGTAGTGCGTACGACGAAAGAGTACAGGCGTCCGGATGGTTCTTATATCCGTTTTGACGACAACGCATGTGTATTGTTGAATAATGCCGGCGAAATGAGGGGTACTCGTATTTTTGGCCCTGTTGCCAGGGAAGTTCGTGAAGGTTATACGAAGATTGTTTCGTTAGCTCCAGAAGTACTTTAATTAATTGAAAATTTAGAGCGATGAATAGGAAATTTCATATTAAGAAAGGCGATTTGGTTCTGGTGAATGCCGGAGAGGACAAAGGCAAGCAGGGTAAGGTTTTGGAAGTTTTTCCTGAGAAAGAGAGGGCAATTGTAGAGGGGGTTAATATGGTAAGCAAACATACCAAACCTAATGCAAAGCATCCTCAAGGCGGTATTATTAAGCAAGAGGCTCCGATTCATATTTCAAACTTGAATCCGATAGACCCTTCCACCGGGAAGGCTACCCGTATCGGGCGCAAGCGTGATGAGAATGGGAAGCTGGTAAGATATGCCAAAAAATCAGGAGAGATTTTGAAATAACATATAGTTGTGAAACTATAAAATGCATCCCAAGGCTTGGTTTTAATTATACTTGGCCTTGGTGTTGCATGTTTAAAATTAATTTTGTAGCTTTGCCGCCGCAATAAAATGCTGTGTGAAGCATAATAAAAATTGGATAATGAAATACGTACCAAATCTTAGAAAGAAGTATAACGAAGAAATTGTACCGACTTTGATGAAGGAATTCGGATACAAGTCAGTTATGCAGACTCCTCGGTTGGAGAAGATAGTAATCAACCAAGGGGTGGGATCAGCTATTCAGGATAAAAAAATCCTTGAGTTTTCACTGAATGAAATAACCGCGATAACCGGTCAGAAAGCAGTGGTAGGAAAGTCAACAAAAGACGTTTCCAATTTTAAATTACGTAAGGGCATGCCTATTGGGGTAAAGGTGACTTTGCGTAAGGATAGGATGTATGAATTTCTTGAAAGGTTGATTTGTAGTGCCCTGCCTCGCATTCGCGATTTTAAGGGTATTAATAGTAAATTAGACGGTAAAGGAAATTACACATTAGGTCTGGAAGAGCAGATCATATTCCCGGAAATTGTGTTGGATTCTGTACACAAAATCATGGGAATGAACATTACGTTTGTGACTTCGGCTAATACCGACGAAGAAGGTTTTGCTCTGCTCAGGGAATTCGGACTACCATTTAAAAAGAACTAAAAAACAAAGGAAATGGCAAAAGAATCAATGAAGGCTCGTGAGGTAAAGCGTGCAAAATTGGTAGAAAAGTACGCAGCAAAACGGGCAAAATTAAAAGCGGAAGGTGACTATGCTGGGCTGAGTCTCCTGCCTAAGAACTCTAATCCGATCCGTTTGCATAATCGTTGCAAATTGACGGGACGCCCTCGGGGATACATGAGACAATTTGGAATCAGTCGTATTCAATTCAGAGAAATGGCATCTGCAGGCTTGATTCCTGGAGTTAAAAAGGCTAGTTGGTAATAATTTTAAATGAAAAGAGATGACAGATCCAATAGCAGATTTTCTTACACGCATTAGAAATGCGGTTAGAGTAGGTCATAAAGTGGTTAATATCCCGGGTTCAAAAATGAAGCTGGAAATGACCAGAATATTGAAAGAGAAAGGTTATATCTTGAATTATAAGTATGAGCAGGATGGGGCGAAAAGCAATATTAAGATTGCTTTGAAGTATCATCCGGAGACGAAAGAGTCGGCCATTAAATCTTTGGTCCGTGTGTCAAAGCCGGGATTGCGCCGTTATACGAGTGTTGAGGATATGCCTCGAGTGTTGAATGGTTTAGGTATTGCCATCTTGTCCACGTCATTGGGATTGATGACAGACAAAGAAGCTCGTCAACGGAATGTTGGCGGTGAGGTATTGTGTTATGTATATTAATTTAAAGTGAAGAAGAAATGTCACGAATAGGAAAATTACCAATTCATATACCCCAGGGGGTGACTGTAACAGTGAGCCCTGACAATACCGTCACTGTGAAAGGACCTAAAGGACAACTTTCTCAGAAAGTAAGTTCTGACCTTACTGTTACTGTTGAGAATGATGTGATGCATGTACAGCGTCACACAGAGGACAAAAACCATAAGGCTCAGCATGGTTTGTATCGTGCTTTGTTGCACAATATGGTTGTGGGAGTTTCTGAAGGCTATGTAGTTAAGCAGGAATTAGTAGGTGTGGGATTCCGTGCTAATGCTGAGGGGCAGGTTCTTGAACTTGGTCTGGGATATTCTCACTCTATTTTTTTCCAGTTGCCTGCTGAAGTGAAGGTTTCAGCTGTGACTGAAAAACGCTCAAATCCGGTTATTACTTTAGAGTGCTGTGATAAACAATTGATAGGGCAGGTCGCTGCTAAGATTCGTTCTTTCCGGAAACCGGAGCCTTATAAAGGTAAAGGTATCCGCTTTGTTGGGGAAGTTGTACGTCGTAAAGCGGGTAAGTCAGCTAAGGTTTAATTGCTAAAGGAGTGAAAAGTTATGGCTTTAACTAAAGAAGAAAGAAGATTAAGGATAAAACAGAGGATTCGCAAGATTGTCTCTGGAACGGCAGAACGTCCTCGTATGAGTGTTTTCCGCTCAAATTCGCAAATATCTGTTCAATTGATTGATGACAAGGCAGGCAAGACGATTGTTTCAGTTTCTTCCTTGTGTAAGGATATTGCAGAGAAAAAAGGTACAAAAACAGAGCAGGCTGCTTTAGTGGGGGCTGCAATTGCTGAAAAAGCTAAGGCTGCTGGTATTAATAGCGTTGTTTTTGATAGAAATGGTTATTTGTATCACGGCAGGGTAAAGGCTTTGGCTGATGCTGCACGTAATGGTGGTCTCAATTTTTAATTGGAAAGTAGATGGAACAGAAAGTAAATAATACTGACTTGGAGTTAAAAGACAGATTGGTGGCTATCAATCGTGTAACCAAAGTTACCAAAGGTGGTCGTGCTTTTAGTTTTGCTGCGATAGTTGTCGTTGGTGATGAGAAGGGAGTTGTTGGCTGGGGATTGGGAAAAGCCAATGAAGTTACTACTGCGATTTCTAAGGGAATTGAAGCAGCCAAAAAGAATTTGATAAAGGTACCGGTGTTAAATGGCACAATTCCTCACGAACAAATTGCGCGTTTCAGTGGCTCTGAAGTTTTCATGAAACCTGCTTCTTCTGGTACGGGTTTGGTGGCAGGAGGTGCTATGCGTGCAGTATTGGAGAGTGCTGGTATCCGGGATGTTTTGGCAAAGAGCAAAGGCTCGTCTAACCCTCACAATTTGGTGAAAGCAACGATTGCTGCATTAAGTGCTATGCGTGATGCGCGTACAGTTGCACAGCAACGTGGGATTGGGTTGGATAAAGTGTTTAATGGCTAAATAGGTGTGTCATGGCAAGAATAAAGATTACACTTGTGAAGAGTACAATCGGTAGCGATAAAACTCAGGTAGGTACTATTCAAGCGTTAGGTTTGAGAAAAATGAACAGTAGTAGAGAACACGAAGCAACCCCACAGATTTTAGGTATGGTGGCAAAAGTGCGTCACTTGGTTCGTGTTGAGGAAGTAAAGTAATTTGTCAAATATTATAAGTTAGATAAACTATGGACTTAAGTAACTTAAAACCGGCTTTGGGCTCCACGCACCATGAAAGGAGGATCGGTCGTGGTCAAGGTTCGGGAAAGGGAGGTACTTCTACAAGAGGACATAAAGGAGCTAAATCCAGGTCTGGTTATCATGATAAAATTGGTTTTGAAGGAGGTCAGATGCCTTTGCAAAGACGTGTTCCGAAATTCGGTTTTAAAAATGTTAATCGTGTAGAGTACAAGGCAATTAATGTCAATATGTTGCAATTTTTGGCAGAGAGGGATAACTTGTCTGTGATTGATCGCGAAACTTTGATTAATGCCGGTTTATTGAATAAAAATGCTTTAGTGAAAATCTTGGGTGAGGGAACGCTTACGTTGAAGCTTGAGGTGAAAGCAAATGCATTTTCAAAGAAGGCTGTTGAAGCAATTGAGGCTGCAGGAGGTTCTGTAGTCGTATTATAAATATGTTTACTCGTTTGTCTGTTTATTTGTCTTATTGCATAATAAGATAAATAAAGAGATGAACGATTAAATAGTTAAATGGAAGAACATGAAGTTATTTGATACATTAAAGAACATTTGGAAAATAGAGGAATTGAGAACCCGAATTCTGACGACTTTGGGATTAATTCTTGTTTACCGACTTGGAACAGAAATTGTATTGCCAGGCATAGATCCTGCTGGTTTGGCTGCATTGCAGGAACAGACAGCAAATAATGGGGTATTAGGTTTGTTGGATATGTTTTCTGGAGGGGCATTCTCGAATGCTTCGATATTCGCTTTAGGTATTATGCCTTATATTTCTGCTTCTATTGTTGTTCAGTTGTTGGGAATTGCGGTTCCTTATTTCCAGCGTATGCAACGAGAAGGTGAAAGCGGTCGCCGTAAGATTAATCAAATTACCCGTTATCTTACAGTCATCATCTTGATATTGCAAGGTTCTGCGTATCTTACCAATTTGCACATGCAAATCCAGCCCGAATACTTTTTGATGAAAGGTGTTTTCTTTACCATATATTCTGTTGCGATTTTGGCAGCCGGTTCCATGTTTGTGTTATGGTTGGGAGAAAAAATTACGGACAAAGGGATAGGTAATGGGGTTTCCATTATAATAATGATTGGTATTATAGCTCGTTTGCCATTTAGTTTTTTTGCCGAACTCACTTCGCGTGTAAGCCAGCAAGGCGGAGGTTTGGTTGCGTTTTTGCTTGAGCTTGTATTTTTGTTCTTTGTTTTTTGCGGCAGCATTTTGTTGGTGCAAGGAACACGTAAAGTCCCGGTTCAATATGCAAAGCGTATCGTTGGCAACAAGCAATATGGGGGTGTTCGTCAATATATCCCTTTGAAGATAAATGCTGCAGGGGTGATGCCGATTATTTTCGCCCAAGCAATCATGTTGTTGCCCATTTCTTTTATTAATTATGCTGCGGGAGGGGCGATGACAGGCTTTGCGGCTGCATTTTCCGATTTTACGGGATTTTGGTATAATGCAACCTTCTTTGTGCTGATTGTTGCTTTTACTTATTTCTATACAGCTATTACGGTCAATCCGATGCAGATGTCTGAGGATATGAAGAAGAATGGTGGTTTTATTCCGGGTGTAAAGCCGGGACGTAAGACGATGGAATTTTTGGATACGATTATGTCACGTATAACTTTGCCAGGTTCTATCTTCTTGGGTATCGTGGCCATTATGCCGGCATTTGCGACAATGGCAGGAGTGAACCAACAGTTTGCACAGTTTTATGGAGGTACGTCTTTGTTGATTTTGGTGGGCGTCGTACTGGACACTTTGCAGCAAATAGAATCACATTTGTTGATGCGCCATTATGACGGTCTGATGAAAACTGGACGCATAAAAGGAAAAACGCCCGGAGGGCCTGCTGCATATTAGCATGAAATTATATTAATTTATAATTTACTGTTTTTCTAATTTCAACAGTTTTAGTAATTTTGCGGCATGATTTCCATAAAGAGCGAAGAAGAGATTGAGTTATTAAGGGAAAGCAACTTGTTGGTTGGTAAAACACTGGGCGAGGTGGCAAAACACATCCGCCCAGGAATATCAACATTAGAGCTGGACCGGATTGCTGAAGAATTTATTCGTTCGAGTGGGGCTGAACCGGGGTTTTTGAATTGTGAAGGTTATCCATACACTCTGTGTATTTCATTGAATGATGTTGTTGTTCATGGAATGCCGTCTGCTGAATGTATTTTGAAAGAGGGGGATATTGTTTCAGTAGATTGCGGGACTTTGAAAAATGGTTTTTATGGCGACAGTGCTTATACTTTTGAAGTGGGGAGTGTGTCGGATGATTTGCATGAGTTGTTGGAAGTGACTAAAAAAAGTTTATATATAGGCATAGAAAATGCTGTGGCAGGAAAGCGTGTGGGGGATATAGGGTATGCAATCCAGGCTTATTGTGAGGCGCACGGCTATTCTGTAGTTCGGGAGTTGGTGGGGCATGGCGTAGGACGGGAATTACATGAGGAACCGGCGGTTCCGAATTATGGGAAAAGGGGGCAGGGAGTGAAATTGAAAGAAGGAATGGTGATAGCGATAGAGCCGATGATTGTGATGGGCGAACGGTATGTTTATCAGGATGAAGACGGTTGGTCTATTAAGACTCGTGATAAATCGCCGGCGGCTCATTTTGAACATACAATTGCCGTAGGAAAGCATGGTGCGGATATCTTGTCATCATTTGAATATGTTGAATAAACGTTGGGATATAAATAACTATAAAGGATTAGTATGGCAAAACAGCCGTCAATAGAGCAAGATGGAGTAATTACAGAGGCATTGTCGAATGCGATGTTTCGGGTTGAATTAGGAAATGGGCATGTGATTACGGCTCATATATCGGGTAAAATGCGTATGCACTATATAAAAATTTTACCGGGTGATAAAGTGCGTGTTGACATGTCGCCTTACGATTTGACAAAAGGGAGGATCACGTTTAGGTATAAGAATTGATAGGATAACATTTAGGCATTATATAATCAAAAATTGAAAGGCAATGAAAGTAAGAGCGTCAATAAAGAAACGTAATGACGATTGCAAAATTGTGAAAAGAAAAGGCGTTTTGTACGTCATAAACAAAAAGAATCCTAAGTTTAAAATGCGTCAGGGTTAATCAGTAATCTAGTTAAAATTAAAAAGATTTATGGCAAGAATTGTAGGTGTAGATTTACCCTCAAACAAAAGAGGTGAAATAGCCTTAACCTATATTTATGGTATAGGTAGAAGTAGTGCACGTGCTATCTTAAGTGAAGCCGGCATCGATTATGATTTGAAGGTAAAAGATTGGAATGATGACCAGCTCGGGGCTGTACGTAAAATTATCGGAACAGAGTACAAAGTCGAAGGCGAGCTGCGTTCAACAGTTCAGATGAGCATCAAGAGGTTGATGGATATCGGGTGTTACCGTGGTATTCGTCATCGTCTGGGACTTCCTGTGAGAGGTCAGAGTACAAAAAACAATGCCCGTACACGTAAGGGTAAGAAGAAAACTGTTGCTAACAAGAAAAAAGCAACTAAATAATTGAGTTGAATTATGGCAAAGAAGTCTACATCAAGTAACAAGAAGCGGCTAGTTAAAGTAGAAGCCGTAGGACAAGCACACATTCATTCCTCATTTAACAACATCATTATCTCGTTGACCAATTTGACCGGGCAGGTTATTTCTTGGTCTTCTGCAGGAAAGATGGGGTTTAGAGGATCTAAAAAGAACACTCCTTATGCAGCTCAGATGGCTGCTGCTGATTGTGCAAAAGTGGCATTTGATTTGGGAATGCGTAAAGCAAAAGTATATGTTTCAGGTCCGGGAAATGGACGGGAATCGGCAATTCGTGCAATTCATGCAAGTGGCATTGAAGTGGCAGAAATTGTTGACGTTACCCCGCTGCCACATAATGGTTGTCGGCCTCCTAAACGTAGAAGAGTGTAAGAATTTGATTGTGTAAATTAAAAAGAAAGAAACAATGGCTAGATATACAGGACCAAAGTCCAAAATAGCAAGAAAGTTCGGGGAGCCGATTTATGGACCGGATAAAGCGTTAGAGAGGAGGAATTATCCTTCTGGGCAGCATGGTTTGGCTCGTCGGCGTAGGAAAATATCTGAATATGGTGTTCAGCTGAAAGAAAAACAGAAGGCAAAATATACTTACGGCTTGTTGGAAAGACAATTCCGTATCTTGTTTGATAAGGCTGAACGTGCAGGTGGTGTGACTGGTGAAGTGCTCCTGCAAATGCTTGAATGCCGTCTGGACAATGTTGTGTATCGTTTGGGTATTGCTCCGACGCGTGCTGCTGCACGTCAGTTGGTATCCCATCGTCACATCACCTTGAACGGAAAAATTTGCAACATCCCTTCTGCTGCTGTGAAGGCTGGAGATATGGTTGGGGTACGTGAAAAATCCAAGGCTTTGGAAGTAGTGACGGAAAGTTTGCGCGCTAATCGTGTTAGCAAATACGCTTGGTTGGAATGGGATGCAGCTTCCATGAGCGGGAAACTGTTGAATGTTCCGGCAAGGGCTGATATTCCGGAGAACATCAAAGAGCAGTTAATTGTAGAGTTGTATTCTAAGTAAAAATAAGTATATGGCAATATTAGCTTTCCAAAAACCGGACAAAGTAATCATGCTCGAATCAACGGAAAAATTCGGGAAATTTGAATTCCGTCCTTTAGAGCCTGGTTATGGAATCACTATTGGTAATCCATTGCGAAGAATCCTCCTGTCTTCTTTGGAAGGCTTCGCAATTACCGGCATTAAAATACATGGTGTTGAACATGAATTTGCCACAATGCCTGGGGTTATTGAGGATGTTACTGAAATCATCCTGAATTTAAAGCAGGTACGTTTTAAAAGAAAGGTTGAGGATGCTGAAGACGAGAAAGTGACCATCCTTATTGACGGGCAGGAAACTTTCAAGGCTGGAGATATGAACAAATATCTTTCAAATTTTGAAGTGCTGAATACGGAACTTGTCATTTGCAATATGGATCCTTCCGTGAATTTCCAAATGGAAGTGACCATCCAGAAAGGACGGGGATATGTGCCCAGCACGGAAAATATGCCGGCGGATGCTGAAGCGGATTTCATCCCTATTGATGCCATTTATACTCCAATTCGAAATGTAAAATATGAGATTGAGAACTATCGCGTTGAAGGTAAAACCGACTATGAAAAGCTTTTGTTGGAAATCGAGACGGATGGTTCTATTGCGCCTACCGAAGCGTTGAAAGAAGCTGCTAAAATTTTGATTCACCATTTCATGTTGTTTTCTGATGAAAAAATATCTTTGGAGACAGAAAACCAATATGGAAATGATGAATTTGACGAGGAAGTGCTGCACATGCGCCAGTTGTTGAAGACCAAGTTGGTGGACATGGATTTGTCTGTGCGTGCATTGAATTGTTTGAAAGCTGCGGAAGTAGAAACGTTAGGAGAGTTGTGTCGCTTTAATAAAAATGATTTGCTTAAATTCCGTAATTTTGGAAAGAAATCGCTCACGGAATTGGAAGCCTTATTGGAAGCCAACAACCTCGAATTCGGTATGGATGTTTCAAAGTATAAATTAGATAAGGAATAACATCATGAACCATAAGAAGAAATTTAATCATCTGAGTCGGACGAGCGCACATAGAAAAGCGTTATTGTCCAATATGGCGGTTTCTTTGATTCTCCACAAACGGATCAGAACGACTGTCCCTAAAGCTAAGGCACTTAAAATCTATGTTGAGCCTTTGATTACCAAGAGTAAGGACGATAATTCACATTCTCGTCGTATAGTTTTCAGCTATCTCAAGCAAAAAGAGGCTGTTACGGAATTGTTTAAAGAAGTTGCTCCGAAGATTGCCAACCGTCCGGGTGGATATACCAGGGTTTTGCGTACCGGTAATCGCATCGGTGATAATGCAGAAACCTGTATCATTGAGTTGGTGGATTACAATACCACTTATACGGAAGTGAAGCAGGAAGTTAAAAAGACGGCAACCCGTCGTCGTCGTTCTTCAGGTGCCAAGAAAGCGGTTGCTGCAACAGAAGCTGCTCCTGCTGAAGAGGCTCCGAAGGCAGAAGTTGCTGAAGAAACTCCGAAAGCTGAGTAATAATAGCACTTTCAATACAGAAAAAGCAGGACTGCAACGGTCCTGCTTTTTTATTTCCCTTTTTGGAAGGACTGGTGTAGGGGAAAGAATGCCTGGACACAGTCCTCACCTGGCTTGGATTAAGTGTTTGTATATGAATTATATGTGTAGAATTGGCAAAAAATCGGGAAGTTTTTTGTAGGATGATATGGTATTTTTCCGTAACTTGTGGCATGAAATCAGAGTAGTGGAAAATTAAAAACAAGAGAATTATGACGCATATTGTAGATGTAAAGGGGCGTGAAATATT
>DXFT01000103.1 GCA_019114285.1 Candidatus Odoribacter faecigallinarum
CCGTTGGGTATGTCGTCAGGTTGCTTTCCATCATATCATCCATCCTAATATTAACGAGGGCTAATATCGTGAAATATTCCGAGAAAAGCAAACGTTTTGGAATAATGCCGTGTTAAATATTTCTAATCCCCGCCTGCCGCATAAAGCCAGAACGGGGGATATACGCCCTTGCGCATATCCCCCGCCCCTTCTTTTCCCGAAGTACCGGGTATCAAATTATCAACATGGCATCGCCATAAGGTCCGAAATGGTATTTTTCTTTTACAGCCACGTCGTATGCGTTCATGACATACTCATAGCCCCCGAACGCCGCCACCATCATCAAGAGGGTGGAGTAAGGCAGGTGGAAGTTGGAGACAAAGGCATCCGGCACACTGAAGTCGTACGGGGGGAAGATGAATTTATTGGTCCAGCCGTCAAATTCCGCCAGCCGCCCTTTTGTGGTGACACTGCTCTCGAGGGTGCGCACCACCGTTGTTCCCACGGCGCATATTTTATGGTGTCCGTCTTTCGCGCGATTGACGGTCTCTACGCATTCGGCGGGAACAATGATTTGCTCGGAGTCCATTTTGTGCTTTGTCAAGTCCTCGACGTCCACTTCCCGGAAATTACCCAAGCCCACATGGAGGGTGAGGAAGGCAAAGTCGATGCCTTTGATTTCCATGCGTTTCATCAGCTCGCGGCTAAAATGCAAGCCTGCCGTAGGCGCAGCCACCGCCCCTTCGTGGCGGGCAAAGATGGTCTGGTAGCGCTCGGCGTCGTCCGGCTCCGCCTTGCGGGTAATGGTGCGCGGGAGCGGCGTCTGCCCCAAGCCGTAAAGGAGTTTCTTGAACTCGTCGTATTCACCGTCGTAGAGGAACCGGAGGGTACGTCCCCGGGAGGTGGTGTTGTCAATCACTTCCGCCACGAGGCTGTCGTCCTCGCCGAAGTAGAGCTTATTGCCTATCCTGATTTTACGGGCAGGGTCCACGAGGACGTCCCAGATGCGCAGGTCGCGGTTCAGCTCGCGCAGGAGGAATACCTCTATTTCCGCCCCTGTCTTCTCTTTGTTGCCATAGAGGCGGGCAGGAAAGACTTTGGTGTCATTGAAAACAAAGACGTCTTTTTCGTCGAAGTAGTCGATGATGTCCTTGAAAATTTTGTGCTCAATTTCCCCGTTCTTGCGGTTCAGCACCAAAAGGCGGCATTCGTCCCGGTTGGGGGAAGGGTATTGCGCCACCAAGTCTGTCGGAAGTTTATATCTGAATTTGGATAGTTTCATGTGCAATGTGTTTTAGTTGTATTACTGTTTCTACCTGTGTCCCTTGGGGATAGCCCGCAGGAAGCCCAATTTCTTTAAAGGAGCGCAAGTTATTGCTTTTTTTGGAGAAAAGCAACCAATTCTTCCATTTTATTTGCTTCTTCCACGCGGAAGCGTCCGTTCCTTGTGCGGCGCAAGGCGGCGAGGTAGGCACCGCTGCGGCAAGCCCTGCCGATGTCATTTGCCAGGGAACGGATGTAAGTGCCTTTGCCGCACACCACGCGGAGGCTCAACAAAGGGGGCGTGAAGTCCAGAATTTCCAGTTCCTTCACCAGAACTTCGCGGGGAGGAATGTCCAACGCGCCACCTTTGCGGGCTTTCTTGTAGGCGCGGTCGCCACCGACACGGATGGCAGAATAAGCCGGGGGCACCTGACTTATCACGCCGAGGAAGCCCCGGAGGGTTTCCTGCAAGCAGGCTTCGTCAATGTGGCCGGTGGGGAAACTGCCTTCCGGCTGCGTCTCCAGGTCATAGGACGGAGTTACCGCGCCGAAACGGATGCCCGCCACATATTCCTTTTCGTCCGCCATAAATTCCTCTATGCGCTTGGTCCATTTGCCTGTACATACCATGACCAGCCCTGTCGCCAAGGGGTCAAGGGTGCCCGCATGCCCCACCTTGAGATTCCCGCACAGGGGCTTGAGGCAGGAGCGTATTTTGTTGACAATGTCAAAGGATGTCCAATGCAAGGGCTTGTCCACGAGTATCAACGCCCCCGCATGGAAGTCTCCTTCTTCCTGAAAAATGATTCCTGCCATATCTTTCCCGTCACACAATTTGTATTCCCTGCCCCAGATAAATCATTGCGAGGAGGATGATGCCAACCACAATGCGGTAGTAACCGAAGAGCTTGAAGCCGTATTTAGTCACAAAGCTGATGAAGAAGCGTATCGCCAGGAGAGCGACCACAAACGCCACGACATTGCCAACGAGGAGGACCGGCAGGTTTTCCTTCACCAAGTCCACCCCACCCGGCTCCAGGAACAAATCCAGCAATTTATAGACTGTCGCCGCCAGCATCGTGGGGACTGCCAGGAAGAATGAAAATTCCGCCGCCGCCTTGCGCGTCAGCTTTTGCGCCATGGCACCCACTATTGTCGCCATGGAACGCGAAACGCCGGGTATCATGGAAATACACTGGAACAGCCCGATGAAGAAAGCCCGCTTTTCGGTCAGCACGGTGTCGTCGCTCCCTTTGGAGAATATCTTGTCACAGAAGAGCATGAATATCCCGCCCAGCACCAGCATGACCGCAACCACCGTCACGCTCTCGAGCATGGCGTCAATCGCGTCGCTGAACAAAAGCCCCAATACGGCAGCCGGGATAAACGCCACGAACAGTTTCCAATAGAAATCATACTTATGCAGGAAGCGCTTCCAAGCGGATGCTCCAGCCGGCGCCGGCTCATGGTTCAGGCGGAAGAAACGCTTCCAATAAAGGCAAACCACCGAAAGAATGGCTCCAAACTGGATAATAAAGGTAAAAGCTTTCACAAAAGGCGTGCTCTCCACTCCCATCACATTCTGGGCAATAATCATGTGCCCCGTCGAAGATACGGGCAGAAATTCCGTCAGCCCCTCTACAATCGCAATAATAATAGTCTCCCAGATTGTCATTCCTTGCCGTCTTTAGGTTTACGCATAATTGCCCAGAAGATAAAGCCGAAGCCACACAACACGACTATCGGCGCGAGGGTAATCCTCCTGAAGCTGAAGATATCATAGTTGAACTGTCCGGGGTCTGTGTTCCCGCTTCCCATCATCAATACGAATCCCAACAACACAATCGCAAAACCGAGCAGTATCATTTTATAACTGCGGACCGGAATCGGAAATCCCGCCTTTTTGCCGGGCTCCTCTTTCTGTGAATTTGTTTTCACCAACATAGTTTCATTTTTTAATTATACAAATCATTCATATCCTTGCTCAAATAACGCACAACAGACACCCACGCCGACAGCCAGGACAAAAATATGCCGCACAAGGTCACAAATGCCACCATGACAATGAGCAGATTCCTGTCCATCAAGTCAAGCACCCCTCCCGCTTCCTGCTGGAGCAAATAGATTGCCCCCAGCAATATCAGATTGGCAAACATGCTTGCAAAGAAGCCGAGCCATATACTGTTCTGTATGAAAGGCCTGCAAACGAAAGAGGTTTTTGCCCCCACCAACTGCATGGTCTTAATCAGGAACCGCTGGGAATAGACTGACAAATGGATGGTGTTGCGAATCAAGGTAAAGGAAATCAGCATCAGCAGGGCACCCGCCACCAGGAGGATAAGGGAGATTTTCTCCACATTGTCATTGACCATCTGCACCAGGGACTTCTGGTAGGAGACTTCCTGCACGGCTTCGTTTTCCAGAAGCCTTTTCTCAATGACTGCCAGGGAGTCGTTGTTCGCATAGGCGGGGTTCAGTTTTATTTCAATGGAAGGCAGCAGGGGGTTGTACCCCAGCACGGCTTCAAAATCTTCCCCCAAGGTGCGTTTGAACTCTTTCGCCGCCTCTTCCTTGCTAATAAAGACCGAGGAGGCAACAAAAGACTTCGTGTCCAGAATTTTTTGCAGCTTTTTGATTTCCGCATCGTTCACCTTGTCCTTCACGATAATTGAAAAGCCAATGTTTTGCTTCACATGGTCGGATATTTGCCTCGCGTTTAAAAATATAAACGCCAGCACACCAATGACCACCAACACGAGAGCGATGCTCAGCGTTGAGGCGACATAGGAACCGGCTATTCTTCTTTTTCCATTATTTGCCATAGCAATCTCTTGTTTTGAGAGTGCAAATATAATCATTCTCCAATTATTTTTCAGAAAATCTTTGCCGAATATAAAATTCATCCTATCTTTGCAACCGCAAAGACGAAAGTTCATTTTCATGTTTACGATGCGAAAATAGCTCAGTTGGTAGAGCACGACCTTGCCAAGGTCGGGGTCGCGGGTTCGAGTCCCGTTTTTCGCTCTCCGCAAGGATGCTCGAATGGTGGAATCGGTAGACACGCAGGACTTAAAATCCTGTGGCCATTGCGGCTGTGCGGGTTCAAGTCCCGCTTCGAGTACTAATTTATTTTTTTCATTTTATTTTTTTAATTGCTGATACAAAGAGGTTATGTTTTTACGATAGCCTCTTTTTAAATAGATTACAATGGAAGATTTTCAACATGTCGGTTACAGCAAGGAAGTCATCGAATTTGTAGCGGTATGCAAGGAATTTTGTGATTTTGTCGAGACAGCCCCCCAAATGCCCCGGAAAACGTTCATTGAGCGCCTGCAAAAATTCATTCCCCTGATTTACCTGAAGGGTTCCCTGCTCCCGCAGAACGAGCCGGAGACCAATGGACTGGCAGAGGATTTTGTCACCGAGGAACAGTACAACTATTATTATTCGGAACTGCACCGCCTGCTGGGGGAATATGACGAATACCTGGAGGTGTTTGACGACAACATGCAATACAGCGAAGCGCCCGTTGTCCATTCCATCGCCGAAAAGACGTGCGACATTTACCAAGACCTGAAGAATTTCATTTCCTCTTTCCGGTGCGGCATCCCGGAAGTCATCGGGGAGGCGCTATGGCAATTGAATGAGAACTTCGAGTTTTACTGGGGAAAAGGCTGTGCGGAGGTATTGAGGGCTGTGCACCATGTTGTCTTCAAGCTAAGGGAAGAGAAAGAAGATGAGGAAGACTAATGTTTGACACCATGGAAAGATTACAAAAAAGCATCAGCAGAGAAGAAATAGACAAACTCCCCCTCTTTTCCTATACGGGTCCCGTCACTGTCATCGAGACCCCCCAAGACGCCCAGGCAGCAGGCGGGAAGCTACGCCTGTACCCTTTCCTGGGTTTTGACACGGAAACCCGCCCGGCATTCCACAAAGGGGAATGCCACAATGTCGCCCTCCTCCAGCTTGCCGTCCCGGACAATGTCTATCTATTCCGGCTAAACAAATGCGGTTTTTGCGATTCCTTGCGCCAGTTATTGGAAGACCAAGGCGTCTTTAAAATCGGTGTCGGCATCCGTGACGATTTGCGGAATTTAAAGAAAGAGCACCAACTTTCGCCCAATTCTTTCATTGATTTGCAGGATTACGCGGAGAAATTCGGCATTACGGACAAAGCCTTTTCCAAACTGATGGCCATCATTTTCAGGGTGAGAATTTCCAAACGGCAGCGCGTAACCAATTGGGAAGCAGCACAATTGACAGAGGCACAAATCCGCTACGCCGCAACTGACGCCTGGGGCGCATTAAAGATGTACGAACGACTTTCGAGCTATTTATAATCAACTGAAATCCACTAACCTACAAGGAAAGTACAAGATTTTTCAAGAAAAAAGGCAAGAATTGTTTGGCGGCAATATGATTTTTTGTACTTTTGTGCCCGGGTAAGTCCTATGCGACCAGCTCCTACAAAACCCTCCAGGGTCGGAAGACAGCAAAGGTATGTGGTTGTAGCGGTGCGACATAGTCAGCTTACCCCTCTTTACGAAAGAATGCCTCTTTAGCTCAGCTGGCCAGAGCACGTGATTTGTAATCTCGGGGTCGTTGGTTCGAATCCGACAAGAGGCTCAAAACAGAATGCTGTTATAGCTCAGGGGTAGAGCACTTCCTTGGTAAGGAAGAGGTCGTGAGTTCAAATCTCACTAACAGCTCTGAGAGAAGTCTGCCGATGCAGGCTTTTATTAAATCCCATCAGGGCGCTATCGTCTAGGGGTTAGGACGTGAGATTCTCATTCTCAAAACAGGGGTTCGATTCCCCTTAGCGCTACCACAAAGCAAACCGGAATGTGCTTCCGGTTTTTTTGTTTTCACACAAAAACACAGACAATATGAAACAATGGCTCACTATCCTTTGGCTGGGGCTGTCCCTCCCTCTCGCCGCCCAACAACCGACAGGGACCTGGTACGGATACCCTGATTTAAAGACAAACCGCATCAGACTGGAAATAAACTTGTCCAAACAAGCCCAAGGGGCACATTACTCCGCCACCCTGAAGATGCCTGACATTTCCCCAGCCCTCCATACTGCCAGCCAAGCGGAGGTTGTGGAAGATACCCTGTTCGTGTTTTTTCCCCAAGCAGGCGTTGCCTGCAAAGGCATCTGCGTGTCTGACAGCCTCATCTCCGGCACCATCCAATGGGGGCAATACCTATTTCCCCTGGAATTAACCCGGCACCCGGTTGTTTTCCGACGCCCCCAAACCCCACAGCCCCCTTACCCCTACCGGTCTGAAGACATTGCATTCCGCAACGAGAAGGATGGTTTGACCCTGGCAGGAACCCTGACCCTGCCCGAGCAGGCAAAGCAGTGCAAAGCCGTCGTGATTGTCTCGGGAAGCGGACCGCAAGACCGCAACAATACTTTTTTCGAGCACAAGACCTACCAAGTCATTGCCGACTATTTAACCCGGCACGGCATAGCCGTGCTCCGCGTGGATGACCGGGGTACAGGGCAGTCCGAAGGCAATGCGGCAACCACCAGCCTGCCGGACGAGACAGCCGACGCCCGCGCTGCAATCGCTTATCTGAAAACCCGCCCGGAAATCCATCCAGACAGCATCGGCATCATCGGGCACAGCGAAGGGGCTTTTGTCGCCTTCACCCTGGCAGCTGCAGGAGAAAGCCCTTTCATCATCACCCTCGCAGGAGGCGGGGTCTGCGGCAGCGAACTGCTGCTCATGCAACGGGCTGCCCTATTAAGAGCCAACGGCGCCCAAGATGCCTTTATCACATTCTACAATAACTACATGAGACAAGCACAAAACATCGTCCTGCAAAGCAAAGACCAAGCCGCTTGCAGGCAAGAACTGGCAAAATTGTTCGCAGGAAGCCCTCTGGCAGGACAGGAAGCCAATCTCACGTCACAGCTTTTCAATCCTGCCACCATTGAATTAATGAGATACAATCCCCTCCCCGACTTCCAGCGAATCACCTGCCCCGTCCTTGCATTAAACGGCACGAAAGACTGCCAAGTGCCGGTTGAAAACCTGGAATATATACAAAAAGGCATCCGTGCCAATGGAAACTCCAAGGTAACCGTCATCAGCTATCCCGGATTAAACCACATGTTCCAACCTGCCCAATCCGGCCTCCCCTCAGAATATTCCGACATCGAGGAAACCATAGACCCGCAGGTTTTAAAAGACATTGTACAGTGGCTGCAACATCTATGACAACTGCCGTCCATTGCCCTGCCGTTTGAAACGCCCGGAGCCTTCTTGTTCAACAGGGGATTTCTAAGGGGTTGCTTCGTGGTTGCTTCCTCTTTCCCGGTACCTTCGGAGTACCTTGCGGGTACCTTACGGGTACAAACATACTACCAAGGTACCCCGAAGGTACCCGTAAGGTACCCGGAAAGTCCTAGCAACATCAAAGAAAAACAAAACCAATCAAGCCAGGAATCCCAACCTCACAAAAGAAAAAAGGGCACCCAGCCAGGAAAAACATGCCCAAACTTGCATATCACAATAATTCTATATACATTTGCAGCCACAAATCATGCACAGTCTCTTACATGAAAGTCTCCATCGTAATACTGTGTCTGTAAATGAATTAATAAAGTTAATAATATGGATTTAATCAAAGTAGCAGAGCAGGCTTTCGCAGCCGAGAAGCCGGTAGAACATCCTTCATTCCATCCGGGAGACACCATTAGCGTGCATTACAGAATTATTGAAGGGAACAAAGAGCGTGTCCAGGTTTTCCGTGGCGTAGTAATACAAATCAAAGGGACAGGGACAACCAAGAACTTCACCGTGCGCAAAATGTCGGGCAATATCGGAGTGGAAAGGATTTTCCCGCTGAATTCCCCTTACATCAAGGAAATCGAAGTCAATAAAGTAGGTAAAGTCAGAAGGGCAAGGATTTATTACTTCCGCAACCTCACGGGCAAGAAAGCCAAAATTAAGGAAAAAAGGTCATAATCAAAAAACCTCGCGAAATGCGAGGTTTTTTTTATAACTTTGTGGGAACAAACATATCAAATATTACCATATGGAAAACGCAGAAATTATCCGAATAGCCAAAACAAAAGCAAAGGCATGGCTAAACGAAGCCTATGACGAAAATACCCGCAAAGAAGTGGAACGCATGTTGGCAGCCCCCGACACGACAGAATTAGTCGATTCATTTTACAACGACCTGGAATTCGGCACAGGCGGCTTGCGCGGCATTATGGGCGCTGGCACAAACCGCATGAACAGATATACAGTCGGGGCAGCGACACAAGGCTTTGCCAATTACATCAACCGCATGTTTCCTAACGAAGAAAAATCCGTGTGCATCGGCCATGACTGCCGCCACCATTCCCGCGAATATGCGGAAACGGCTGCCGCCATTTTTTCTGCAAACGGCATCACGGCTTATCTTTTCGAATCCTTACGTCCCACACCTGAAATGTCCTTTGCCATCCGGGAATTGGGGTGCAAAGGGGGAGTCATCATCACGGCATCCCACAATCCGAAAGAATATAACGGTTATAAAGCCTATTGGGATGACGGTTCCCAACTCGTGCCTCCACACGACAAAAATGTCATCGGCGAAGTAAAGCAGGTAAAAGTGGAAGACATCAAATTCACAGCAGTACCCGCACTTATCAAAACCTTGGGGCAAGACTTCGACAAAAAATATTTAGACCGGGTAAAAACACTCAGTCTGTCCCCGGAAGCCATCCGGCATCAACATGACTTGAAAATTGTCTTCACCCCGCTGCATGGCACGACTTACAAGTTAGTACCTGACTCCCTGCGCAACTGGGGTTTCACAAACATCACCACGGTGCCGGAACAAATGGTTACGGACGGCGATTTCCCAACGGTAGCTTCTGCCAATCCGGAAGAACCGGCAGCCTTCAAGATGGCATTGGACAAAGCCCGTGAGATTGACGCAGACCTCGCCATGGCATGCGACCCGGATGGAGACCGCATAGGCATTGCCACCAAAGACGACCGTGGCGAATGGATATTATTAAACGGCAACCAGACCAACATCATATTCACCTGGTACATCATCAGACGCCGCCGGGAATTGGGTTTGATGAAAGGAAATGAATACACCGGCAAAACCATCGTCACCAGCGAATTGATTAAAGAAATCGCAGAAAAGAACGGCATCCCCTGCTATGATGTATATACCGGTTTCAAATGGATTGCCGACATGATTCGCAAACACGGTGCAGAGGGATACATCGGTGCCGGTGAGGAGTCCTTCGGTTTCATGCCGGGAGCGTTCACCCGGGACAAAGACGCCGTATCTTCCACCTCGCTCATGGCGGAAATTGCAGCTTGGGCAAAAGACAATGGCAAGAACCTGTTTGGTATCCTGAAAGACATTTATGCCGAATACGGATTCTCCCAGGAAAAAATGGTCTATATCGTGCGCAAGGGCTTGACCGGCGCAGAGGAAATCAAGGAAATGATGAACCAGTTCCGCCACCATACGCCGGAAAGCATCAATGGGAGCAAAATAGTCATCAAAAAAGACTACGCCGTATTGAAAGAGACCAACCTCCAAACCGGCGAGGCCCGCTCCATGGATTTCCCGACCACCAGCGATGTCTTGCAATTCTTCCTGGAAGACGGTTGCAAAATTTCCGTCCGCCCGTCAGGCACAGAGCCTAAAATCAAATTTTACTTTGAAGCACGGGCTGACATGAAAACCCCTGATGACTTCCACCAGGCGCAAAACATTGCCTTGGCAAAAATTGACGCCATGATGAAAGACCTGCACATTCAATAACCGGCAATAGGCCATAACTTCGAGGGCGTGTCGAAATTGACATGCCCTCTTTGTGTCTGCCATTACTTGGAAAAGACAAGGCCAAATCAAACATTACCCAGGTAACACACCCCAAAATTCCCCCTTCCTCCGCCAATGCCAACCAAAGGAAGAACAAAGAATCACCAGAAGTGAACTGGAGATGATACGGGAACAGAACGGGAACACACCATGTCTTACTTCGTTTCTTGATAAGCCCGCGGGGAATAACCGGTTTCCTTTTTAAAATATACGCCAAAAAAGGACTGATTGGGAAAATTCAGCATATTGCTCACTTGCTGCACATTATACCTGCCGCTTTTCAAGAGCGCCTTTGCCTCCAGGATGACATAATCCCGAATCCAATCGCCTGCATACCTGCCACTGACTGCATAAACCACTTGGGACAGGTATTTGGGTGTAATGCACAATTTGCCGGCATAAAAACCGACACTGCGCTCAGAGGTATAATTGGACTGCAACAACTGCATGAAATCATCGTAAATCTGCCTTTTCCTGTTGCCCACCCGGGCTTTTTCCTGTTGGTCCACATAAGGTTTCATCCAGTTAAAGAAATGGAAGGACATCATTTGCATGCAACTAGTTATCAATTCACGTTTATAGGCATAATCAGATTGCTCTATTCTGCGTTGCAACATCCGGTAAAGCAAAAACAGTTCTTCCATGTCATTATCAGCAAGATGCAGCAAAGCCCGCTCCATTAAAAATTTCCGAACGACGACAGCCACTTGTGAATTTATTTCCGGAACCAGATTCTGGTGCAGGAAAGCGATAATGGCTATTTTGCAATCGGAAGAAATTTCCAGGCATTGCCCTATCGCCCCTGAAAGAATAAACAATACATCGTTTTTCTGCAACAGGTATTCAGAAAGGTTATGCTGTACCCGCATCCGTCCTCCAAGGCAAAACATCATCATGGTAAAACGGATTTTAAAAGGATAAGGTGAAGTGATAAAAGGGGCGGCAGCCTCATCCGCCAATAAATCCATCACCTCGCCAGATGTCTTCAGATTATCGGCAAGGATAAATTCGTCATTAAAAATGCAAGCCCGTTCATCTAAAGGAAGCATCATCAAATCCAGGGCGCTATAATATTCTCCATCTTTCATCTTTTCTTGTTTTTGACGGCAAATATACCCGATTTGAACATAAAACAAAGCATTTTTTGTTTCAAAACAAGATTTTGTCATCCTTTCAAACAATACTACATCCTATCAAAACAAGGAATTGCCATACAAAAAAGAGAACTTTGCCCCCGTAAAACAAACAACAAAATCAGCATCCATGAAAATAAGAACAATGACCATTGCCGCATGCATCCTATTAGGTGCCTGTTCTGGAGGACGAAAAAATGCCCCCTTCATTAAAAGCGTATATGTCACAACTCCTGTCAAACAGGAAACTGAAATAACCAAGAATTATTCCGGTATTATTGAAGAAGCCCACTGCATCAACCTGGGCTTTAAAACAGCAGGACAACTAAGCCGTCTCTGGGTCAAGGAAGGAGACTATGTCCGCCAAGGCCAACTCCTTGCCGAACTGGACACCGTGGATTATCAACTGGCAGTCGAAGCCTTGCAAATCCAATATGACCAGTTGAAGGACGAGATGGGGCGCACGGCACAACTTTTTCAGGAACGCAGCATCTCTGCCAACGACTATGAAAAAGCCACCGCCGGACTGGAACAATTGGCTGTACAACTCGAAGCCAACAAAAATAAACTGGCTTATACGAAACTTTACGCCCCTACAAACGGATATGTCAATCAAATTAATTTCTCTCCGGCAGAAATGGTCGATGCAGGTACCGGCGTATTTGAATTGCTTGATGTATCCCAATTGGAAGTCAGCCTCGATATCCCTGCCTCGCTCTACATGCAACGAGACCGCTTCACCGGCTTTGAATGCCAAACCACCTGTGGGGACATTTATTCCATGCGTCTCCTGAGCCTGACCCCCAAAGCAGACAGCTACCAGCTTTACCGCATGCGTTTAGGATTCAAAGAAAAAACCGGTAACCACTTGACTGCCGGCATGAATGCAGAAATAACCATCCACCTGTCCGCCACCGACACGCTCCGGACAGGACATGCCCTTCCCCTAAGCGCCATTTTCTTAGACCACGGAGACACCTATGTTTGGATTGTATCTGCCGACTCGACTGCTACCAAACGCCACGTCACTCTCCACCACACCACTTCAAAAGCCCAAGCCATCGTATCCGGCGTATCCGGTAATGACCAGGTCATACGCGCAGGCATCCGAAACTTACAGGAAGGAGAAAAAATACAGGTCATTGCATCACCAAGTGAAACCAATGTAGGAGGATTATTGTAATGAAAATAGTTGAATTTTTCATGCGCCGCCCGACCCTGTTCTGGTCATTGACAGGCGGCATCCTGATTGCCGGCGTCCTCGCTTTCTTTGCCATGCCAAAACTGGAAGACCCCGCGGTTCCCGTCAAGCAGGCGATGGTAGTCGTCCCCTACCCGGGAGCCAATGCACACCAAGTAGAATTGGAAGTCTCCCAACTCATGGAGGACGAACTCAGAGCCTTGCCCAATGTAAAGAAAATCAAAAGCGAATGCCAGAACGGCTCGGCAACCATCACTGTGGAGTTTGAAATGTCCGTCCTCATCGACGAACTGGAACAACATTTCGACCTTTTGCGGCGAAAAGTAAATGATATTGCCAGCCGCCTGCCTGCAGGCTGCTACTCTCCGATTGTCCTGGACGACATGATGGATGTTTACGGGATTTTCTATGCCCTGACCGCCGAAGGGTATGATTACCCGGAAATGTACAAATACGCAAAATACCTCCGCCGCAAACTCTTGAACGTGAAAGGCGTCAAACGCATCAACATCTCCGGCAACCGGGACGAAGCCATCAACATCATCCTCCCCAAAGAGCAGCTTTCCCGCAACGGGCTTATCCCCACGCAACTGATAACCTCCCTGCAAAGCGTGGGCAAACCGGTCAATGCCGGAGAATACCAAAGCGGGGATAATAACATCCAGATACGCATCGATTCGGATATCCAAAATGAAGAAGATATACGCAACCTGTTGATATCAACGATAAACGGCAAACAGATACGCCTGGGGGACGTTGCCCGCATAGAACGTGCCTTCTCCGAACCGCAGCGTAACGGCTTCTTCGTCGATGGCAAACCGGCATTGGCAATCTGCATTGCCATGGAAGCTGACGCTATCGTACCTGATGTCGGCAAAGCAGTGGACGCCAAGCTTGCCAAGGTCATGCAAACCGTACCGGCAGGCATGCAGGTCCAGAAAATCTTCTTCCAGCCCGACAAAGTCAGCGAAGCCATTTCCTCCTTCATGTGGAACCTGTTAGAATCGGTTGCCATTGTCATCTTAGTCCTGATTTTCACCATGGGACTTCGGAGCGGGCTGATTATCGGTTTCGGGCTGGTACTCACCGTTGCCGTCTCCTTCCCCATCCTGCTGGCATGCGGGACAACCCTCCAGCGCATCTCCCTCGGGGCATTTATTGTGGCAATGGGCATGCTGGTGGACAATGCCGTCGTCATCATGGACGGCATCCTCGTGGACAAAAAACGTGGCTTGGCGCCCAAAACCTACCTCTACCGTATCGGGCGCAACACGGCATTCCCCCTGCTGGGAGCCACCGTCATTGCCGCCTCCACCTTCATCTGCATTTACCTCTCGCCAGACTCCGCCGGAGAATATGCCGGCGACCTGTTCTTAGTCCTTTGCGTCAGCCTGCTTGCCAGTTGGGTTTTGGCACTGGTACAAGTTCCCATTTGTGCCAAAAGCTGGCTGCCTGCACGGGAAAGGGCGACAAACAGCCCTGCCGGGAATAAAGTCATGAACTCTCCCGTCCATCGTTTTGTAAGGCGCACCATCGCTTTCCTCATCGACCACAAGCGCACGACCATCGTCACGGCTTTTGCCATCCTGGCAGGATGCATCGCCGGCATGACACAAGTGAAAAACCTCTTCTTCCCCGACTTCGACTACAAACAATTTATCGTGGAATGCTACTATCCGGCACAAACATCACCGGATAAGGTCCGCCACGACCTGTTGGAAATGAGCGGACTGTTAAAACAAAACCCTGCCATCGAACGGGTTGCTGCCAGCATGGGCGCCACTCCCGCACGCTATTGCCTCGTGCGCCCCATGTCATCAGGAGGAGACAGTTATGGAGAATTGATGGTTGATTGCAAAGACTACAAAACCGTCATGAAAGAAATTCCCGCCGTCAGAAAATTATTACGCGAAAAATACCCGGACGCTTACATCCGCATCCGCAAATACAACTTTTCCATCTCCACCTCCCACACCGTCGAAGTGGAATTTGCAGGACCGGATCCCGCCATATTGCGCGACTTGAGCGCCCAGGCGGAAAACATCATGCGCCATTGCCCATACGTTGACGCCTATTCCGTGCAAAACAATTGGAAGCCGACAAGCAAAGCCTTTGTTGCAGAATATGTCGAACAAGACGCCCTCCGCTCCGGCGTCAGCCGCTCCGATGCCGGCAATGCCCTGTTGGCAGCTACGGACGGCATGCCCATCGGCGTCATCCACGACCAGGAAAAAATGCTCACCATCAACCTCCAGGTGCGAAACAACGACGGCAGCCGCATCACCGACCTCAATGACATCCCCGTCTGGAGCATGATGAACATCCGCTTGGGAAATGAAGACATAACCTCACTGCTCTCCGGCAATACGGACAATTTGGAAAACCAATTGTTCCGCACTACGCCCCTGAGCAACATCACGCGCAACATCCGCCTGGACTGGGAAGAAGAGGTGGTGCAGCGGCTGAACGGGCAGCGCGTCATCGAAGCGGAATGCGACCCCAATCCCGAACTCAATGAAGCCACCCCGGCAAAAGTAGTCGCTTCCATCAAAGAAGACATCGAAGCCATTCCCCTGCCTGCCGGATACTCCATGCGCTGGGTGGGCGAAGGCGAATTACAAGGCGAAGCTATCGGCAACCTGATGAAATACCTGCCGATAACCATTTTCCTCATCCTGGGCATATTACTGTTCCTCTTCAATAGTTGGCGCAAGGTACTGCTCATTCTGATTTGCTTCCCCTTTGTCTTCTGCGGCATTACGCCCGCACTCCTGGCAAGCGGGCAACCGCTCACCTTCATGGCAATCATCGGCATGATGGGGCTTATCGGCATGATGGTCAAAAACGCCATCGTGCTAGTGGACGAAATCAACCGGCTCCAGCAGGAAGAAAAAGCAAGCCCCTACCACGCCGTAGTGGAAGCGACCGTGTCACGCGTCCGCCCGGTACTGATGGCATCGCTGACCACCATTGTCGGCATGATTCCGCTCGTCGGCGACCCGATGTACGGTTCTATGGCAATCACCATCATGGGAGGATTGACTGTCGGTACCCTCATCACCTTGATTCTGCTGCCACTTTTCTATACCGCCTTGTTCCGGGTAAGAAAAACGGAACCCATGTCCAACTTAAATCCAAATGAATAACCATGATACGAATCATCCTTACCTGTAGCCTCCTGCTTGCCAGCACGGCAAGCGTCATGGCACAACAACCCCTCCGCCTGTCACAACAGGACTGCCGCGAACGGGCTATCGCCCACAGCGAAGACCTGCAACAAGCCAACAACGCTATCCAACAGGCAAAACTCGACCGCAAAATCGCCAACACGGCATACCTGCCCAACCTCGAAGGCTCCGCCACCGGCGCTTACGTCCTGCCCGACATCGACGTCATGGGTTCCGAGCTGAGGATGCGCGGCATGTATATGGCAGGCATCACCTTGACCCAACCCATTTACACCGGCGGAAGTATCACCACAGGACGCCGGCTGGCACAAATCGGGGAAAAAAGCGCTGCCGAACAAGAACGCCTGACCCGCATGGAAGTCATTGCCGATGCCGACAACGCTTACTGGACTTACATCGCCGTCCGCCGGAAAGTACAAATGACCGGACAATACAAACGCCAGATGGACACCCTCTACCGGCAAACCCAAACCGCCGTGCAGGCAGGCATGGCGACCGACAACGACCTCCTCCGCATCGAAGCGCAACGGAGCAACCTCGCCTATCAACTGCAACGTGCCGAAAACGGAGCAGACCTCTGCCGCATGTCGCTTTGCCGCATCATTGGCGTAGCAGCGGATACCCCCATTCTCCCGACCGACACCATCATCCAATGTGCCGTTCCCGGGACCTTGGACACGAACACGACTGCCCGCCCCGAACTGCGATTGCTCCAGATGCAAATAGATGCCAACGAGCAACAGGTACGCATGAACCAATCCAAACTCCTGCCGACAGTCGGGTTGAGTGCCGGATACACCTACTACGGCAACATTAAAATGGCAGGGACGGCTGATGCCGGTAATGGCACCCTAATTCCCTACACGCAAGAATTCCGCGACGGCATCGGCATGGCCATGCTTGCCGTGCAAATCCCCATCTTCCACTGGGGGGAAGGGCACAAAAAAGTGCGCCGCGCACAATATGACCTCGAAAATGCCCGGCTGGAACTGCAAAAAAACAGCCGCCTCCTTGACCTCGAACTGCAACAAGCTATCCGCAACGTACAGGACGGTTACCGGCTCATCACTGCCGCTGATATCGCCCTCCGCCAAGCAGAAGAGAACCTGCGCGTCATGCGCAACCGATACGCCGCTTCCATGTCACCGCTCACCGACCTGTTGGATGCCCAATCCCAATGGCAGGAAGCCTCCAGCAACCTGATAGAAGCCCAGACACAGTACAAGATTTACGAAACGGAATACCTGCGGGCAGCCGGATGGTTAGCCGATTAAATACACAGGGGAGGTGGGCTGTCAGCCCTCCTTCTCTTTTCCCTTAAAAACATGGAAAACAAGGGATTCACCCGAACACTCCCACATCACTTACGCTTCCGGCACGCTTTCTTGACACCGCCAAGCGTCAGGAAAGCGTCGTTCATGCGTGAATGAAGCGAAGGAAACCAAACGAATCCATAACGCAACCCCAGAGGAAACAACAAGAACTTACAAATTTTCAATTTCTTCCGCAGAAAGCCCCGTATATTTGGCAATCGTCTCCACCGGCAGCCCATCGGCTTTCATGCCACGCGCTATCACAAATTTTTCTTCCACCCTGCCTTCCGCCATCCCTTCTGCTCTGCCCTCCTCTCTGCCCTCTGCCCTGCCTTCCTCCAACCCTTTCATTCTACCTTCCGCCCAGCCTCCATCCCAGCCCTCATCCCAGCCTTCCGTACGCGCCGTTGTCAACACGTCCCACTGGACACGGACGGCATCCACATGGCGGTCATACGCTCGACGGTCCTCCGGGGACAACCCTGCCACCCGCAAGCACTCCTTGGCTGCCTTCAACCCCTCGACCGTCGTTCCCTCGTCTATCGTCCCGGATTTCAGAAAACGAATCCACTCATCCAGCGGCGTCACTGCATGGCGGTTAAACTCGTCAACGCGGAGTATGTAATACTCTGGGAACAAGTCGCCTGCCTCCTCCTTTACGAAAGTATTCCGTTGTTTCACGGACAGTTTCAGCGTGTCTCCCGTGTGGATGCCTTTGAACACCGATTTCCCATGGTAGATGTAGTCATCCCCCTGCCCCAGGTCGAAATACACGATGTTCACCGAGTATATTTTCCGGACTTCCGAGTACTTGTCCCCCTCGTAGATGTATTCCGTAATTGCCTTCGATGTCCCGTACAACATCCGTTGGAAGTAGTACAACTCACTTGTGTTCTGGACCTCCACAAGCATCAGTTCTCGCTTCTCGTTCTCCGCCAGCAAGTCCACCCGGTTGAATTTGTCGTCCTCGCTCTCCTTGTTCCCTTCGCTTTCCAGGATGCGCTCTATTTTGACTTTTTCCCCGAGCAACTCGCTCAAAAAACTTTCCAACACCACGAAATTCGCTTTCTGGCGCAAAAGGCGCTTGATCGCCCAGTCGAATCGCACCAACTCGTCTCCTTTGTATGCCATGACTTTTATTGTTATTGTTCGTTTTCGTCAACCACAAAGATACGGAATAAATTGTACATGCCCACCATTTCCTTTTTCATTTGTCAAAAAATGCTGCCTTCCAACACCTCTAAGCCAACAGGTTCTATCTGCCGGAAAGGATTTGCTTTTCCAGGTCACGCCGGAATTTGTCGAAAAAACGAAGCTGGTTGTCCGTGCAGACCAATTTGTTGATGACGTTGGAC
>DXFT01000104.1 GCA_019114285.1 Candidatus Odoribacter faecigallinarum
GTTACAGTAACCGCCGTAACAAAGTTAGGTATTCTTTTCCGGTTCTCCAAACGGCAATGTGCTTTGCCGGGAAGATACCGCAAGGAAGGTCATTCCAATATCACCGTGACCGCCCGCGCCCCGTGCGCCCCGATGACCAACGCCTGCTCAATGTCCGCCGTCTTGGAGGGACCGGCAATGAAGCAACCGTAACCGAAATCATCAAAACCGGGCTGGGCGTATGCCTCGTGCATGTTGTTTACCAAACGGCGGCGGTCCAACAAAATGACCAACGCCTCGGAAATAAAAAACACGGCCTTGTAACGGGTCTGCTGTTTTACCCAGACCATGCCGTTTTCCAGCACCCCGAACTCCCCGCGGATGACGGCGACATCCGTCCCGTCCAGTTCCCTCGGGTCTTCCAGAAGGTCGGGGTTCACTGTCGCGCAGGTGATGCCCGGCAGGTTGGAAGCGATGCTCCGGGCTTCCGGATAGAGGGAACGTATCACCTCGTTTACGTCCTGTCCCGCTTCCAGGCGGACAGAGCTTGCCCCTGCCACCTGCAATATCTTTTCAAACTGCTCCAGCGGGTGCTCGTATGCCAGTGGCTCGAAAGTCATCTCAGGGCGTTTTACCGGCTCAATGGCATGTTTCCTCAGCCGCGCCAATATATCCTCTTTACTGCTCATGTCTTGTCTGTTTTATGGATTCCACAATCATTATTTATTTCACCTCGCCTTTCTTCCACATCGCATTAAACGTCTCCTTGGCAAATTCCGGCAATTCCCGTCCCCTGCCCCAGGCGTCCAAAGAATTGTACAATACAAAACGCGGCATTTTCTCCGCCACCCTGCCTGCCTTCACCGCCGCATAGAACAAGCCCGGATGCTCCAGCACCACCTTCAAGCCTTTGTCTATAAACTTTTTCTCCGACGCAGCCAGGTGCATGCCGTCCAAGTCCTGCCGCCATTTGTAGATTTGTTCCGCCAAGTCTATCTTGACGGGGCACACATTGGAACAAGAGTGGCAGAGCGTACAGGCGGAGACATTCCCGGAATATTTTTCCGGGGAGCGCAACATGCCCAGGTTGATGCCAATGGGACCCGGGATGAAATAAGAGTAGGAATAACCTCCCGTCCGGCGGTAAACGGGGCACGTGTTGATGCAGGAACCGCAGCGCAGGCATTTCAGCATGTTCACGTGGTCGGCATTCGCCAGGATGTCGCTGCGCCCGTTATCGACAATGACAATGTGCATTTCCTGCCCTTCCACCGGCTTTTTGTAATGGGAAGTGTAGGTGGTGGAGGGCTGTCCCGTGGCGGAACGCGCCAGCAGGCGCACATAAAGCGCCAGGGCATCGTAATCCGGGATGACCTTTTCCATCCCCATGATGGCGATATGCACTTTCGGGAAGGAAGTGCCCATGTCGGCATTCCCCTCGTTCGTGCAGACCACGAACGCGCCGGAAGACGCCACGGCAAAGTTCACGCCCGTCATGGCAATGTCCGCATGCAGGAAGTTCTGCCGCAAGGCTTTCCGCGCCGCATGCGTCAGATTGGTCGGGTCGCTGTTGCCCGGCTCGGTCTGTATCTTTTCCTCGAAGACCTTGCCCACCTCTTCGCGCTTGACGTGGATGGCAGGCAATACAATGTGGCTGGGCGGCGTGCCCATGAACTGCATGATGCGTTCGCCCAAATCGGTCTCCACGGCTTCTATTCCCCGCGCTTCCAGGTAAGGGCTCAATCCGCATTCCTCCGCCAGCATGGATTTGCTTTTCACCAGATGTTTTCCCCCGTGCTTCTGAATGATTTCATAGACAATCCGGTTGTGCTCCTCGGCATCTTTTGCCCAATGTACCTGCACCCCGTTGGCTGTCGCATTCCGCTCAAACATTTCAAGGTAATAATCCAAATGGCTGATGGTATGCTTTTTTGTCTGGCTTGCCATTTCGCGCAAGGCTTCCCATTCCGGGACGCCTTGTGCCATCCTGTCCCGTTTCTCACGGACAAAATAGAGCGCCTGGTCGTGCCATGCCGTCCGTTCCCTGTCCGCAATGAATTTTTTAGCAGCTTTAGCGTGAGAACTCATATTCTATTCATTTTAAGATGTTACTACTTTTATTTCCGGCTTGCCAGAATCTCCACGATATGCAAAGTCTTGATTGGCAATTTTTCCCTGCGGATAATGCCCTCCATGTGCATCAGGCAGGAACTGTCCGCACCCGTGATGTATTCCGCCCCTGTCGAGATATGGTCGCGCACCTTGTCCTGCCCCATGCAGACGGAAGCCGCTTCTTCCTCCACAGAGAACATTCCTCCGAAACCGCAACATTCATCCACCCGCTTGGGTTCAAATACTTCAATCCCTTCCACGAGGGAAAGCAAGTCCCTCAACACGGAATGGCGGGGCTCCACCAACTCGCTGGGGGATGCCAGGTGCAACAGGCGCAAACCGTGGCAACTGTTGTGAATGCTCACCTTGTGGGGGAAACAGGCATTCAATTTATCTACTTTCAACACATCATGCAGGAACTCGCAAATCTCATATATCCGGCTGCTGAGGCAGGCATGTTCCTCCCGGTGCAGCAATTTCGGATAATGTTCCTTGACAAACACGACACAACTGGCAGAAGGTCCCACGACGTAATCATATTTATCAAACAATTGCTCCATCCGTTCCGCCAGATGGACGGCATCTTTCTCGAAACCTCCATTTGCCATCGGCTGCCCGCAGCAAGTCTGGTCCAAAGGATAATCCACATCCACGCCCAAGGAGGTCAACAATTTATAGGACGCGACTCCCACCTGGGGATAAATCGCATTGATGTAACACGGAATAAATAATCCTACTTTCATATCATCATAATATAAATCATTTAAGCAAACACATATACAATCACTCCCGTAATCACCACATACGCCAGGGCATAGACCACTGCCGATTTCAGAATATTGCCTTCCTGTCCCTGCTGGTTGCAGGCAGAGGTCGCAATGGCAATGCTCTGCGGAGAGATAATCTTGCCGCCGGTTGCCCCTGCCGTATTCGCCGCAGACAACCACGTCGGGTCCACTCCGATATGACCTGCCACGCCCGCCTGCAATTTGCCAAACAGGATGTTGGCAGAAGTGTCGCTACCGGTCAGGAAAGTACCGATGGCACCGATTGCCGGGGCAAACAAGGGATACAAGGCACCTGTCGCCGTGGAAAGCGCCACAGCCAGGTGGTTTATCATCCCTGCCGTCTCCATGATGGAAGAGAAACCCACCAGACAGACCACCGTCACAATGGTCTTGCGCAACTGCACCACCGACTTCCATAACAGCACCAGCAAGTCTTTCGATTTGCCTCCCTGCACCAGTCCCCCGACAAAAGAACCGATAAACAGCAATACCCCTCCCTGGGTCAGCCACTGGATGGCATATACCTTTTCCTGTCCGCCAATCATTAAACGGACGGAGGAGGTGCAAACAGACTGCAACGCCGACTTGATGCCCGGGAAAAGCGGACTGGTGATAATGACCAGGAACATAATCAAGGCATAGACCATCCACGCCTTCAGAATCTCACCACCGCTATAAGGCATGGCGACTTTCTCCTTCTTGCGGTCAATGAATTTGCCCAACAGGATAATGACCACGATGGAAGCAAGGCTGCCTAAAATGGCAGGCGTCTCCGCACCGATGTAACGGGCTGCCAGGTATTGCACCGCCAGGGATACCACGCCCACCGACAAACTCAAGGACAGATTCTTGGGCAAGGCTTTCAGGCGCGGGTCTGCCAGATAGGTAATCACACAAGGAATCAACAGCATCAGCACGGACAACTGCAACACCACCGCCGTGCTCAAAGGGATAACCTCCAAGCCGGTTTCCTGTGCCAACACGATGACAGGCACCCCGACAGCTCCAAACGCAGTGGCAACGCTGTTGGCAATCAGGCTGACCACCGCCGAAAACATCGGCTTAAAGCCCAGACTAATCAGAATGGCTGCCGGGATTGCCACAGCCGTCCCAAAGCCCGCCATCCCTTCCAGCAAGCCGCCAAAGCCCCACGTAATCAGCAACACCTGCACGCTTTTGTCCGTGGAAATGGCAGAAAACTGCTGCTTCAACACCTCTATCTTTCCCGTGTGCAACAACACATTATAACTGTAAATCGCCATCAAGATGATAAACAAGATGGGCACCAAGGCTTTCAACATGCCGTACACAAAAGAATTGCAGGTGTCTGCCAACGGCTGGTGGAAAGCAAAAAGAGCAAGACCTACGGTGACAAGCAAAGTGATGACACTGCTCTTGTCCCCGGCAACTTTCAGGAAGCCCATCAAGACAATCAATATCACAATGGGCAAGGCGGCATACAATGTCTCCATAATTTTTCCATTTTAACGAGGGACTAATTTAATAAATAAACAAATATCAACAAACAAAGTCGCCAAAAAATCAAACCAGGCGCCGAATCAAGCGGGCAGGATTGCCCCCGACCATGGAATCGTCCGGCACATCCTTCGTCACCACGGCACCGGCGGCGATAATGCAACGGTTGCCAATGGACACGCCCGGGCATATCACCGCATTGCCTCCAATCCATACGTCATCGCCTACGGTTATCGGCTCTCCATGTTCCACTCCCGTTGCCCGTTCCTGCCAATCAATCGGGTGCATGGGGGCATAAAAGCTCACATTCGGTCCCACCAGCACATTTTTCCCGAAACGGACGGGCGCCGTATCCAAGATGGTACACCCGTAATTAAAAAAACTGTCCTCCCCGCCATAAATATTGAAACCGAAATCACAAAGGAAAGGCGGCTGAATCACCAACGTCCGATGGGCATGCGGCAAAATGCGGTGCAAAAACCGGGTATGTTCCGCAGGCTTGACAAAAGCAATATCGTTGTATTCTTTCAGCAACACCAAGACCTCATGGTGCAACTTCATCAATTCCTCATCGCCCGGGTTATACACTTCCCCCGCCAGCATCTTTTCTTTTTCCGTCATAAGTTCTCCTCCTGTATAAAAAAAGTCCATAAAGCCGGAGCCTTATGGACTTTCACGTTTATTCCAAATAAGTATATCCGTACAACCCCGACCGGTAGTTGGAAAGGAACTCGCGCCCCTCCTCCGGCGAGATGATGCCCTTTTTCACAGAGGTAGTCACCCATACTTCCACCGTCCGCGCCATCCGTTTGGGATTGAACTGCACGTATTCAAGCACATCCGCCACGGTCTCGCCCTCTATGATTTTGTCAATGACATATTCATCCCCCTTCACCTTGACATGCACGGCATTCGTGTCCCCGAACAGGTTATGCAAGTCCCCCAATATCTCCTGGTAGGCTCCCACCAAGAACACCCCGAAGTAATAAGGCTCCTTGCTGTTCAAGTCGTGCACGGGAAGGTGGTACGAGAAGTTGCGGGTGGAGATGAAATTGTCTATCTTCCCGTCCGAATCGCAGGTAATGTCCTGGATGGTTGCGGACTTGGTCGGCTGCTCGTTCAACCGGGAAATCGGCATAATCGGGAATATCTGGTCTATCGACCAGGAATCCGGCAACGACTGGAAGAGGGAGAAGTTGCAGAAATATTTGTCCGGCAACATCTTCGCAATCTTTTTCAACTCATCCGGCGCATGCTTGGTGGCTTCCGCCATCGCATAGACATCCCGCGCCACAGACCAGAACAACCGCTCCACCTGAGCGCGCGTGTTCAGGTCTATCAAGCCTAAGTTGAACAGGTTCAAGGCATCCTCCCGGCATTGAATCGCGTCATGCCAAGTCTCCAGTAACCGGGGCTGGTTCAGGTTGTCCCACAATTCATACAATTCCTTCACCAACTCGTGGGCATCCCCGCTGATTTCTTCATCCTCGTCAAAAGCCGGCAAACTGGTGCTCACCATCGCCTCAATGACAAACACGGAATGGTGTGCCGTCAGCGAACGCCCGGATTCCGTGATGATGTTCGGCTGTGGCAGGTTGTTTTTCTCGCACACATCCACAATGGCAGACACCGCGTCGTTCACATATTCCTGGATGGAATAGTTCATGCTGTTGGAAGTTGCCGAGCGCGTGCCGTCGTAATCCACGCCCAAGCCCCCGCCAATGTCCACAAAATTGATATTGTACCCTAACTTCTTCAATTGGACATAAAACTGCGACACCTCTTTCAGCGCCGTCTTGATGCGGCGGATATTGGTCACCTGGCTCCCGATATGGAAATGAATCAATTGCAGGCATTCCGACAACTTCGCCTTTTGGAGCAGCTCCAGCGCCTCCAGCAATTCGCTTGAATTAACGCCAAACTTGCTGACATCCCCGCCGGATTCTTCCCATTTGCCGCTCCCGGAACTTGCCAGTTTGATGCGGATGCCGAGATTCGGCTTTATGTTCAACTTTTTGGCAATACGGGCTATCGTCTTCAACTCCATCAGTTTCTCCACCACCAGAAAGATGCGTTTCCCCATCTTCTGTGCCAGCAATGCCAATTCGATATAGCTCTCGTCCTTGTAGCCGTTGCAAATAATCATCGCGTCATCGTCAATATCAATTGACAACACGGCATGCAACTCCGGTTTGGAACCCGCTTCCAAGCCGATATTGAATTTATTGCCATGGCTGACAATCTCCTCCACCACCGGGCGCATCTGGTTCACTTTGATGGGATAAATGATAAAATTCTTCCCCGTATAGCCATACTCCTCGGCTGCTGCGTTAAAGCAATTGGAAATCTTTTCTATCCGGTTGTCCAAAATGTCCGGGAACCTTAAAAGTACCGGGGCTTGCACGTCACGCACTTGCAATTCTTCCATCAACTCCTTCAAATCAATAGAAGGACCGTTTGCCTTCGGCGTCACGGCGACATGCCCTTTTTCGTTTATCGAAAAATAACTCAGCCCCCAACCGTTAATGTTATACAGTTCCGCTGAATCCTCAATACTCCATTTTCTCATTTCTGTGTTTTGATATCGACAATATGAATAATTTTTTATTTCCCGCAAAGCTACAGGAATTTATCGACAATCAAAAGATGTTGGCAACTTTGTTTATAACTTTTCAACACCGACTATCCCCTCCCGCGACAATATCAGCCGGAAATGCTTGTAATCAACGTCATCCCCACTCTTTAACTGAAACATGAAATGGATGTAATAGACCCGTTCCCCATAAATTGTTTCATAGCCTTCCTCCCCAACCGGCAACGAAAGCGGCACATCCGCATCCTCCATCTTCAACAGGAAAGACGATACATTAAAATACAAGATGTCATGGATGCCACGCACGTCATACTGAACATTCCCATCCAATGCCTTCCCGTCAATCCGCACCAGATTGCGGTAGAGGATAATCCGTTCCGACCAATGGCGGTTGTTCGCCTCAAGCAAATCCGAACGTCCCCGCATCCCTGCCACTTCCGCCGGCACATGGTCGTCCGTGATAAAATCAACCCCTTCTTTTATCCAACCCACCACATTGCCTTTCATGCTCACCTCCGTCTTGTTGTCATAATACTTCTTTGCCAGACGATGGACAAAATAGTAACGCGTAAGCTCCTTTATCCGGTCCTTGAGCATATAACTGATAACCAAGGCGACAAACAGCGGGGTGGTGAAATTGCCGAACTTCTGCTGGAAAACGAAGGAAATGATGGTCGCGAAGACCATGGAAATGCCCGCCGCCACGCTGAAAGACAACTGCTCTGCCATCTGACCGTCCTTTTTGCGGTTGGCATCCAGGAACAAATGGGTTTGGGTAAAAAGGCGCAGCATGCGGAAACGGAATACCACGGCACGATTCCGGTCCGGGCTGTCTTTCTCCGCCACCACCCATCCCCGTGAGCGCCGCCAAGCCAGTTCTTCCTGCACCAATCCCAACACGTCCGCCTTTACCGCCTGAAAGCAGGCGGCATCTTCACCCCGCAAGGCATCCAGCAAGCGGAAAGACTGGTACTCCACCCGGTTGGAAAGCGACTCATCTCCAAAAGCATGAAACTGGCGTGCCTCACGCGCCGTCTCCGCCTTGGGCAGGAGTTCCCCCAACAAGCGGTAACGCCGGAGTATCTTCCGCACGCAAAGCCCGTACTCCACCGCCAAGCCCTCCCGTTCCTCCGGGGACGCCTCCTCCCGTATCCGGTCCACTCCCCGCCGCAAAGCGCTTTTGACAATGGAACAAAACATTTTCACCTGATACTCCACCTCCTTCAAAGCGTCCTGCTCTTCCGTGGAAGCAAATTCCCGGAAAGCGACTTCCAAAAAACGGAAAGGCAAGGCATCCCCCTCCGCCAATTCCTGCAAGGAATAAACCGGCGTCATCAACCGGATAACGGAATTGACGTCCCGATAGAACTGCTTCTTGGTATAAGTCATGGCATTAATCCCCAACCAATCCGGCACGAACATCCACGTATTCACCACAAAATCATTCCGTGCCCGCTTCCTATCGACCACATAACCGATTTTGAACTCCACGACAAACCGGTCTTTGCTGCGTACCTGAATATCAATCATCGCCTTTCTTGTTTTAGTTACATGCAAAGGTAAGGAAAGCCGGGAGCAAAACCAAATCCCTACTGGGCTTCAGTAGGGCTCTATACTGAAGTCCAGTATAGGGCTATACTGAGGTTCAGTAGGGAACTATACGAGGGTTTAGTAGGGAACTATACGAGAGTCTAGTAGGGAGCTATACGAGGGTTTAGTAGGACCCGCATTGGATTTTATCACCTGCGCCGGAGGGCATGGAGCAGGGAAAGCGCCAGCAAGAATATGCCGAGTTTGTAATGCCACAGCCCGAGGGATGAGTTCGCCCCCTCCACACACGCCACCAGCAGGATGCCCGTAACCGCCACCGCCAGGAAGCATACAGACAGGGCAAAGGTCACCCGGCGCCCGTTGAAGGCACTTTTGGAGATAAGGGCCTTGTACCAATCCTTGTGCCGCTTAACGTGAAGCGCTACCGACAAGAGCCAAAGGAAAGAGGCGACAACATGCGCCACGCTCCAATTGTGCCATACTTCATGGCTGGCGCCATGCCCGGCAAGGTGCAGACCGACTCCCGTAACGGCAGATGCCACAAACGCCAAGGGTAACAAGCGCTCCATGCGGAACGCCATCCCCGCGCTCACCCTACGGTCAGCAACCGCCTCCCCCGGCTTGAAAAATACGCCTTGGGGACAGGTCTTTATACATTTGCCACACCCGATGCAGGCATCAGCCTCTTTGAACGCCACGTGCCTGTGGCATAAAATGCCGGTCTTGCCGATGACTTTTTTCGGACATTTCCCCACACATTCCCAACACGCCGTGCAGCGGCGCGGATTCATTGCGACATACGCAGTTGCTGTTGTTTTCATAACCATTCTTTTTTTGCTGCAAAATTAAGCGCCCGGCTCGCAAGGGGAATGGATGAAACAAGGCAACACTTGGACTATTCAAGGTTTCTTTGCCTGAAGGCACTCGGGGATACTCCTGCTGCCTGTGTGAATATCCGCGAGAAATAGGCACAATCCTCTATGCCGAGACGAGTGGAAATCTCTTTCACGGCAAGGTCGGTATGGACCAGCAAACGCTTGGCTTGCAATACCAATTCATATCTTATATAGACAGTGGCACTCATTCCCGTAACTTCCTTTACCACTTCATTCAGGTAAACAGGCGAGATATTCAGCCGCGAGGCATAATAGGACGGGGAGCGGTGCGCGGCAAGATGTCCGGTCAGCAACCGGAGAAAGGACAAGACAATTTCAATATGCCTGCGGCTATACTTTACGTGCTGCAACCCGCTTTCCCGCACTGCCTCCGCAACGATGCCGATAAAGCTTTCCGTCAGCCTCCTCACCGTTGCCTTTGCCAATTCGTCCGCCATGCAGTTCAGCCTGTTGGCAAGGATAACAGCCACTTGTTTCAACTCATCCATCCGCTGCCCGTCTATTTTGAACGATGAAGTAAACAAGCGGAATTTATCGAAAATATGCTTCTCCTCAGCACCCACCAAACTGCTGTCGGCAAAAAGCATCCAACCTTCCACCCCTTCCGAACGGACAAAACGATGCACCTGCCCCGGCTGCACAAGGAACACATCCCCCGGAGAAAACGTCACCTCCTTAAAATCGATGATACCGCATCCCGTTCCCTTCTCCATCAAACCGATAATATAATAGTCATCCTGATGGGCATAAGTCACAGGCATATCTTCAACATGCGAAGGATTCAGCCTGCGAAGACGCACCCCGAAGTCCGAATACATCAAAGCCCTATGCTGTGGAACCTGTTGTGCCATGTGCTTCTTTTTTATCAAGACAAATTTAGGCATAAAGATGTTGAAAACCAATCCCTACTGGGATTCAGTAGAACTCT
>DXFT01000105.1 GCA_019114285.1 Candidatus Odoribacter faecigallinarum
TAGTCTTTTCGGTCTTCCCATATGCTTTTCCTCCCAATTTAATATTCCTGAGGAGAAACAAAGGTAATGTATTTTAGACAAACAAACCCTGTTTTCGAGAAGAAAAACCGCAATTTAGACAAACAAAGCACACCATCAAGCACCATAAAACACCAACGCGACAAACAAATTACATTTGTTTATCGCGTTGATATTTAATTGCTTTACTAGTCCGAAGGCTATTAATACTCGTCCTCGTTGAAGAAGAAGTCATCTTTACTTGGATAGTCTGGCCAGATATCCTCTATACTTTCGAATATCTCTTCATCATCTTCAATGTCTTGAAGATTTTCGATAACTTCCATAGGCGCTCCCGACCGAATAGCATAATCGATCAACTCATCTTTAGATGCAGGCCAAGGTGCATCTTCCAGTTTTGAAGCAAGTTCCAATGTCCAATACATAATCTATATCATTACTTTTTTAACACATTCTCAAAATTTTCCGCAAAAATATTACTTTCCACGAAATAAACAAGGGCAGAATTACAAATTAACAAATTTACAACACAACGCTTATACAATCGATTTCGCCAATCATTCAAAATTCTCACCAAGTGATTAATATTCAAATCCTTCAAAAGATTATTCATCCGAGAAGTGCTGCAATACCCTCCGATAAGTATTAAATATTTTTGCTTTAGACACAAAACCTACATATCTCCCGTCCTCTATCACCGGAAGATTCCAGGCATGAGTGTCTTCAAACTTTTTCATTACCAAGTCCATCGGATCCCTGATATCAACAACAGTAGGCGGAGTTGTCATAAAGTCACGAACATAAGTTTTATCATACAAATCCTGATTAAACATGACTTTCCGGATATCATCCAATAAAACAATGCCCAACAACTCATCATTTTCATCTATCACTGGAAAAATATTACGACTGGAACGGGAAACCTTCTTGACCAAATCCCCCAAAGTCGCGTCTATTGAGACTGTTTGCAAATCTGTCTCTATAACTTTATTCAATTTCATCAAAGTCAAAACCGCCTTATCCTTGTTATGCGTTATCAAATCCCCCTTCATTGCCAGACGACGGGCATAAATAGAATAGGGCTCCATTCCCCGCCCCGTCAGATGAGCCGTCACAGAGCTAATCATCAAGGGTACCAGCAAGCTGTATCCTCCCGTAATCTCCGCAATAAGGAACATGGCTGTTAAAGGCGAATTCATGACTCCAGACATTACCCCGGCCATTCCCGCCAATACAAAATAACTTACCGGCACAGAAGCCAAACCGGACATATTAATCAATATGGCAACCAAAAAACCCGTTACTCCCCCCGTAAACAAACTCGGCGCAAAGACACCACCTACTCCACCGCTACCATTGGTCAAGGCGGTTGCTACCACTTTGATAAAAATCAAAGCAACGACATACAATACAACAACCAACCCATAATTCCGGAAATCAAAGAAATAAGTGTTCCTCAATAAGGCTTCCCCATTATCATTCAACAAATCTTCCAAAGAAACATAGCCTTCCCCGTATAAAGGAGGAAACAAATAAATCAGTAACCCCAACAACGTCCCCCCTATCAAGATGCGTTTAAAATTATTCTTAAAACCCGTAATCCATCTTTCTATACGGATATTCACCCGAATAAAATAAACAGACACCAATCCGCACAACATGCCCAACAAAATGTAATAAGGAACATTTGCCAAAGCAAAATGCGAACGTACTGCAAATTCCAAGACTACGCCATCCCCCATCAGAAAATAAACAATCACGTATGAAGAAATGGCAGAAATCATCAAGGGCACCAAAGAAGTCATGGTCAAATCAAGCATCAAGACCTCCAGCGTAAAAACAATACCTGCAATGGGAGCCTTAAAAATTCCGGCAATCGCCCCTGCAGCCCCACAACCAATCATCAAGGTCATGACCTTGTAGTTCATGTGGAAAAAACGCGCCAAGTTGGAACCTATCGAAGCCCCTGTCAATACAATAGTAGCCTCCGTACCCACCGAACCACCAAAACCAATGGTTATCGTACTCGCAATCATGGAGGAATAACTGTTATGAGGTTTTATCATGCTATTACGCCGCGAAATGGCATACAACACTTTCGTCACCCCATGGCTGATATCCTCACGGACAAAATAACGCACAAACAAAGAAGTAATCAAAATACCGATAAAAGGGTAAACAAAAAACAACAAACTGCCACTGTCCACCTGCAAATGTTCTGTGAAGAACTGATGGGTAAAATGGACGGAATTTTTAAGAAACACCCCAGCCAATCCAGTAATGACCCCCACCAGCATGCTCAGAATAATCAAAAAATTCCTTTCCTTGATGTGACGCATGCGCCAACTTAAAAAACGCGCAAACCCATTATTCCACCATTCCACGAAAGCCGTCATATATCACTACTTCTTTTTGACGCTCTTTAATGAGCCTAATTGAGGATAAAATTCTAACATTAACCCATCATTACTAATCACTTCTGTTGGAAAACATTTGATATTTCCCAATTGGGGCACCACAGCCTCCGAGGTCATAATCACTTCTTTCCCCCGTAATAACTGCAATTCACCGATTGCCGGGACACGGTAATAAATGGCCGGAGCGCTCCCCTTCGTATCTGTTTCTGAAGCAGGAACCACAACATTTTTCAATTGCAAGGAATAAGTCTGGGCAGAAACATTCTTTACATCTGTCATTCCCTCCTGGGCTGAAAAACGAAAAGCAACGACAGCCTCCCCAGCCTTAACGGGTTCGCAGACGACAGTCCGCTTCACCACACGCTTCTGTTGCTTCCCCATAAACAGACTCAAATAATTTTCCTCCATATTGTCAAATTCCCTGAGTATGATTTCCAAAGATTTTCCATCCGGCACTTCATTTTCCGCATCCAACAATTGAACCCTCTCCGCACGGATACGGAATATTTCGCTTACGGCTTCCCTGACATTATCCATTTCCGATTTCCGCTCATAACGAATCAACGGGTCCCAAATCTTTTTCATTTCTCCGTCTATTTCCTGAAAAGTATAATTTGTATCCAAAACTTCTTTCAAATAATTATAAGTCTTGAACTTCATAATATCCACATATTCCACCTCCTCTTCCTCATCATTCCTATACTTCATCATTCCATAATTGCCAACCTCAGTCCCTTCACCGGCAGAGACACCAGCCAAAAATCCCTCTGCGCTTAAAGTCAGTGTAAGCGGTATGTAATCTGTACTTGCAGAAATAGAGTAAACCGCCTTCTCATCGGGTACAAAAATCGGTTTTACACGAATATTCTTCAACTCCCAACGTTCTTCATCCCGAATGATTTTAGGCACCATGCCCAACTCCTTTTCTGCATACTTCCAATAAGGTCCCGGAATGCAATGTGTACATTCCATCGTCACTTCCAATTGATAAACCACCTTAGGCAAACAATAATTCACCTCAACGGCCGTTGTCAATTCTTTTTTCTTCTGTGCATTTACCCCCAACACCATGGTCAGGATAAAACATACAATCAATACCTTTCTCATCATAAATTACTTATTTTCAACCTTCTATTTCACTCCAAGCAGCTCCCATCTCCTCTGCCAGCAAGCCCGATGAAATGCCCCTCATACCTACCCTTCCTGCCAGCAAGTCGCCTGCCAATCCATGGGCGAACACGCCAATCCGCGCCACCTCTTTCATCTTGATGCCATTGGCAGCCAGAGCCAGCAATACCCCTGTCAATACATCGCCACAGCCGCCCTTCGCCATTCCCGGATTTCCGCTCATATTAAAATAAAGCTCTCCGTCCGCTGTCGCAACTGCCGAATAGGCTCCCTTCAATACAACATTCACACGGTATTGCTTTGCAAAAATGAGCAATTTATTTAATCTCTCAAAATCATTTTCACTTTTTCCTGTCAATCGTTCAAATTCTCCTATATGCGGAGTCAATATGCTATCTTCAGGCACACATTCCAACAAGTCTTTATGCGTAGCCAAAATATTCAAGGCATCCGCATCCAACACCAGCCTGCCCTTCCAATGTTGCAACAAGGCACGCAAACCCTCCACAGTCTCATCACGCTGCCCGATACCCGGTCCCACGGCAATCGCATTCCATCTCTCCATTTCCTTCAAAGCCGAAAAGCAACATTCCGACTCATCCTCCTCCAGAATCGCCTCCGGAACAGCCACCTGCATAATATCTCCGCATCCCTTAGGCACATGGCAATGCAACACCCCCACACCTGACCTTACTGCCGCCTTTGCCCCCAACACAGCCGCTCCCATCATTCCCCGGCTTCCGGCAATCAAAAGCCCGCGGCCATTCATTCCCTTATGGGCAAAACGATTACTCTCCGGCAAAAGCTCCTGAACGGTTTCCAACGTCGTGCAATACCAATCCGGTTCAATATCTCCCGTTTGGAGGTTGATGTCCAATACATGCAATTCCCCCACATATTCCGCATTCTCCGGCAACAAAAAAGCCAATTTCATAAACTGGAACGTATAAGTGTAATCCGCCTTCACGATGGCAGTCCGGTCATTCCGGGAATTATCCTCCCCCATCAACCCGGAAGGAATATCCACTGCATATACTTCATTAGGCAAAGCATTCATCCGGCGGATAAGCCTTGCTTCCAACCCCTCCACCGGCCGGTTCAACCCTGCTCCGAACAGGGCGTCCACCAAAACAGCATCTTCATCCGGCATCCACTCCTCCGGGCATGCCACCGTCTTCACCCCCATCTTTTCTTTCCTCCACAAACGCTCCGCCTTCTTGCAATCCTCCGTCATGGCCCGCCACCCCTCCACCGTAACCACTTCCACGTCCCATCCATTCTCCAACAACAAACGGGCAATCACAAAACCATCCCCGCCATTGTTTCCTTTCCCCGCAATTACAATGGCTTTCCCTGCCTCTTCAAAAGAATTTTCAAAGAAATCCACCCAGGATTCTGCTGCGGACTCCATCAATTCATACGAAGTTATACCCTCACATTCAGTTGAATATCTATCAATCTCTAATATTCTATTTGTCTTATAAATCTTATTTAACTTTTCCATAACAATATCTCAATCGATTACAGTGCCGAAAGTACGAAAAAATAATTACATTTGCGCACGTTCAGAAATAATATTAACTTAAATAGATTTATTCATGTTCAAAAGTCAACCAAAAGGATTGATTCCAGCAGCGTTAAGCAACATGGGAGAACGGTTTGGATACTATATCATGAACGCCGTGCTCACCTTGTTCTTGTGTTCAAAATTCGGTCTTAGCGACGAGACCAGTGGATTGATTTATTCATTCTTCTATGCCGGAATCTACGTGCTCAGCCTCGTCGGCGGTATCATTGCCGACAAAACCCAAAACTACAAGGGTACAATTATCAAAGGTTTAATTATCATGTCGTTGGGGTACATCATTTTGTCCATCCCCATCCTGGCAACCAGTGAAAATACCACCTGGCTGCTCACATTGACCTGTGTGGCATTGTTCCTGATTGCCTTCGGTAATGGCCTGTTTAAAGGCAACTTGCAAGCCATCGTCGGACAACTCTACGACAATTATGAGGCAGAAGCTGCCAAACAAGGCAAAGAAGCCCTCACCATTGCCAAAAGCAAACGCGATTCAGGATTCCAAATTTTCTACGTATTTATCAACATCGGTGGTCTGATTGCCCCGTTCGTAGCTCCCTTGCTCCGCAACTGGTGGTTGCACGCCAACCAAATGGTTTACGATGCCAACCTACCCGCACTTTGCCACCAATACATAGAAAAAGGCACAGCCATGGCTGAAGCCCAGATGAACAACCTCATGCAACTGGCAAACGGTGCCGGCTATGTACAGGGAACCGACCTGACCCTTTTCTGTGAGAAATACCTTGACGTATTCAACACGGGTATCCACTACTCTTTCATCGCTTCCGTGGCTGCCATGTTGATTTCCTTGGTTATCTTCTTATACAACAAGAAAATATTCCCGACTCCGGGCAAAAAGGCAGACCAAGTGGTAGTTAACTATACCGCAGAAGAAAAACAAGCCATGGCAAAAGAAATCAAACAACGTATGTACGCTCTCTTCGCCGTATTAGGCATTGTGATTTTCTTCTGGTTCTCATTCCACCAGAACGGAATGTCCCTTTCATTCTTCGCCCGTGACTTCGTGAACACTTCAGCCATCCCGCCTGAGATTTGGCAGGCTGTAAACCCGTTCTTCGTGGTAGTACTGACCCCATTTATCATGTGGTTCTTTGGCTCATTGGCTCGCAAAGGCAAGGAAATCTCCACTCCGCGCAAGATTGCTTACGGTATGGGTATTGCCGGCACGGCTTACCTCTTCCTGGCAATTTTCTCCAATGTCATGAATTATCCGTCAGCCACCGACTTCCTCGCCATGCCGGTAGATGAAAGGTCAGGTATGCTTGCGGGACCGTGGGTACTTATCGTCATGTACTTCTTCCTCACCATGGCAGAATTGTTCATTTCCCCGCTGGGCTTGTCTTTCGTTTCCAAAGTTGCCCCGAAACACTTGCAAGGCGTATGCCAAGGCTTGTGGCTTGGTGCCACCGCCGTAGGCAACCTTCTTTTGTGGATTGGCCCGTTGATGTACAACGCCATGCCTATCTGGCAGTGCTGGAGCGTATTCCTTATCGTATGCGTCATCTCCATGGGCGTCATGTTCGGTATGGTAAAATGGTTAGAGAGAGTAACGAAATAACAATAAGCAAAACATGACAAAATATCCGGGCTGACTGCCCGGATATTTTTATACTAATCACATAAATAACAAATTACCATGTTTCAAAATCAACCCAAAGGACTTTATGCCCTCGCTCTTGCCAACACGGGAGAGCGTTTCGGCTACTACACCATGCTTGCCATCTTCACTCTGTTCCTGCAAGCAAAATTTGGCTTTAGCTCCGTAGCTACTTCCAACATCTTTGCCGGTTTCCTGGCATTCGTTTACTTCCTGCCTATCCTTGGCGGCATCCTTGCCGACAAATTCGGATATGGCAAAATGGTCACTGCCGGTATCGTCATTATGTTTGTCGGCTATACTTTCCTGGCAGTCCCCGTCGGCAATGACGGGCTGGGCATCGCAGCCATGTTCGGCGCACTCTTCCTCATTGCCCTCGGCACAGGCTTGTTCAAAGGCAACCTCCAGGTCATGGTAGGCAACCTCTACGACGACCCCAAATATGCCGACAAGCGCGACACCGCCTTCAGCCTTTTCTATATGGCTATCAACATCGGTGCGCTCTTCGCCCCCACGGCAGCATCCAAAATCACGGAATATTTCATGGGAAATGCCGGGCTCAAATACCAAGGCGACATTCCTGCCCTCTGCCATGAATACATAGACAAAGGGCAACAAATGGCAACGGAATCCCTGAACACCCTGACCCAATTCGCGCAAAACCAAGTTGCCGCATTCAACGGCGACCTTGCAGCATTCGCACACAAATACATTGACGAACTGTCCCTCTCCTACCACTACGGTTTCGCCGTAGCCTGCATCTCCCTCATTGTCTCCATGCTCATCTACCAGGCATTCAAAAAGACTTTCAAGCATGCCGACGTCAATACCAAACAAGCAGCGGCAGCTGGGCAACAAACGGAAAATGTGGTGGAACTCACGCCTGCACAAACCAAATCCCGCGTGACCGCACTGATACTCGTCTTCGCCGTAGTTATCTTCTTCTGGATGGCATTCCACCAGAACGGGCTGACACTCACCTTCTTTGCCCGTGACTATACGGCACGCGCTGCCGGAGGAGCTATGGGAATGAGTTTCAATGTACTCAACTTAGTATTTGTCATCGCCCTGATTTATAGCTTATTCTCCCTCTTCCAATCCAAAATTGCCAAAACAAGACTCATTTCAGGAGCCGTGGCATTGCTTTCTGTTGTCTTCTTGGTATGGAAATACTTGTCCCTGGAACCGGGTTCTACCATTGAGATTCTCCCCCAGATGTTCCAGCAATTCAACCCCTTCTTCGTTGTTGCCCTCACGCCTGTATCCCTTGCAGTGTTCGGCGCACTTGCCAAAAGAGGAAAAGAACCCTCCGCACCGCGCAAGATAGGCATCGGCATGATTATAGCCGCCATCGGCTTTGCCGTCATGGCTCTTGCATCCATGGGACTTCCTACCCCGAATCCCGATGGTGCAACCGTGGTGGACAGCAACCTGCTTGTCTCTCCCTCCGTGCTTATCAGTACTTATCTGGTACTCACCTTCGCAGAGCTGTTCCTTTCCCCGATGGGCATATCTTTCGTATCCAAGGTTGCCCCTCCCAAGTACAAAGGACTCATGATGGGCTTGTGGTTTGGCGCCACTGCAGTCGGCAACTACCTCGTTTCCATCATCGGCATGCTGTGGGGACACATGTCTCTTTGGGCATTGTGGTCTATCCTTATTGTGCTTTGCCTGATTTCTGCCCTCTTCATCTTCTCCATGATGAAACGGCTGGAAAACGCCACCAAATAAATACTGCCGCCGTTCCGCCAAACGGAACCCGGCATATTCCAAAAGAGCCATGCCCTTATGACGGCATGGCTCTTTATCTTATTCCCACTGTATTACCAACCTATTCACGGTCTGTTCCCGTATCAACTTAGGTTCAATTCAAGTTCAACTTTGGTTCAACTTTAGTTCAGAGCAAAAGGGAAACGGAGGTGAAGAGGGAGTGAACCGTAGGTGTCCCCTAAACAGGAAGGGAATAAATTTTCATCCACCCGGATTTCTATCCGGATAAAACGTATTTTCAAGTCCCAAGTTCCAATACTCCCATCCGCATGCCTGCCACCGATTGGCCCAAAAAACTTTTAATGTTTTTTATAGCTCCCGCCCAAAGAAGCATATTTCGATTATGCAGGGAAATGGTTACTTTTGGGGATTCCTTCGCAAAAGGGAAAGAGGTATGGATTTGAAGCATTTAGAGATATGAAAAAAGCGATTGTATTGCTGTCGGGAGGACTGGATTCGACGACGGCGCTTTATGTCGCCCAAAGCCAGGGTTTTGATGAAATATATGCGCTGACTTTTGTATATGGGCAAAAACACGAACGGGAACTGGAAAGCGCAAAGGCCGTGGCAAAAGCCGCCGGGGTGAAAGAACACAAGGTGGTCAACCTGCTTTTGAACCAATGGGACGGGTGTTCGCTCACCGACCCTAAAATGGAAGTGGCAGACGGCAATCTGGAGCGGAAGGACATTCCTGACACCTACGTGCCCGCACGGAACATGGTTTTCCTGTCGGTGGCAGCTTCATGGGCAGACGCCTTGGGCATCACCGACATCTTTATCGGTGTCAGCGAAGTGGACTATTCGGGGTATGTGGATTGCCGGGAAGAATTTATCCAAGCCATGGAAAAAGCCATCAACCTGGGGACGGTGCTTGGCGCGGAAAAGAAGGAACACATTAGCCTCCATGCCCCGTTCATGCATATAACCAAAGCGGAGGAAATCAAATGGGGCGCAAGGCTGGGAGTGGATTACAGCCTGACGTGGACCTGCTACCGGGGCGGGGACAAGCCTTGCGGCACGTGTGACAGTTGCCTCCTCCGGGCAAAGGCGTTTGAAGAAGCCGGTATGGAAGACCCGTTGGTCAAAGGAGGGCAGGCATGATTATCCGGAAATTATTTAAGTTCGAGGGGGCGCATATCGTGCGCCACTGCTCCTCTGAGAAGTGCCGGGAGAATATCCACGGGCATTCCTATGTGGTGGAGGTATTCCTCACATCGGACAAACTCGACAACGGGTACATGGTGATGGACTTCTGCCGGTTGGACAAGGTAAAGCAATTCATTGAGAGTTTCGACCACACCTATTCTCTTTGGAACCGCGAACCGGAAGATTTCAAAGCATTCATTTACCAATATAACCGGCGTGTGGCAGAATTACCGGTTTCTCCCTCGGCAGAAGGTTATGCCCTGTTGTTCTTTTATGCCATTGACCACATCTTGAAAGGCATGCCGCCGGTGAATGGCGAAGGGCATGTACAGCTTCATTCCGTCCGGGTGCATGAAACAGCAACAGGATATGCGGAAGCATTCCGGGAAGATTTGGAATGGGTGGATTTCACCATGAAAGATATCAAATTCAGTTTTTGCCAATTCGATTGACATGTTATTAGCGAAAGACGGCATATTCCCCATTACGCGGGACAGCACAGGAAGGTTAAAGCCCCATCTCCCGGCTTCCGGGTTTCATTTTCCCGGCACGATACAGGGAGAAGGCAAGTTGTGCGGTGTCCCTTCGCTGTTTATCCGCTTGGCAGGCTGCAACCTGCATTGCCAATGGCGAACGAAGGACGGAAATATTTCTTCCTGCGATACGGCATACGCCTCATTCCGGTTGGAAGGCACACAATCCGCCACAGTTGAAGAAATATGCCAAACCCTGATGCACAACCGTGCCCATATCCGGCATGTGGTCATTACGGGAGGGGAACCTTTCCTGCAAGCCATGGAATTGCGTGCTTTATGCCGGCAAGTGAAAGAAGAACTTCATTTCCACGTGACTGTGGAAAGCAATGCCACCCTGTTTGACCCGGAAGCGGCACAATACATTGACCTGTTCAGCCTTTCTCCCAAACTACCCTCCTCCCAAGCAGGAAAACAAGTGTTACATCCTGCAACCATACAACAATTCATCGACATTGCCCGGGATAAGGGCAAGGATTTTCAATTGAAGTTCGTGTATTCCTGCGAACAAGACATAGCAGACATCGAAAATCTTCTGAAACAACTCCGCCATTGGCAAAATGAAGATGTCCTGTTAATGCCACTGGGAGGCAATTGGGAAGACATGCGCCTCCATTGCCTGAAGACATTGGAGCATTGCATCCAAAAAGGCTGGAGATATTGCGACCGGCTGCACTTGTCGCTTTTCGGCGAGAAAGCCGGTGTCTGAAAAAGAAGGTTGTTCAGCCTTTGGATTTTATTGCCAATACTTCAGAAGTCTTGTAGTGGATTCTCCCCTCCTCCAATAAATGGCGGATACAAACGACAGCCGTATTCCGGTCCACTCCAAGTTTCTCCAACAAAGGGCGTACCCCGAGTTCCGATTCTTGCAAACAGGACAATATCTTCTGCATAACCAATTTTTTATCCGGTTTCGCCACAAGCTTTTTCCGGGAAAGGCAGAAATCGCAAATCCCGCAAGGCACCTTTTCCTCTTGCCCAAAATAACGCATTAAATACAATTGCCGGCATTCTTGCGCTTCAACATACCCCACCATCTTATCCACTTTTTCCATATACGACAGCCGGCGGTCACGGTAAGCAGCACGATCGACATGCAGATAAGATTCAGGCACACGGGGCTGATGGTAAACAATATAGGGGCGGTCATTGCCGGGAATATATTTAATAATCCTGCGCTTGGCAAGTTCCAATAAAAGATGGTACACCGTTTCTCGGTCTGTACCGATACTATCACCTATCACTTCCTCCTCAATATAAGCATTTTGTACAAAAACACCCGGACAAGTCCGCAATACGAACTCCACCAGTTTTTCCTGCAACGGACTGTTTAAATCTATATTGTAAAGCTGGTCACGCAAAACAAGGAAACGTACCTGGGAACGGGCATGCACATCTGTCGTACATTCCAGGTATCCTGCCACCTGCAACGTATCAATCGCAGCCAACGCCGAGACATAATCCAGCTGATAAGTTTTGACAAAAGAATCCGGGTCAAACTCAAAGGCAAAACCAGCCCCCTCCCCTTCCCCGACATGGAAAAACTCTGCCAGGCAACGGTATATCCCCCTCACATACTTCATATCCGGGAATCTTTTTTCCACCCTTTTCTTGCAAGCCGTCAGCGAGGCTTCATTATACAGCAATACGGCATAAGCACGCTTGCCGTCCCTTCCGGCACGCCCCGCTTCCTGAAAATAAGCCTCAGGGCTATCCGGAATGTCAAAATGCAAAACCATCCGGACATCCGCTTTGTCAATGCCCATGCCAAAAGCATTTGTCGCCACAATGACAGGACACTCCCCTTTCTTCCAGGCTTCCTGTTTGGCAGCCCGACGGAAAGGAGGAAGCCCCGCATGATAATAATCCGCCCCTATGCCATTGGCATTCAAAAAACCGGCAAGGTCCTCTGCCGTAGCCCGCTTTCTCACATATACGATAGCTCCACCGGTCTGCAAAGTAGAAAGAATATGCAACACTTCCCCCAACTTGTCATTCGCCTTACGCACCACATACGATAAATTTTCCCGCCGGAAACTCTTTGAAAGCACATGAGGCTCGACGAATTTCAATTGTCGCTGGATATCCTCTGCCACTTGGGGAGTGGCTGTCGCCGTCAAAGCCAAAACAGCAACTTCCGGAAAAAAATCACGAATTTCAGCAATACGGAGGTAAGAAGGACGAAAATCATAACCCCATTGCGAAATACAATGAGCTTCATCCACTGCCAAAAGGGACACATGCATCTGCTTCAGGCGCTCCCTGAAATAAGCAGAAGCCAGGCGCTCCGGCGACAAATAAAGGAACTTCAACTTGCCGGCAATGGCTTTGTTCAGCGTGGACATGACATCTTCCCGATTCATGCCGGTATAAACAGCCCCTGCCGGGACACCCCTCTTTTCCAATTCCTCCACCTGGTCCTTCATCAAGGCTATCAACGGCGTCACCACCAAACAGACCCCCTCCATTAAAATTCCCGGCACCTGGTAAGTAATTGATTTGCCACCGCCTGTCGGCATCAGGGCAAGCGTATCCCTCCCTGACATGGCAGAAAGGATAATATCTTCCTGCAAAGGGCGGAAAGAGTCATATCCCCAATAATGCTTCAATATCTCGTGAATCGTCATAAGTTCCAATTGTCAATTCACAAAGATAATGCAAACCTGTCATAATCTATCACCACAAGACCAAGGAATCCAAAATAATTTACTACTTTCGCATGCGATAAACAGACAAATAAAAAATGAAATACACAACCCTACTTATTCTACTGTCCCTGCTGTCCTGCCAACGCCAAAAACAGGTAGAGCAGCCTATCGCCCAAGTATTTGAAAGCAAACTATATCGCTCAGAAATAAAAGAGTTCGTCCCGAATAACATTTCACAAGAAGACAGTGCCATCATGGCGCAAAACTACATCCGCAATTGGATTACGCAAAAACTGCTGTTACACAAAGCCATTGAAAACCTTTCAGGAGAAGAAAGCAAAATCCAAAAACAAGTGGAAGACTACCGCGCCTCCCTGCTCATCTACAATTACAAGCAGAAACTTATCGACCAAAAACTGGAAGACGAAGTAAATGATGCGGAAATAGAAGACTATTACCAAAAGAATCAAAAAAACTTCGTCCTGTCCACCCCCATTGTCAAAGCGCTCTTTTTCATTGTACCCAAAAACGCTCCGAATTTGAAAGAACTGCGCAAATGGTTCCATTCAGAAAAAGCCACTGACCGAGAGAATTTGGAAGATTACTGCCTGACCAATGCTCGGAAATACGATAACTTCAATGACGATTGGATTGAAATCAAATACTTGCTAAATTTGCTCCCCAAAAACGATAAAGGACCACAAGAAATCATGAACGCCCCGCAATACATTGAAGAAGAAGATGAAGAAAATTATTACTTTCTAAAAATCAACGACATCATAAAAGAACAGAGCAATGCGCCGCTCAGTTACGTCCGTGATGACATCACCTTGATTTTAAAAAACAAAAAGAAATTGCAATTTGAAAATGAATTAGAAAGACAAATCAACGAAGAAGGCAGACAAAAAAACTATGTAAAAATATACTAAACTCTGAATCATGCTTTAGCAATAGAAATAAAAATAGTAGTTTAGTGGCGGTAAAAAAGATTCAACATCAGACAAAATTAATATGAACAATATGAAGAAGTATTTGTTATTGCTTGTTTTATTCCTCCAGTTCGGAGCCATATCCGCGCAACAAAACGTAATCGACAAAATCGTAGCGATTGTGGGAGAGGAAATCATTCTGAAATCAGACATTGAAAATGCTTATTTACAGGAACAAGGTCAAGGCTTGGTCTCATCCTCGTCCGACTACAGGGCTGAACTGCTGGAAAGGCAATTAGTCCAGAAATTGCTGATGGCACAAGCGCAAATCGACAGTGTCAGCGTCACGGAAGACCAGGTGGAAGAGGCTGTCAACAGCCAGATTGATTATATGATTAGCAACATCGGCTCACGGGAAAGACTGGAAACCTATTTTGGCAAATCTGTGGAAGAAATCAAAGACGACATACGCGAACCGCTACGGGAAAGGCTGATAACTGAACAAATGCAACAAAAAATCGTTGAAAAAATACGCATCACCCCCTCCGAAGTCAGGAAATACTTCCAACGGATACCCAAAGACAGCCTGCCGGAAATGCCGGACAGATATGAATTGCAACAAATCGTATTGCGCCCTCACATCAGTGACGCCGAAAAAGAACGCATACGCGACCGCCTGCGCGAATACCGCGAACAGATACTGAACGGAGAACAATCATTCAACACGCTTGCCGTGCTCTACTCTGAAGACCCGGGCTCTGCAGCCCGGGGAGGCGAATTGGGCTACATCTCCCGCAACCAGTTAGACCCCGCATTCGCTGAAGCAGCCTTCGGATTAAAACCCGGCAGGATATCCAAAATCGTGGAATCGGAATTTGGCTTCCACATCATCCAGCTAATCGACCGCCAAGGCGACAGAATCAATGTGCGCCACATTCTCCTGCAACCCCAGATTGCAGAAGAAGAAAAAGAAGAAGCATTGCACCGTTTGGACACCATCCGGCAATTTATCATGGAGGACAAAATGACTTTCGAAGAAGCTGCCATGTATTTCTCTTCCGACAAGCAAACCCGCAATAACGGAGGCTTGTACCCGGACCCGCAAACCGGCGAAGCACGCATCGCCCGCGCCAACATTCCGGGAGAAATGGCTCGCGAAATCAACAAACTGCAAGTCGGGGAGATTTCCCAGCCCTTTGTCAGCCACAATGAACGTGGGCAGGAAGAATACAAGATTGTAAAAGTCAAAGCATTTTATCCCAGCCACATAGCCAACCTGGAAGACGATTGGCAAAATTTTGAACTGATGCTCACCCAAGAAAAACAAATGGATTTGTTGGAGAAATGGGTAAAAGAGAAACAGGCAGAAACTTATATCCACATCGACCCCGAATACCAGAACAGCAAATTCCGATATGACGGATGGGTAAAATAAATAGTTTCGATTCCGGGGGCATCCTTCTCCCGGAATCCTCCATCATAAACAAAATATAAATGATTGCCAGAACGATTTATTTGCTGATATGCCTTATCGGCTTTGCCGTAGAGAGCCATGCACAAGAGAAGGCGATAATTAAAATCGTCCATTCCGATTCCTTGCGTTTCGCTACACAACCGGGATTACCACATCGCTTTTGGGGAAATGCCACTTTCAGCCACAAGGACATGCGAATGACTTGTGACAGCCTGTACCACTATTCTGACAGCAATTACATCTATGCCTACGGGAACGTACATGCCGTACAAAACGACACCCTCAACATGTGGGGAGATTTCGTGTTCTACAACGGGAATACCGAATTGGCAAAAGTACGCCACAACGTAGTCCTTCAAGACCCCCAACTCACGCTAAGCACCGATTCCCTCAATTATGACGCCTTCAACCGCATCGGGCATTATTTTAACGGCGGAACCATCAAAGACAGCGTCAATACCCTTGTCAGCGACATCGGCTATTACTTCCTTTCCATCAACGAAATGTTCTACAAAGACAGCGTAAAAGTTTATACACCAGACTACACGCTCTACTCCGACACCCTGAAATACCAGACCCAAAGCAAATTGATTACCATATTAGGTCCGACAACCATTGTCGGTGAGGACCGTACGCTGTATTCCGAATACGGCTGGTACAATTCCATCACTTCACATGCCGAATTATACAAGAATAATACCCTCACCTACAACAACTACATCGGCAGCTCCGACACCTTGGTCGTTGACAGCGTGTCAGGCACCGCCATCATGCGCCAAAACATCCACCTCTACGACACCATCAACAAAGCCATCGTTGAAGGGAATTATGGAGAAGTCCTCCGGCACAATGATTACGCCTTCGTCACAAACAAAGCCATGCTTATCCTTGTCGGGCAAGCAGATTCGCTTTTCCTGCATGCGGACACCCTTTCCATCAACAAAGATTCCATAGACAACAATGTCATGAAAGCCTACCACGGTGTCCGCTTCTATAGTCTGGACCTCCAAGGTGTATGCGACTCCATCGTCTATCCCACTGCCGATTCTACCATTTATCTTTACATAGCCCCCATCGTCTGGGCAAGCGGCAACCAATTGACCGGCACCACCATTGACATGCACATGGTCAATAACGAAGTCGATAAATTCAATTTGAACAACAAAGCCATGATAGTCAACCAGGTCGATTCTACCATGTACAAACTGACTCCAGACCAGCGTGGTGTCCTTTTCAACCAAATCAAAGGACGCGACATGACCGGCTATGTCCGCAACAACGAATTGTACCTCATGTTAGTGGACGGAAGCGGGGAATCAGCCTATTACCCCGATGACAATGGCTTCATTATCGGCTTGAACAAAGCCACCAGTTCTAACATCAAAATCGAACTGGAAAACAAAAAAATCAAAGACATCACCTTCATCAACAACGTGGAAGGCACCTTGAACCCGCTTTTCATGGTTACTCCGGAAGACGGAAAACTCAGGGACTTTCAATGGCATATAGACAAAAAACCGATGAAAAAAGAAGATATTTTCCGTCCCACCCCCAAAACCAGTGTGACAGATACCATAGCCCCAAGAAATAATAAAAAATAGCCCATAAAAATCTTTGTTCCCTCTGGTGCGGTTAGCAGCCAGAAGCCAAAGAAAATAAAAATGCAAAACGATTCCAGATAAATCCAGCTTGCATTAGGTCAAATCAGGCAACACGCCGGTTGCCCTGCCACTAATTCCCCCTTCTTACGCCAATGCCAATGAGAGGAAAAAGGGGGATAAATCGGAGTTGAAACGGCTTTGATACGGGAACAGAACGGGATCAGACCGTGAAAACGATGAAAGATGAACGATTAACGAGGCATGACTTCCAAATACATTCATTAATCATTAGTCCGCCAAAGCCTGAAAAAGAAGACAGGCAATGACCTCCTCGCCTTCCTGATAGTCATGAAATACCTCGTCCCTTAAGGCGTCCCGCGAAAGCACCCTCCCTCCCCCCCATCCGCAGGGAACAGGCACGGGGGACACTGCCCGCGCGGGCAAAGGGGCAGCCCCCTCCCCGCCCGCGCAGAAAAGTCTAGGTGCAGGTATTGGGAGTTTGCAGGAATTTCCTTACATTTGGGAGCGATTAAAAAGAAAAAGATTATGGCATCGATATTGGCTTCAGAATTGATTACCAACCCGGACGGGAGCGTATTCCACCTGCACCTGTTGCCGGAGGAACTAGGGGACAAGGTGATATTGGTGGGCGACCCGGGGCGAGTGGACATGGTGGCGGCGCATTTTGACCGGGTGGAGACGAGGAAGAGCAACCGGGAGTTCCACAGCGTGACCGGGAGTTACGGGGGACAGCGGATGACGGTACTCTCCACGGGCATCGGTCCAGACAACATCGACATCGTGATGAACGAATTGGACGCGCTGGCGAACATCGACTGGGCGACGAAGGAGGTGAAGGAGGAACGGCGGGCACTGGACATCGTGCGGATAGGGACGTCGGGGTCGGTACAGGCGGAAGTGGGCGTGGGAAGGTACGTGGTGTCGGAAAAGCACCTGGGATGCGACGGAGTGCTGCGGTTCTACGGGGGGCATGAGCGGGTGTGCGACACGAAGCTGGAGGACGCTTTCATCGCACATTGCGGATGGACGCCACTGGCAGCACGCCCTTATGCGGTGGATGCCGACGCGGAACTGGTAAGACTGCTGGATGACGGGGGGCGGACAGTATGCGGGATAACACTGACGGCAGTGGGGTTCTACGCCCCGCAAGGGCGGGTGCTGAGATTGCCACTGGCGATGCCGGGTGTGAATGAACGCATAGCCAGTTTCCGGCATGAAGGACACCGGGTAGTGAACTATGAGATGGAAGGAGCGGCAATTGCAGGCTTGGCAGCACTGATGGGACACCGGGCAACGACGGTGTGCCTGATTATCGCGAACCGTGCGACGGGAGAGGCAATGGCGGATTACCATGCAGAAATGGAAGGGATGGTGCGGTACGTGCTGAAGCGATTGTCGAACCGGGAGAAGACAGGAAACAAGTAATATTTTCAATTAAATAAAGAAAGACATGATTCAACGGATTCAATCTATTTTTCTACTGTGTACTGCCGTGGTGGCAGGACTGATGTTTTTTATGCCGGTAGCATCCATCACGGTGCCGGGAACGGGCATTTTCGATTATTATACAACGAAACTGGTGCAGACGGGAGATGCCCCGGAGGTTATCATGCGCAACTGGTCATCCTTGGTGTTGAATATCTTAGTGGTGGCGATTGCGGTGGTGAGCATATTCCTGCGCAAGCCGGGAGCAAAGAGCATGAAGCCGGCGTTGCTGTTGCAGCTGCGGCTCTCAGCGGTAAACGTCATCCTGCAATTGGGGATGGTAGTGTTGATGTGGATGCAGGTGAGCCAGGCGTCGAAGGCAGTGGCAGGGGAATGGACTGCCAATATCAGCCTGCTTTTCCCGGTGGTGGGGATTATCCTGACGTGGCTTGCCATCCGCTACATCATCAAGGATATCGTCCTGTTGCAGTCTTATGACCGGATACGCTGAAAAAGATAGGGAAATGAAAACAAACTTTTAAATCATTTTATATGCACAAATTTTACCTGATAACCTTATTGACCGCATGCCTTGCCGTGACGAAGGCACCGGCATGCACGAACTTTTTACTGACGAAAGGCGCCACGAAAGACGGCTCGACGATGATTACCTACGCAGCAGATTCGCACGTGTTGTACGGGGAATTGTACCATTGGCCTGCCGGGACATGGGCGGAAGGAACAATGATGGACATTTACGAATGGGACACCGGCAAGTATATGGGGCAAATCCCACAGGCTTCGCAAACGTATAATGTCATCGGGAACATGAACGAATTCCAGCTTGCCATCGGGGAAACAACCTACGGAGGCTTGGAGGAACTGGCATCGCAAAGCGGCGCCATCATGGATTACGGGAGTTTGATTTACACCACGCTACAACGCGCCAAGACGGCTCGCGAAGCTATCGTGGTAATGACAGACTTGGTGGCAAAGTACGGTTATGCCAGCAGCGGGGAATCGTTCTCCATCTGTGACCCGAACGAGGTATGGATTCTGGAGATGATTGGCAAGGGAGAAGGCGAAAAAGGAGCCGTATGGGTAGCACGGTTAGTGCCGGACGGCTATGTGTGCGCCCATGCCAATCAGGCACGCATCACAACATTCCCGCTAAAGGGGAAGGACGTGATAACGTCAGACAATATGGACAAAATCTATAATAAGGAGGTGACGACCGTTTACGCGAAGGACGTGATTTCCTTTGCGAAGGCAAAAGGATTCTACCCGAAGAACGCAAAAGACAGCGAATTCAGTTTCTCAGACACTTATAACCCGCTGAACTTCGGGGCTGCACGTTCCTGCGAAATCCGTGTGTGGGCGTTCTTTAATGCCGTGAACGGCGACATGGCACAATACTGGGATTATGCGAAAGGCAAGATTGTGAAGGACGACAAAGGATATGCCACGAACCGCATGCCGCTGTGGATTCAGCCGGACCGCAAAGTGGATGTGTTGGAAGTGATGGACTTCATGCGCGACCACCTGGAAGGCACGGAACTGGACATGAGCAAAGACCCGGGAGCTGGTCCGTATGAGTGCCCTTACCGTTGGAGACCGATGAGTTTCACGGTGGACGGAAAGGAGTATGTACATGAGCGCGCGACCGCTACGCAGCAGACGGGGTTCAGCTTCGTGGCACAGTGCCGGAGCTGGTTGCCCAATGCCGTTGGCGGAATCCTGTGGTTTGGAGTGGATGATGCCGCCAGCACGGTTTATTTCCCGATGTACACTTGCGCAACGCGGGTTCCGGAATCCTACGCCGTGGGCAATGGCAGCATGATGGAGTTCACGACGGACGCCGCCTTTTGGGTGTTCAACCAAGTAACCAACTTTGCCTATACCCGCTACAATGCCATCCACCCGGAAATCCGGGCAAAGCAGAAGGACCTGGAGAAGCAGTATGCCGACTATGTAGCGCTGATTGACAAGGCTGCCGCTGACATGTATGCCCAGAATCCTGCCCTCACGGTGGACTACCTCACGGATTTTTCCTGCAATACTGGAGACCGGCTGGTAGAAGACTGGCGCAATTTCTATGGCTATCTGTTCTGCCGCTTCATGGACGGGAATATCAAGACCGCCGTGCCAGGCGAGAAGAACCCGAAGGTGGAGCAACCACAATTGCCGGAATGGTATCTTCGCAATATCATTGAGGTTGCCGGAGACAAGTTGCAAGCCTTAGAATAAGGAAATTCTATCTGACAATAAATATTATTGATTTGGTTTGCCCGCAAAGTTTACCTAACTTTGCGGGTAAACAATATATAGTAAGAACTTTTTAAAACAATAAATTATGGCAACAGTAACATTAGGCGGCAATGCCGTAAAAGTAGAAGGGAATTTCCCTCAGGTAGGAGCAACTGCCCCTGCATTTACTTTGGTTAAGAACGATCTCAGCGCGTTCTCCCTCCAAGACGTTAAAGGGAAGAAAGTCGTGCTGAATATTTTCCCCAGCCTCGACACAGCAGTATGCGCCACTTCTGTACGGAAATTCAATGAATTGGCAGCCAAAATGGACAACACTGTCGTACTGGCAATCTCCAAAGACCTTCCCTTCGCACAGGCTCGTTTCTGTACAACGGAAGACATAGAAAACGTGGAGGTTCTCTCCGCTTTCCGGAACACATCGTTCGGAAAAGATTACGGGGTGGCATTGACAGACGGACCGCTGGCAGGCTTGTTTGCCCGTGCAGTGGTCGTGCTGGATGAAACTGGCAAGGTGGTTTATAGCGAACTTGTACCGGAAATCACCACCGAACCGAATTATGACCAAGCCTTGAAAGCGCTGTAAGCATACATGCCTCTACACAGTGACGGTGTGTCTCTTGAAGGCACGCCGTTTTTGTTGCCAATGCGTAGCCCCTCCCTGCCGCCTTAAGGCAGATATTCTGTCTGAATGTTTTTCATGGCAGCAAAAAGATTCGAGCGTACATGGGGAGAAAGGTTCTCCATTTCCTGAATGATATTGGCAACGGCATGACGGTTGGTCGCCTGCTCGTGGGGACAATTTTTCTTTTGCTGCCGGAAATGCCGGAACGTGGCATACTGCCGCGTCTCTTCATTAGAAAGGTAAATAAAGGGACGGATGAGAGTGAATTTTCCCTCGAACATGGAAAGCACAGGAGGCATACTGGCAATGATGCCGTTGAACATCATACTCATGAGGAGGCTTTCAATGGCATCGTCCCTGTGGTGGGCAAGAGCGAGCTTGTTGCATCCCTGTTCCTGGGCTATCTCGAAAAGCGCCTTACGGCGGTTCCAAGAGCAGACAAAGCAAACGGGTTTCCCGGAAAACTCGCGAACAGCCGTCGGAATGGTACGAGTGAAAAAAGGCACACCCAAGCGGGAACAAAAATCCGCAAGGTAAGCGGCATCTACCTCGTAAGCCACATTCTCGACTGCAATATGCGCTGCTGCTACCGTATAATCCTGCTTAGGGTCACGCGCCCGCAGGGCAAGCACTTCAAGGAGTGCCAAGGAATCCTTACCCCCGGAAACCCCGACTAAGATTTTGTCCCCAGAGGCAATCATCCCGTAGTCATAGATGGCTTTGCCTGTCTTACGGAAAAAGTTACGCATAAATAGTTTTTCCGCCTTGGCTTCCGACTTTCTTTCCGAAGCGGCAGAACCGCCAGTCCCCGGGAAGGAATGAGTCTCCTCCACCGGCAAACCTGCCCTATCTGCCGGGAATTTTGCATTATCCGTCATAGAGATAAGGTTATTGGCACAACCAATCGATATATTTCGTGATAGCATGGGTACAAACCGGACAAAAACGGTCGGTCGAAAACTCCCGCATCAGGCAAGTTTGGAAAGGACGGTAAATGCCTTTTGAAATATATCCCCCTCCTTCATAGACACCCACCTCATTGCGGTATTCTTCAGTAGCAGGCGTAGGTACAGGCGTGGAAGGCTTTATCATTTGTTTCCAGTCTTTCTTGTCCAAATCCTTGAGAGTTGTCAGATTTTCCTCCCACATCTCAGCATACCCCGCATGCAGGTTGTCATAAGCAGTAGTCCCCTCATATTCATCCCCCAAACCCATAAGCAAGTGCCCGAATTCATGCACATAAATCTTACCGGTCGCATTGGGATGGTGAGCCGCACTGATGCCATAGAAATTATAAATACCTCCACCCCCATATTTCTGGGTATTGGAAAGGACATAAATATATTCGTAAGGCACATGGGCAGCAATATCGCGCAAGCCTTGAAAATCCTCCGTCATTTGGTATCGTTCCGACCCAAAGGTATAAAATTGCGCCTTGGCAACCGTATTGCGCCAAATGTGTTCGCCGGGAAGAGTCACGCCCGAATTTTCCGAAGGCGCCCAGACAGCACGCACATTAAAAGACGAAACCTTGCTTTTATACGGCTCAAAGGAGAAAAACTCACGCACAAAATTCCGGCAATCTTCAACAAAACGTTCTTTCTCATCAGCTGCATATCCCTCTGGCACTAACACCAAATCCACCCGATTGTCCGTACTACCATTATACATCACTTCAAACGTCTCATAACGAGGCATAAATGGACGAATATACAGGGATTGCGGGTCTATTTTCTGCTCAAACTTCTTTTCAAACTGACCTTTCTTGTTACGTGAATAAATTTCCAAGCGCACTGCATTCTTCGGACAAGGGAATATGACAGACTCCGGCATCGCTTTCCGCACGCCAGCAGCCTCCTCCGTTGCCTGCCATTCATTGAAAAGCGTATTGAAACTGCGGGAATAGATTTCTTTTCCGCTGGCAAGGTCAATGATTTTGAACAATTGCACACCGTACCCTGTATCATCTATCAGGGAAACTTTCGAGCCAGCCCAATAAGGTTCAGACTTCAATTCATCAAAATAAAACTCTTCTGTCTGATTGTCACCACAATGATAATAATCAAAACGCAAGGTTTTGTCCAGGAAATATTCCTCAAACTGGGCATAGACATTTTCCACTTGGATAAGCCCTGCAAACAAAAGTAAGAATAAATATTTCATCTTTCTATTATTTAGACATTAAAAACTTCTATCATACCAAGAGTCCTTTTTCGTCAATTTCAAGTCACGCAACATGCTCGAGCGAACATTAATCTGGAAATTATAAGACTGGTGTGTACCAAAAGGAATACAAGAAAAGGTCATTTCCCAGCAATGTAAGTCACGGGTCAAATTAAAGTTCGTGGAAGTAACTTCTTTCTGCTGGAAATCATATCCTGTACTGAAACTGAATTTCCATTTCGGCGTCAATGAAAGATTCCCGTTAATACGCAACATCTGGGAAATCGTATTCTCGCTCAAAGGCTTGGTTGCCCCTGGCTCCGTATTAGGAGAATAACTCTTGGAGAAACTAAAAGTATAATCCAAACTAATGCTCCAAGGGACTTCAAAGTCCAGATATTCATCATAACGTCCACCAAGAATAGGGTCTTTTTCTTCCTTTTTCTTACCATTATCCGCCGAGAACTGGATGCCCGAAGAAGCAGAAACCCGTGTCAAACGCCCGATACCTCCGTGATATTTATTAATACGTTGTCCCTGGACATTTAAAGCATAAGGATCTAAAGTACCCGAAAGATTAATATTCACCTTATTATTAAAAATCTTAGTCCGCGCTGATAAAGAAATAGTTGACCAACGCATTGAGTCTGCAAAGAAATCATAAGTCGAAGAAAGGCTGAAACTTTCCAACAACTTCACCTTTTTGAATTCCTCTGTTCCCGTGGAATCTGCGTCATTCCGCACCTTCATTTCCACGTTGTTATCGATACTCAAGCTAAGCGAACCACTTTGTTGCGCCCGCTCTGAACTGGTAGGCGTTCCATATACCTTACCTTCAAAAATAGAATAACGCTGTTCATTTCCATTCCGGTCAATGTATGTCTTATAATACTTATCAGGATTCACGCCAAAATTGGGAACATAAGAAATTGTCGCACTCGGACTAAGCACATGGCGGATTGCATGAATCTTTTTATGCGGGCGGAATTGGTACATACCATAAATAGTCGGAGAATAAGAAAGACTCAAACTCGTAGAATAATCATGCGCATAATGCAAGCCATAAATGGTATCAACAGGATTATAACCATATCCAGACATCGTTGAATCTACCACCCAATCCCCTCGGCGAATAGAACTGAGGTATGCTACCCCTTCATAATTAATAGATGGAGTTAAAGACAAATCCTTTACCAGATTAAAGCTAATACTAAGAGGTATTGAATGACGGAAACCATTATTCCAATCTTTCGCAATATGAGGCAGTGCATCCATCAATAAATACTCTTTAGTCTGGAGAGTATTTTTCAACTCAGCGGAATAGGTAATTCCAATATTTTCATACCATTTCATTTTTCCAGCCCGTTCTTTCTTCCGGAAAGGATACACCTGTGACATTCTAAAATTAACATTCGGGAAAGAAAGAGAGATTGTTGTATCCGTACTATTTTGATTATGTGTAAAACTGGCTGTTATACTAAAAGGACGATCCGGCCATTTCTTGCTCCAAGAGATACTCGATTGCTTGCGTTGGTTGGCAATATCATTGATATTCGTCGTATTCTGATAATAATTGTTTGTAGAAGATGACATATCAACTGAAGCAGAAAAAGTAGTATAAGGGTTTGCTTTAGCATCCTGAGTATGCGACCAACGGACAGACCAATCCTTAGATTGGGTATAATCAGGCGTACCCTTCTGCCCTGTATGGTTTCGGCTGATGCTCATATTTACATTACCACTAAATTTATAACGCTTACGGTAAGTAGAGGTCAAATTGGCTGACCAAGAACCATTCGTATAAATTGTTCCCGTCAAAGCCATATCAATGTAATCGCTAATATACCAATAATATCCTCCATCACGCAAGTTAAAGCCCCTCATCCGCTCTTCCCCATAGGTCGGAATCAGTACCCCCGAGGTCCCTTTCTTGGTTATCGGAAAAAAACCAAAAGGAATCGCCAGAGGCAAAGGAACATCTTCCAAATATATGTTGGCAAATCCAGACACGACTTTCTTGTCCTTGATTAACTTTGCTTTACTCATCCGAATATAGAAATGAGGGTGTTCATGATTATCACAAGTCGTATAAATACCATCTTTCAAATTAAAAATAGACTCATCCATCTTTTTGGTCAATCTTGCCTGCACATATCCTTCCCCTTGCTGAGTAATGACATTTTTAATGTAGCCTTTTTCCGTCTTAAAGTTATACATCATACTGGAACTCTCATATTCCTGCCCATTGTCCCTAAACACCGGTTTGCTTGTCAAGCCACCGGCAGAATCAACCATTCCCGTAGCATAGATTATATTAGTCCCCATATTCATGGCTATAGAATCTGCTGTCAGTTCTGTCGTAATGTATTTCACATAACCATTTTTATAAAGGAACATTTCTTTGGTCGGAACAGACAACTTTATGGAATCATCTGCCGAATAGGTTACTATATCATTAAAAAGAGGTGGAGGAACAGAATCTTGTCCCACGGAATCCTGCTGCACAACTCCGACAGTAGAATCCCTCACCACGGAGTCCTGAAGAACAGAATCCTGTTTAACAGGCACAAAGATTGAATCACGCAAAGGCTCCTTCTCTTCATGAGGAATTTCT
>DXFT01000106.1 GCA_019114285.1 Candidatus Odoribacter faecigallinarum
CAAAAGTAAGACATTTCTTGTCCCGTTATTCCGGCTTTGGTGTTTTTAACTTATCGCCGTTGTTTTTTTAGAATCCAGATGTTGCGGATATAGACTACCAGCCCGGTGGATTGTCCGAGAATCAGGACGGGGTCGTGGCGCACAATGGCATAGCTGACGATGATGGCAGAACCGAGCAGGCTGATAAGCCAGAAGCCCAGGGGCAGGATGGATTCGTGCCGCTTGCGGGAATATACCCATTGGTAAATGAACCGCAGGGTGAAGATGATTTGCCCGAGGGAGCCGTAAATAAGCAGCCACAAGGGCACGTCCTCGTTCCGGAAGAACTGGCTGATGAAGGCTCGCGATTCGCTGAACATGTAGCTGATGGCAAGGAAAGGGGTGGCGATGAGGATGTAACGGATGGGGCGCGGTATTTTTTTCCAGTTGTTCTTGATATCTAAGTTCCAGATGTAAATGTAATAGGAAATGAATTGCCCGAGGATGATGGCGAAATCGTCCCGCAGCCATCCGTAGAAAAAGAGCAGGTAAGACCCCAACAGGCTCAAGAGCCAGAAAATGGAGGGAGAAACCACCTGCTTGGCCTTTTCAGACATAATCCATTGGAACAGCAGGCGCCCCGAGAAGCAAATCTGTGCCAGAAAACCGATGACGTATATCATATCCTTCTGCTTTACCCTTGAAATTACTTGAATACAATCACGCTGTAATCCCCGAAGCGGTATTCGGTATGACCGGCAATGGCGGCTTGCAAGTCCGCTTTTTCCCGGCGGTCCCTTTCCTTGACAAAGAGGATAAACCGCTCCTTCCCGTCCCGCGCTGCGATTTCTTCCGCTTCTAAAGGCTGGAGGCTGCATCCGATGTAGGCGTCAATGTTCTCCGCGCTGCGGAAGGGGTAGTAATAATATGTGCTGATACCCTCCTCATGGGCGATGCTTTGCGCTTTTTCGCTCATGGCGCGGAAACCCATATACGGGTTCAGGGGCGGGAGGGCGAACGAACCGACAAATACGGTGAGCAGCAACCCCACGGCAAGGCTGTTGATGGCACGGAGCAACTGTTGGCGGTAAAGTTGGTAGAGGGCAATGGCAGCGCCGGCAGAGAGGATGAACGTGGCAGCGGGATAGAGCCAGGTCGGTTCCACCGGCAGGGTGACGTAATGCAATACGATGAAGTAGCCGGGGAATGCCAGCACAAGGAGAACTGCCGGGAGTCCCACGGCGGCTTTGAGCCAGCCCCCCTTCAATGCCGGTAGCAACAGGAATGCCAGATAGGCAATGAAAGGAAAAATGGGCAGCATGTAAATGTCGAGCTTCCCGCTAAAAATGGACAGGGCGATGAACGTCGTGGTAATGATGACCACAAAGAAACGTTTCAGGTCCGTGTTGATAAGGTGCTTCCGGATGCCGAGGATGATGGCTGCAACGTAAAGCAGAATCCACGGGGCGAGGGAATACCAGATAGTTTTCAAGTAATACCATACCGGTTCCTTGTGGTGGAAAGCATCCACTGCGCGGTTGACGGTCTGGTTGAACAGCAGGTTATTCAAGTAGGATTTCCCGCCTTCGGCATAGACACAGCCGAACCATACGGCACAGAGGGCGAGCAGGATGCCCCATTGCCTCCAGCCGAGGTAGCGCCCGAAATCCCTGAACCGGTGCTGGGTGGCAAGGAATACCGGGATGCTGAGGATGGGCACCAGGATGCCTACCGGGCCTTTGGTGAAGACAGCAAGGAAAATGTAAACGGGCAACAGCACCGGGTCGTATTTCCCCGCCCGCCCGGAGTACATTTTAAAGAAAGTATATAGAGCCAACACAATGAACATGCACATGAGCATATCCATGCGCAGGACAACCGCCGAGCCTACGAACAATCCGGAGGTTATCAAGGCGAGAAAAGCACTGTCCCGATACTTGTTTTTCAGGTAGGGAGTCGTCCACTTGTCCATGACGCGGATGGTCACCAATGCCGGTATGACGGAGAACAGTCCGAGGAAAAACATGCTGTGGGTTCCGAACAGCCATTTGCCGAGCATGACAATCCACAGGTACAACGGCGGCTTGTCAGCGTAAGCGGCACCGTGGTTCCAAAAAGCGAAGAAGTGCCCGTCGCGCAGGGCTTCATCGGCAATGCTGAGGTATTTTAATTCGTTATTTGGCGTAAAATCCCTGAATATCAACAATGGAATAAAACATACAAATACGAGCAGATATTTCAATCCTTTCATAGAAAAAGTCCGTTATAATAATCCGCTCAAAGTTAAGTCTTTTGCAGGCTATTATCCACAAGATTTTGATATTTTAACGTTGGTAAGGACTGAAATCGGCTATGATTTATAAAAAATCATTTTTTCATACACCGGAAATGAGGAATTTTGTCCCGAAAAAAAGGAAAGAACCATGAGAAGTAAGATAGCTGTTTTTTATGGTGCCGGCAAGCCGCTCCAATTGGAAGAATGTGAGATTCCGGCGCTCTGTCAAGGTGAAGTGTTGGTTAAAAACGAATATGTGACCCTCTGCCGCAGTGATATTAGTACTTATACAGGAAAACGGATAGAAAAGACGCCCACGATTCTCGGGCATGAAATTGTGGGGCGGGTCGTTGCCTTGGGAGAAGGCAATCCTGTCCTTGACCTGGAAGGGCGTCCTCTGGCAATCGGGGAACGGGTTACGTGGGCGATTTACGCCTCCAATCCCGATGGGGAAATGGCACGGCGAGGGATTCCTCAAAAGGCTCCGGACCTTTTCAAATACGGGCATGAACAATTGACCGAAAGAAATACGCTCCACGGGGGCTTGGCGGAATATACCCTCTTGCGGCGTCATACGCCCGTTTTGCCTTTGGCAGAAACTGTCCCGCCGGCAGCGGCAGCCATCATCAATTGCGCGGTTTCCACCGTTGCCGGTTCGCTCCGCTTGGCTGGAAAAATCGCCGGGCGCAAAGTGGTGGTCCGTGGGGCTGGCATGTTGGGTATTGTCGCCTGTGCCTTGTGTCGGGAAAAAGGGGCTGCTGAAATCATTGCCGTGGACATTGACCGGGAACGCTTGGATGTAGCACGGCGCTTTGGGGCTACGGAAGTGCATAGCCTTGGCGATTCCTCGCACCAATTGCCTGCGGTTGATGTGTCTATTGACTACAGCGGGGCGCCTTCAGCGATGGAAGCTACCGTGGGCGACCTTGCCGTCGGTGGCGTGGCGGTCTGGGTAGGCGGTGTGGCTCCCCGTGGCAATGTCAGCTTGAATCCGGAAACGGTGGTTCGCCGTCTTCTTTCCATCAAGGGCTTGCACAACTACAATGCGGACGATTTCCGCGAAGCGGTGGCATTCATCACGGCAAACCACAGCCGCTACCCGTTTGCAAGTCTCGTGCAAAAGGAATTTGATCTGGTGCATGCGGATGACGCTTTTCGCTATGCAGTGGACCGCAATCCCTACCGGGTGGGCATCCGTTTCGACTAACTTGTGGGAGATAGGAAGATTTTGCAGGGGCAGGGCAAAATGCGGGTATTTACCCGTCCAAGTCCTGCTCTTTTCTATCCTTTGAGTGAGTATTGGGAGACCTTTAAGAGACACCTAAACCTAATCAAACCCTATTCAAACCCTAATCAAATCCTATTCCAATAGTGTAAGAATAGATTTAATCCTGTATGTAAAAAGTAATTTGAGTAAATGAATACAGACAAAAAGTATATATTGATGTTAATTAATTGTAGGAACAAGACGGGAT
>DXFT01000107.1 GCA_019114285.1 Candidatus Odoribacter faecigallinarum
ACCTCTGATTAGTCCAAGAAGCCCTCAGGGATGGAAATCAGGGGACTTAATCGGGCAACTGCTTCGATGGTAAAGCCGGTACCTGTTTCTGTCAACTGAATTCCGGTTGCTCGAAGTATGTCTTTTGCCGAGGGCAATTCTTCCCGTGGAAAACCGGCATAGAAGCTTAGATACGCATAACCGTTTTCGTCTGTGCCCAACATATTGAAAGTGTGTTCCTCGGGCGTTTCCGTCTCTGCAAAATCGCCTTCGCTGTCGGAAGCGTAAGTAAGGTGGAGGTAGGGTATGACAGGAACATCTCCGGTGCCTTCTTCCGTGGAGAAACGGTAAGTCCCTCTGCCAATGAGCAGGGCTGTCGGTGCTGCGGGCAATTCGTCAGCATCATCGGCAAAGACGTAAAAGTCCCGTGCCTCGTTGTCGATGAGGAAGAGGTAGCGGCTGTTAGCCAAGGCAGGATGGTTGGAGTAGGTAATGTAGCAAGCGGCATACTGGTCGGTCACTTTGATTTGGAGCGTGTCGGACAGCCGGGTGGTGTTGTCCGTGATGATTAACGGGGAGGTGCCTTTCTTCTTGCCCTGAACCGTAATGCACCCGATGATGCCGTAGTACCCGTCTGTATAGGAGACATGGAGTACCGCCGTGTCTCCCACAGTCAAAGAGTATTTGCCGCTGCCGTTATCGACGTTGATATTCATTGCTCCATCTCGCATGACCTCGTAATTCTTTTTACCAAAGGACAAAGGCTTCGAGTATATATTGTCATCTTTTGTGTCGTCCTGGCATGCCACCATGCCTGCCAGCAGGCAGCATGCAATTAAGTATTTATGTTTCATCATCAAAAAGTATTTGTTGCCTGCAAATATATGACTTTTTTATATGGGATAATAATTCTGAGTATTTTTATAAGAAAAAACTATGCTTGCGGGTAGAGCAGGTTTTCCAGTTGGTCTATGATGTGGGGACGCCAAAGGGCGAAGGTCGCTTCGAAAGAGGTGTCGGGGATGGCGGCAGGAAGCAGGTCGCGGGAGAGGAAGGGCATGGCAACCAGTCCGTAGAAAGTGTAGAATACAAAGACAAGGGGGACGGTTTTGAGAAGTCCGGCGGCCATTTCCTCGCGGAGGCTTTCACTGATTTTGTGCAGGTATTGTTCCAGTTGCAACTCATGGATGACAGCAAGAAGATGTCCGGGGTCACGGTAAATTTCCCGAATCATGAACATGGGCAGGCAAGGATTGTCGATGAATGTCTGGTAATAGGCATCAATGATTTTACCTGCCCGTTCGCGGAAAGGGAGGTCTTTTTGCAGGATGATGTCCTGTACTTGGGGAACGAAGGAAAGGACGATGCTGCCAAATACGGCTTGGAACATTTTGTCCTTGGTGCGGAAATAGTAATGGAGGACAGGGCGGTTGATGCCTGTCCTGGCAGCGATGTCGCTCATGCTGGTTTCCGCGAAGCCTTTTTCAATGAACAGTTGCTTGGCGTTTTCTATGATTTCTTTTTCCAGATCTTTGCTGTTGTGTGATGTTTTCATGGGTGATGTTTATTTTTTCAGGTTGTCAATAAAGAGGAGCAGGCGGTTGACCATATTCACTTGGCTGACCCCGCTGTCGAAGTCGAGGGACAGCAGGCGGATGTCCGGGTAGAGGTTTTTGATGCGTTTTTCTATGCCCTTGGATACAATGTGGTTGGCGATGCAGCCGAAGGGTTGGAGGCTGACCACGTTGTGGACGCCTTGGCGGGCGTAAGAAACGATTTCTGCGGGTAACAGCCAGCCTTCGCCGAATTGTGCGTTAAGGCTGATGACTTCCTGAGCCAAGCCCGCTTCTTCGAAAATATCGTGGAAGGGAATGAAGTACCGGAACCTGCCGGCGATGGCATTGATTTTTTGGATTTGCTTTTTGAATTGCCCGTAAATCCAGTCATATACGAAATTAGGCAGTTGTTTGCGCTGGAGGAAGGAAGTGGTCTTCACTTTCCGGTTGACGAAGTTTTGCATGAAGAAGTCTGTCATGATAGGGGGGATGACCTCTATTTTCTGCTCGATGAACCAATCAATAACATGCCGTTGGGCAAAAGGATTGAACTTCAGGAATATTTCCCCGACGATGCCGACTTGGGGAGCCTGACGGTCGGTGCTGATGGCATCGAAGTCTTCTGCTGCCGATTTCAAGAGCATTTCCAGTTTTTTGATGTTGTTGCGGCAAATGGCTTCGCTGGCGAGCTCCAGATAGCTATCTCGCACTTTGGCGGCAATCCCCGGCACCTTTTCCCGGATGACGGAGGCATAATAGAATTTGGCGATGCAGTCGCTGAACAAGATGGCATGCAGGGCGAGGGGCAGGAGGCGCAGCCAGTTGATTTTGAAGCCCGGTTGCAGGTTTTTGATGGTATCCCCGAAGGTGACGGAAATGACGGGGATATCCCGGAAGCCTGCATCAACCAGGGCTTTTTTGATGAGGGAAATGTAATTGCTGGCACGGCATTGTCCCCCGGTCTGGGTGATGGCGACAGCCGTGTCTGACAACGGATATTTCCCGCTTTTCAGGGCTTTGATGATATCTCCTACAATCAGGGTTGCCGGGTAGCACACTTCATTGTTGGCGTATTTCAACCCCCACTCGCAGGAAGCCTCGTCACTGAGTGGCAGGTTTTCGATGTGATAGCCTGCCACTTTCATGACAGCGGGTATGAGCGGAGAGAGGAAGGGAGTGAAAAAAGGCACCAAAATGGTACGCCGGCGGTCAGGTTTGTCGAATATGGGCACGGTGGCAAAGGGTTTATCGGGACGTTGGGAGGGAGTGCCTGCCAAGGCGAGGCGGAGGCTCTCCAGCATGGAGCGCACCCGCAGCTTCATGGAACCGATGTTGTTGATGTCATCCAGCTTCAGGAGGGTCAGCGCTTTGTTGTGACGCATGAGCAGGTCGCGCACCTCGTCGGTCAGAAAGGCATCCGGACCGCAGCCGAAAGAGGTCATTTCCACCATTTGGATGTGGCTGCTCTCAGTGGCGCACCATTGGGCGGCTTTCAGAATGCGGTTGGGGTATGCCCATTGGGAGACAAAGTGGATTTCCTGGAGGGGGATGTCTTTCCTTCGCACGATATCGTCGCTGAGGACGTGGATGCCCATGTCTGCCATCATGTCCGCGACTTTGTGTTGTATGAGTTTGTCCGTGTGGTAAGGGCGCCCTGCCAACAGGATGGTCAAGCTTCCTGTTTCGCGGGCGTGCCGCAAGATGGCTTCATTGGCTTCCACCAAACGGTTGATGTAGTGTTCCTGCTCTTGTTCCGCCAAGTGGAAAGCCTCGGTGATAGTTGCTTCGTCAATGGAAAGGGAGGACAGGTACTGGCGGCATTGCTTGAACAGGAGGCTGCGGTCCTTGAAGGTGATGGCAGGAGAATCGAGCGGGATGCCCTCTGCCTGGACGCTTTTGACGACTTCCGAATAACCGGAGACAATGGGGCAATTGTAGCTGTTTTGTTCCTTGCCTTTTTTCTCGAACAGCACGAAAGGCATGAAGATGCGGTCCACCTTCTTTTGGAGAAGGTCCTGGATGTGGCTGTGTACCAATTTTGCCGGGAAACAGATGTTGTCCGACATGACCATGCGGGCAGTCTGTTCATAGTCCTTGAAATTGGACGGAGCAGACAGTTCTACCTGTATGTTGCAGGCGGTAAAGAGTGTATGCCAGAAGGGATATTCCTCGTACATGTTCAGGGCACGGGGGATGCCGATGGTCAGGCGTGGCATGGGCAGGTCGGCATGACGTTGGAACAACAGTTCATTTTTGACGGTATAGATGTTTTCCCCTTTTTGCTTGTCTTTGTCTCCGTTGGTGAATATTTTTTCACAGCGGTTGCCGGAGTAGTAATTTTTCCCGTTGCCAAACCGGTAACGGGTGATGTTGCAATGATTCTCGCAGCCTTGGCAAGTCAGGTTTGCCGTTGTATATTGTGCCTGGCGAAGCATGTCGTCCAGCAACAGGTCGCTTCCGGCATGCCGCAGGGCGTAAAGGGAACAACCGAAGGCGCCCATCAGTTCCGGGCTGTCGCACCGGGAGACTTCACAGCCGGTCAGAAGTTCAATGGCACGCACCACGGCATCGTTGCGCATGGTGCCGCCTTGGACCACAATGTGCTTGCCCAAAGCGGAAGTGTCTTTCAGTTTGAGCACTTTGTACAGGCAGTTTTTGACCACGGAATAGGCGAGCCCTGCGGCAATGTCGTTGACTGTGGCGCCTTCCCGCAGCACCTGCTTGACTTTGGAGTTCATGAATACCGTGCAGCGGGTGCCCAAATCACAGGGTGTCTCGGCATGGCATGCCGCCTCGGCAAATTCATGGACACCGTATCCTAATGACTTGGCGAAGGTTTCCATGAAAGACCCGCAGCCGGAGGAGCAGGCTTCATTGATTTCAATCCGGTCAATGACTTGCCGGTTGATGAAAATGGCTTTCATGTCCTGTCCGCCAATGTCCAGGATGAACGAGACGTCCTTGTCCAACTGGCATGCCGCCATGTAATGGGCAATGGTCTCAATGATGCCGCCTTGCAATTGGAAAGCTGCCTTGATGAGGTCCTCGCCGTAGCCAGTAGAGCAACTGCCTTTGATGCGGAGCGTGGTGCCGTGGTGTTTGCATTCTTCCTGCAATTGGAGCAAACCCGCTTCGACGGTGCGGATAGGATTTCCGTTGTTGTTGCTGTAATAGGTGTATAACAGGCGGGCATTGTCATCGATGACCGTGATTTTGGTTGTGGTGGAACCGGAGTCTATGCCTAAATAGGCTTCCTGTATGCTCGCCTGCAGAGGGGCGGTGGCGATGTGGTTTTGGGAGATGCGTTTGTGCCATTCCCGGTAGTCTTCCTCGTTCCGGAAGATGGGGGCTAAGCCGGAAAAACGCTTCCCGTTGGAGTCCAATTGCTCTATTTTTGTGATATATCCGGAGATAGTGTCGCCGGCTGCCTCTTCTTGTAAGGCAAGGGCAGTCCCTATGGCAGGCAGCAGGGTGCCGTATTCGGGCAATATCATGTCTTTTTCCTCCAACGACAAATAGTCGGTAAAGGCTTTGCGCAGCGCGGGGATGAAGGTTAGCGGTCCTCCGCAGAAAACGACAGGCGGGGTGATGTCATAACCGTGGGCAAGGGTAGTGACCGTTTGCACTGCGACGGCATGGAAGATGGAGGCGGCAATGTCTTCGCGGCTGGCGTTTTTGGCAATCAGGTTTTGGATGTCGGTTTTACAGAATACGCCGCAGCGTGAGGCTATCGGATAGATGCGGGTGGCAGCCAGGGCAAGGCGGTTCAACTCTTCAAGCGAGACACCCAGGATAATTGCCATCTGGTCGATGAAGGCGCCTGTCCCTCCGGCACAGTTGCCATTCATGCGCAGGTCTGTAGGTTCGCCGTCTTTGAAGAATACGACTTTGGCGTCTTCTCCCCCGATGTCAATCAGGGAGGCTGCCGGCGGGTCATTCTTCCGGATGGCGTTGGCGGCAGCGACTACCTCTTGAACAAACGGCAGACCGCATTGTTCGGACACTCCCATTCCGACAGAACCGGTAATGCCGACGCTCGCCTTGCCGTCGCCTAAAGTTGCCAGTAGTTCATGCAGGCACTCCAGGAGAGTCTCCCGCGTCTTGGCATGGTGCCTTTTATAGGTGGAGAAAACCAGATGGTTTTCGGCATTGATTGCCGCAATTTTGATGGTTGTAGAGCCGATGTCGATGCCTATTCTTGTCATATATTGTACTTTTCTTATATATTTGACGCATGAATTTGACAGTAGTGTCAGATGCAAAAGTAAGACATTTCTTGTCCCGTTATTCCGGCTTTGGTGTTTTTAACT
>DXFT01000108.1 GCA_019114285.1 Candidatus Odoribacter faecigallinarum
GCCTTGCCCTTGCCACCGCCGGTGTAATACCTGAGGCGAGTGTAAGGCGTGGTCGTGTTAAAATGCTTGGAATCTTCCGGCATATACAGATAGGCACGCATGTAAGTCAACGGATAAAAATCCTGAACAGGATTGCGCTCTATGAAAATATTGGATTCGTACGGCGACGGGAAATTCCCCAAATAGGTATTGGATATGCTTTCCTTGAAAATAAGGTTAAAATTCTGAATGCCGTCCTGCAAAGTATCCAACGGGACTTCCTGCGGGTAAACGCCGCCACGCTTCCACTGCCAGGTATATCTGAAATGGGGGACATTGACTTCAACCGAATCCCGTTTCGCCGTGGCATCCTCCTTCCCTTCCTCTTGCCCGAAAGGATCAAACTCATCATATTCGCTCTGTCCAAGGCAAATAAGATGGAATACCAGTAATATGACTATGCCTATAATTTTTTTCATCGCTGCAAATATACGCAAACTTTTAAAACTCTCATAAATTCCTTACTTTTGTACCTCATAAAATGAGTTTTTAAATCCATTCTATTATGAATAAGAACCAATACATTGAGGAACCTGAAGAAGGGAAAACTCTAAATTTTATCGAACAGATTATCGAAGAAGATATTGCTCAAGGCAAGAACGGAGGAAAAGTACATACCCGTTTCCCGCCGGAACCTAATGGCTACCTGCACATCGGGCATGCCACTTCCATTTGCCTGAATTTCGGGCTGGCAGCCAAATACAACGGCAAATGCAACCTGCGTTTTGACGACACGAACCCCTCCAAAGAAGACGTGGAATATACCGATGCCATCCAGGAAGACATCAAATGGCTGGGCTTCCAATGGGACGGACCGGTACATTACGCTTCGGATTATTTCCAGCAACTGTATGACTGGGCGGAACAAATGATTCTCGACGGCAAGGCATACGTGGACGACCAGACCGCAGAGGAAATCAGCGCGGGGCGCAAAACCATCACGGAACCGGGAGTCAACAGTCCTTACCGCGACCGCAGCGTGGAGGAGAACTTAGACCTGTTCCGCCGCATGAAAGCAGGAGAGTTCCCCGAAGGCAGCCACGTACTACGTGCAAAAATAGACATGGCATCCCCCAACATGTTGATGCGCGACCCCATCATGTACCGCATCCTCTATTGCAGCCACCACCGCACCGGTGACCAATGGTGCATTTACCCCATGTACGATTTTACCCATGGGCAAAGCGATTACCTCGAAGGTATCACCCATTCCATCTGTACCCTTGAGTTTGAAATTCACCGTCCGCTCTACAACTGGTTCCTGGATGAGCTGACCCATACGGAATACCGCCCCCGGCAAATTGAATTTGCCCGCCGCAACCTGAATTACACCGTCATGAGCAAGCGCCGCCTGCTCGAACTGGTGCAGAAAGGTTATGTTTCCGGCTGGGACGACCCCCGCATGCCGACCATTTGCGGTTTGCGCCGCCGGGGCTACACGCCGGAATCCATACGCATGTTTGCTGAGAAAGTAGGTGTGGCACGCCGGGAAATTGTTGTGGACATGGCATTGCTGGAATACTGCGTGCGCGAACACCTCAACCGCACTGCCCACCGCGTCATGGCAGTCCTGGACCCTGTAAAAATCATCCTGGACAACTACCCGGAAGGCCAAACCGAAATGGTGGAAATCGAGAACAATCCGGAAGACGCAACGGCAGGCACCCGCCAAGTGGCTTTCTCCCGCGAACTCTTCATCGAGCGGGACGACTTCATGGAAGACGCCCCCAAGAAATTCTTCCGCCTCACCCCGGGGCAGGAAGTCCGCCTGAAAGGGGCATACATCATCAAGTGTACGGATAACATCGAGCGGGATGCCGAAGGCAACATCTCCGTAATCCACTGCACCTACGACCCGGACTCCCGGAGCGGCAGCGGCAACGAGGCTTCCAACCGCAAGGTGAAAGGCACCCTGCACTGGGTATCCGCCCCACATGCCATTGAAGCCGAAGTGCGCCTCTATGACCGCCTCTTCAAAGACGAAGACCCGGCGGGGCACAAAGACATCGACTTCAAGGAGTTTATCAATGAAAACTCCTTGCGGGTATTGCACCACTGCAAATTAGAAGCCGGCTTGGCTTCAGCAGTTCCCGGTGACCGGTTCCAGTTCCAACGGTTGGGTTATTTCTGTGTGGACAAGGATTCCCGTCCGGAAGCGCTGGTATTTAACCGCACCGTCGGCTTAAAAGATACATGGGCTAAGATAAAGAACTAAAAACAATGAAAAAACTGACAGCGACTGATTTAAAACATGAGGTAAAAGCATACGCGCTCATTACGCTCGGGCTTTTAATCTATACCTTTGCGGTAACCGCCTTCCTTGCCCCCAACCATTTGGTGGGCGGAGGCGTCACCGGTATCTCTACCATCATCTATTTCCTTTCCGGAGAAACTATTCCTATCGGTTATAGCTATTTTGTGCTTAACTTCATCCTTATTGCGATTGCAGTCAAAGTGCTCGGTCCCCGGTTTGGATTAAAAACGGTTTACGCCATCTTCATGAGTTCGCTCTTGTTGAGCGTATTCCAGAACTTCATTCATGAGCCGTTGCTCACCGACAAATTCATGTGCGCCGTGCTTTCCGGCATCATGTGCGGGGCAGGCATCGGCATTTCCCTCGCCAACGGGGGCAGCACCGCCGGGACGGACATTGTCGCGATGATGATTAACAAGTACCACAACATCAGCCCCGGAAAAATTATCATGTACCTTGATGTCATCATCATCGGGTGCAGTTACTTTATCGGAGAATCCTCGGCAGAAGACCCGACCGGCAAAATCGCCACCATCATTTACGGTTATGTCCTCATGGGCGTGAACTCCTACGCTGTGGACCTCGTATTCACAGGACAGATGCAATCTGTACAATTCTTCATTTTCTCCCATAAATTTGAAGAAGTGGCAAAACAGATTTCCAACACCATGAACCGTGGCGTGACGGTCGTCGATTGCCAAGGCTGGTACACGGGCGAACACCATAAAATGCTCATCGTCTTTGCCCGCAAGAGCGAAATGCCCAACATCATGCGCATCGCCAAAGCCATTGACCCCGATGCCTTCATGAGCATCTCCAACGTCATGGGCGTTTACGGCAAAGGCTTCGACACCATAAAATCCTAAGGCATCAGTTTTCCCCCTGGAAAGAGCAGGGGGAAAACTATTCTTTCCAAATGCCCCGGCAAAACTGATTTGTGCTACAAAAAATTGCAACCAAAACAGGAAATGCTTAACTTTGTGGCATAGAGAACACAAAACCTTTTTGCCATGGGAAAAGACGATTACATCCGCTTCGATTGGGCCATCAAACGCCTGCTCCGCGACAAAGCCAATTTCAGCGTGCTGGAGGGATTTCTCTCCGTGCTCTTCAACGACAAGACCCAAATCGTTGAAATCCTGGAGAGCGAAGGCAACCAGCAGCACGAAGACGACAAATTCAACCGCGTGGACATCAAAGCCAAGAACAGCAAGGGGGAAATCATTATCGTCGAAGTGCAGAACACCCGCGAGGTCTATTACCTGGAACGCCTGCTTTACGGCACAGCGAAAGCCATCACGGAGCATATTTCCCTGAGGAATACTTACAGCGAGGTGAAGAAAGTCTATTCCATCAGCATCATTTACTTCGATTTGGGGAAGGGGAGCGATTACCTTTACCACGGGCAGAACCGTTTTATCGGCGTGCATACCCACGACGAACTGTTGGTCACGGAACGCCAGGCGGATGCCCTTGTCCAGCGTTTCCCTTGGGAAATCTTCCCGGAATACTACCTGATTCGGGTGAATGAATTCAACCAGGTAGCCAAGACGCCTTTGGAAGAGTGGGTGCGTTACCTGAAGTCCGGCGTCATCGCCCCGGACACCACCGTGCCCGGTTTGCAGGAGGCGCGGGAGAAGTTGCGCTATTATGACATGTCCCCTGCCGAGCGCCATGCCTACGATGAGCACATCAATGCCATCATGATTCAGAATGACGTGATTGGCAACACCAAATTGGAAGGGTTGATAGAAGGAAGGAAAGAAGGACGTGCGGAAGGCTTGGCAGCAGGTTTAGCC
>DXFT01000109.1 GCA_019114285.1 Candidatus Odoribacter faecigallinarum
CACCCAGCCCGTCCTCGGCGGCAACATGGTGCTGGGCAGGAAATTGGAGAACCCCTATTCCGTGGAGAACATGAGGAAAGCATTCGCCCTCCTCTCCCCACAAACCAAAAGCGGCATCGGACTTAAATGGAGCTGCCACTTGGGATGAATGGAAAAACAATATTAAAAAAATAAATAATAATACGAAGCAATATGTGGACGAAGCTTTTAATTATTGGAATACTAAGTAATATCATAATAAGCATTGCTGCCTGTACAGATACGGATGGTCCAGAAGGGCGCATTGAAACGTTATACATCAATGAAAGCGGGGCAGATATCAGAATTTGCAGCTATCGGACATTCATGTATGCTGACGGTCACCTCGATTCCATTCCACGGAAAACAGAATACCGCTTAAATCCCTTGGATTCTCTAAAGATAAACGGAGAAGGGGTACAGCAAGGACAGGATTCTGTCTTTGTCTTCTTTAATGAAGAAAAAATATGGAAGAATTACCGGGACAGCATTCATCTGAAGCCCAATATCTATGACGGAGAAGAATTTCAATTAGTCTATCCCCGCCCGGAAGATAAAAATTACATCATCCAGGTTTTCCGCTTCACACCGGAACACGTGGAAGCCGCAGCGGATTTAAACGAATAAAAACAAAAAGCGGATACGTCCGGCATGACGCCCGGCGTATCCGCCAACTCCAATCCATAAAACGATACCAAATCCCTTGCTTTTAGATAGCATGCCGGGCTATTCAAGAGCTATACCCGGGCTATTCAAGATGACAAGTATGGTTTCATTCTCTTTTTCTTGTGGAATCCGTTACCTATTTCTCTTATTAAAACATAATCTAAATCTATTCTTATCTTATTTGAATAGCGTTTGATTAGCGTTAGAATAGCGTTTGATTAGCGTTAGCTGTCTCGCAAAGGTCAATGAAGTGTAGCGAAAAGGTCATGAATCCACCGGTCTTGGACGGGTCTTTTTTAGGATGATGGTCGGGGAAGGGCAAGCATCCACCCGCCGGGGCAATCGCTGTTTAACAGCGACAACCGGATGGTTATATGGGTTAAAAAAAGAAGCCGTGAGCCACACCAGCCTGCTTGCATTCAGCATCTGTATCCAAAGATAGGAAAAAATAATTACTTTTGTTTCCAGTAAATCATAAGACGATGAAACGAAAGACTGCCCGTATATCCGCGTTCACCCTGGCGGTGATTTTATGCCTCGGAGGAGGCTTGTGCATTTGGAAATGGGACACTTGGTTCCATAACCCGCCGGAGTTGCCCTACGCCACGCCCCACAGCCCCGACCGCATCATCCTTTCCCTCGGGGAGGATGCCCGCACGGAGCGCACAGTCGCCTGGCGGTGCGATACGTTCCTCCAAGCGGCACGAGTGGAATATTACGCCCTGCCCGACAGCAATATGCCCGCTGTCGAACCCCTTTATACGGCTGACGCCACGGGCACCGTGGTGCCAAGCCGGGCAGGGAAGTCCGCCTTTTACCAAGCCCGCTTGGGGCAGCTCGAAAGCGGGCACGCCTACCGCTACCGCGTCTGCTGCGGCAACACGCATTCCGGCTGGCATGACTTCCGCATCCCTCCTGCCCATGACACGTTGGATTTTCTCTATATCGGCGATGTACAAGACAAAACAGACGGCAACACCGGTCAGTTTTTTCACCTTCTCCGCGAGGCTTATCCCGGCACGGCGTTCTGGGCATTTGCCGGAGACATCATCGAGCGTCCGACGGATGCTTATTGGAGCTATTGGTTCTCCTCCATGGACGGCATTCCCGCTTCCGTTCCCATCCTTGCCGCCACGGGCAACCACGAGTACCTGAAGGGATTGCCCAAGACGCTGGACACCCGCTGGACGCATACTTTCGTGAACCCGGGCAACGGTCCGCAGGGCTTTGAGGGACAGACGTATTACATCGACTTTCCTGACCTGCGCTACATCGTCATCGACACGGACGGCATCCAGGGACCGGTCTCCCTCTGGCGGCACCGTAACTGGCTCAAGGCGGTTTTGGAGGACAACCCGAAGAAATGGACGATTATCATGATGCACCACCCGGTACATTCCGTCCGCTCCGGGCGTGACAATTATTATGTGCGGTGGACTTTCCGCCCGCTTTTTGAACGCTACGGCGTGCAGCTTGTCCTCCAAGGGCATGACCACGGTTATTCCCGCATCACCACCAAGACGGCGGAGGGAGAGAAGACCGTCCCGGTTTACGTTGTCAGCAGCAGTTCCCCCAAGACTTACCGCATCGGCTTTGACCCCATCCACGACCGTTTGGGCGCCAACCTGCAACTTTACCAGCACATCCGCATCACGGGCGACACGCTGCACTATGAATCCCGGACTTACGACCACCAACTGTACGACGACCTCCTTATCACTTCTTCCGGGACGGTCATTGACCGCGCCGGGGACATTCCGGAGCAATTGGACTATCCCTTCGGCAATAGCCCCGAGGAACGCGAAAAGGCAAGGGCGTACGAACAGGAGAAAAACGCCCGGCAAGGAAGATAAAAACAGGTCAAAGGACCGCGGCAATCACCTGGATAAAAATGATGAGGAAAACCATGGCAACGGGATAGACCGTGGCATAGGCTACGCTCGGGGCAGGGGAATCGGTCATGGCATCGGCAGCGACAAGCCCCGGCGTGCTGGTCATGCCCCCGGTAATCACGCCCAAGAGGTCAAAGATGCTAATCTTGAAGGCAAAGTAGCCGACAAGGGCAGCGATGACCATGGGCACGAGGGTGACAGCCATCCCCACGAAAAAGAGCGACCAACCGCTTTCCTGAAACGTGGCGACGAGATTCGCCCCGGCAGAAGTCCCCACCTCCGCCAGGAAGAGCAACAGCCCCAACTGCCGGAGAAGCTGGTTTGCAGAGCCGGACATGGACCAGATGATGGGTCCCGTCTTGCCCAAGGCACTCAATACCAAAGCTACAATCAGCACCCCACCCGTCAAGCCCGGGGAGAAGCTGAAACTATCGGAAAAAGAAATGTTGATTTTGCCAAAGAGCACGCCTAAGACAATTCCCATGGCAATGGGGAAGAAATCGGTGTCGGAAAGGCGCTTTTCGTCATTCCCCAGTTGCTTGGCAAGGGCGGACAGGCTGTCTTTCTGCCCGACCACTGTCAGCTTGTCTCCAAACTTCAAAAGCAATTCGGGTGCCGGCGAAAGGTCAATTCCGCTCCGGCGCAGGCGGGTCACCGTGCAATTAAAATGCGCCTGAAGGCTAAGCACGCCCAAGCTTTTGCCCACGAGTTTTTTGTTGGTTACCAATATCTTCTGCACTTCAAAAGCGGTATCGAGGGGCAAATCCACCGCCACCCGTTCGCCGAGGAGGGTCCCGGCACGCTCCAAGGCAGCCTCATCGCCCACCGCCTTCACCAAATCGCCCACGTGCAGGACACTTTCCGGTGCCGGCAGTTCCACCGTCCCGTCATGGCAAATGCGGGAAATGACCGCCCCCGTCATGCTCCGCACACGCAGGAAATCCAAGGATTTGCCCTCAATGGCAGCATTCCCGATGCGGAATACCGCCGCCTGCAAAGGAGGATAAGCTTCCCGGCGTTCATTGTCGAGCCGCATTTCTTCCCGTTTAAGGTCAACGCCCAGCATTTTGGGCAGGAGCTTCACGAAAAGGATGACCCCTATCACCCCGAAAGGATAAGCAATACCGTAGGCGATGGACGCAGCAGAAGAACCCGTTGCATCTATCGCAGCCGCCAACCCCGGCGTACTCGTCAATGCCCCGGCAATCAAGCCCGCCATCTCGTCCGTGGGAATGCCCAAGGCATACATGAGCCCGATGCCCGTCAGGCAAGCGGACGCCACAATCAAGAGAGTAACCAGAATCAAGGTTTTCCCCTTGTTGCGAAAGGAATCGAAGAAACCGGGCCCTGCCTGGATACCTATCGTAAAAATAAAAAGCACCAGCCCGAAATTGCCCAATTCCTTGGGTATCACCACACCGAAATGCCCGAAGAGCAAAGCAATGAAAATCACGGCAGAAACATCCAGCGAAATGCCCCGGATATTGATTTTTCCCAACACAAAGCCCAATGCCACTATCAGGAACAAGGCAAAATAAGAAGATTCAAGCAGTGTAGCCATCATGGATTACAAATTTATATGTTTAGCATTCCCTTTCACAAGATTCCGGAGACAAAGGTAAGTTTTTTTCCCATAGGTACAAAAGCGGGGCTATGCTTTGCATATTTTTTCCCATTCCTGCCAAAAACAAGGGAAGGACTTGGCAACGACTTCCGGTTGCCGGAGGGTAACCTCCGGATAGCAACACAAGGCAGGGGCAAACGCCATCGCCATGCGGTGGTCTCCGTAAGTGTGGATTTCAGGGGAAGGGGAAGGCGGGCAATAGTCCCCGTCCCAACGAAGCGAACCTTCGTCCGCGTGGAGCACATACCCCAAACGGGCAAGTTCCGCAACCAACGCCGCCAGACGGTCCGTCTCCTTCCAACGCAGGGTCTCCACCCCCGTAAAAACAAAAGGCACATCCAACAGACAACAGGCAACCGCAAAAGAGGGCACCAAGTCGGGCATCGCCGTAAAGTCCTGCGCAAAAGCCTCCAAACGGAAGGGCTGCTTTTCCAAACATACCCCATAGCCCGTCCAGTGCGTCCGGACACCCAGACGTTCCCATAAACCAACCTGGGCAGCATCGCCCTGCAAGCTGCCCGGCTGCAAGCCCGGAAGAGCGACTGCGCCATCCCTTGCCACAGCGAGCAATTCATAAAAATAAGAGGCTGCCGTCCAATCCGGTTCGACCCGAAATGCCCTGGGCGCCCGATAAGCCTGGGGAGGGATGCGGATAGAAGCAGGACGCATGTCCATTTCAATACCAAACTCATGCATGACCTGACCTGTCATCCGGATATAGGGAGCGGAAACCACTTTCCCTGCCAAATGAAGCACCAAGCCACGCCGCATGCCGGGCGCCACCATCATCAGCGCAGAGACGAACTGGCTGCTGACAGATGCCGGCATCTCTATTTCCCCGCCTGCCAAAGGCATGCCTTCTATGCGTAAAGGAGGACAACCCGGTGTTGCGACATAGCCGACCCGTGCCCCCAGAGCATTCAAGGCTTCGACCAACGGCGCCATGGGACGCTGGCACATGCGGGGAGAACCGGTCAACTCCCAAGTACCCTGCCTTGCTGCCAGGAAAGCTGCCAGGAAACGCATCGCCGTTCCTGCCAAACCGACATCCACCCGCCGGACGGGAGATTGCAGGAACTGCCGGAGCACCCGGGTATCGTCGCTGTCTGAAAGATTTTGCAAATCCACCTGATGCCCGGAAAGCGCATCCAAGATAAGGACGCGATTGGAAATGCTCTTGGAGGCAGGCAGCCGGACTTCACCTTTTACAAAATCAGGAATTATCGGACGCATGGCTTATTTCCTTTAAGGCTTCCAGGATTTCCTCCCGGGAACAGTAACAGTTCACTTCAAACAAACCGGGGGCACGCAACAGGGAAAAGTTCACCCCTTCCCGCTCATTTTTCTTGTCGTGGAGCATGAGCCCGTAAAGCTCCTCCGCCCCGGCGACCGGGACATAAGGCAGATAGGTTGCCTGAATGAAACGTCGTATTGCCTCATAGCGTTGCCTATCGAATCCCATTTTCCGCACCGACAGGTACAATTCCGCCACCATTCCATAGGCGACCGCCTCTCCATGATACATCTCCATCCCTCCGGCAATGGCGGCACTTTCAATGGCATGCCCCACCGTGTGCCCGAAATTCAAGGCTTTCCGTACCCCCTGCTCCTCAGGGTCCCGCTCCACGATTGCCGCCTTGACGGCAACAGACTTTTCAATCAAATGCAAGAACGGTTCCTCCGCGACTTGCGACAAATCCGCCCGGAGGAGTTCCTCGAGATGCCCATTCCCTGCCAAGAGGGCATGTTTCAACATCTCGGCAAAACCGGAAAGCACTTGCCGGAAAGGCAGGGTCGCCAGGAAACCATTGTCCACCAACACCCATTGAGGGAAAGAGAAAGTCCCGATTTCATTCTTCAGCCCATTGAAATCAATACCGGTTTTGCCGCCAACGGAAGCATCCACCTGCGCCAACAAAGTCGTCGGGACATTCACACAACGGATGCCCCGCTTGAAACAAGAAGCTGCAAAACCGCCCATATCCGAGACAACCCCACCCCCCACATTCAACAATACGGCATTGCGGCGGGCTCCGGAAACGGAAAGCCATTGCCAAATGCGTGCCACGGTATCCAGGGTCTTGTTGCCCTCGCCAGCAGGTATGACCATCCGGCGGGCAACAGGAAACATATCCAATCCCAAGTGTCCCAAACAAAAACGGGAAGTATTGGAATCTGCCAGCAGATAGAGGGATGCAAAAGGCACATCCTCTAATTTCTCCTTCAACCCGACAGCACAGTCGCGGGTAAAAACAATATTCGTATTCATGCCAGGGCAAAATTTAAGGCAAAATTAATAGAAAAGAGGCATATCCCAACCGTCCGGAAGGGTATTTCCAAGAAAAAGGTTATCTTTGCCTGTAGAAATAACCTAACATCCGACTTCAACCATGAACATTGAAAACAATACGCAATGCCAAATCGCCCTCAGCCTGTTGCCACGCCTGAATGCCATCTTCTCCCTGCCGCTCATGGACAGATGCGGAGGCATCCGGGCTTTCTTTGAAGAAAGCGAACAAGCATTGGCTGCCATCTACCAAGAGTTAGAAATACACACCCCGCTGCCAGACAGGGCAAAAGCCCTGGAAGAGGCAAAACGGGAATTAGGGAAAACAGACTTGTACGGCATCCGTACCTGCGATGCTACCGAAGAGGGCTATCCCCCTTTGTTAAGGGAATGCGAGGATGCCCCGCTCGTACTCTATTATATAGGAAACCTCCAGACGGAACAGACAGACAAATTGCTTGCCATCGTCGGCACTCGGCGGGCATCTTCCCGTTGCCAGGAACGGGTGGACAGGGTTATCGACGAACTATGCCAAAAAGGGCACCACCCTGTCATCGTCAGCGGGCTGGCATACGGGATAGACGCTGCCGCCCATCGTTCCAGCCTGAAGCACGGCTTGCGCACCATAGCCGTCGTGGGGCATGGGTTACACCTTATCTATCCTGCCGCCCACAAGCAGTTGGCAAGCGACATTGTCCAGTCCGGCGGAGCCCTTATCAGCGAATATCCCTGCACGGTGGCGATACACCCCAGCAACTTCTTGAAGCGCAACCGCATTGTCGCAGGCATGTGCCAGGCGACACTTGTCGCGGAGTCCGCCATAAAAGGCGGAGCCATGTCAACCGCCCGCACCGCCCTTTCCTACAACCGCGAGGTCATGGCTTTCCCGGGGCGACCGGAAGATGCTTATTCCGCCGGGTGCAACCAATTGATAAAAGAAAATGTCGCCGCTTTAGTGGAAAACGGGCTTGACGTCTCCCGCCTGTTGGGCTACCCCGAACAAAAGCCCCAACCCCAACAGGGGGAACTGCCTTTCTTTGAACCGGAGGGACAGGCAAGCCCCATTCTGTCCGAACTGCAAAAACAAGGCGAGATGCACATCGACGAACTCGCCAGGGCAACCTCTATTGACCCCGCGAGCCTTACCGCCCTGTTGTTGCAATTGGAACTGGAAGGGAAAATCCGGGCTTTACCAGGACAAAAGTATAGTCTGAAATAAAAAACGATGCACCCGTTTCATACTGATTCACAACAAGAAACAATCTCACCAAAGAAAAAAGAGGGGTATTAATAAAAATTTACCCGAAAAAATTTTGCGTCCGCGAATAAATAGATAATTTTGGGGCGTGTAAACGTTTGAACAACTCATATAAAAAATAATACAGATGAGACCAGAAATTAAAGAATTCATGGATGCCTTAAAGGCAAGAACTCCGGGCGAAGCAGAATTTCACCAGGCAGTAGAAGAAGTAGTTGAAACTGTATGGGATGTTTATCAGGCAAATCCCAAATACAAAGCAAATAAGATTTTGGAGAAAATGGTAGAGCCGGAAAGAGTAATCATGTTCCGTGTTCCTTGGATTGACGATAAGGGCGAAGTACAAATCAACCGCGGTTATCGTGTACAATTCAACAGTGCCATTGGACCGTACAAAGGCGGTTTGCGTTTTCACCCGTCAGTAACGCTTGGCGGTTTGAAATTCTTGGGCTTTGAGCAGACTTTCAAAAACTCTTTGACCACTCTGCCTATGGGCGGCGGCAAGGGAGGTTCTGACTTCAACCCGAAAGGCAAATCAGACAACGAAGTAATGCGTTTCTGCCAAAGTTTCATGACTGAATTGTGCAAGCACATTGGTCCTGACACTGACGTACCTGCTGGTGATATCGGCGTAGGCGGACGTGAAATCGGTTATTTGTTCGGACAATACAAGAGAATCCGCAACGAGTTTGTAGGTGTATTGACCGGTAAGAACCGTGAATTTGGCGGTTCCCGCGTTCGTCCGGAAGCTACGGGTTACGGTACGGTATATTTCGCACAGCACATGTTGCATGAAATCGGCGAAGATATCAAAGGCAAGACCGTATGTTTGTCCGGTTTCGGTAACGTAGCATGGGGTGCTGCACAGAAATTGGTTCAATTGGGTGCCAAAGTAGTGACCATTTCAGGTCCGGACGGCTATGTTTACGACGAGAAGGGCTTGACCCAAGAAGGCGTAGATTACATGTTGGAATTGCGTGCAAGCAACAACGACGTTGTAGAGCCGTATGCAGCTAAATTCGGTGCTAAATTCGTAAAGGGCCACAAGCCTTGGGAAGTAAAATGCGACTTGGCATTCCCGTGTGCTATCCAGAACGAATTGAACGAAGAAGATGCAAAACAATTGGTAGCTAACGGCTGTAAGATGGTTGTTGAGACCTCTAACATGGGATGTACCGCAGAGGCTGTTCACTACCTGAACTCTCATATCCGCTTTGCTCCGGGTAAGGCAGCCAACGCCGGCGGTGTTGCTGTTTCCGGTTTGGAAATGAGCCAGAACTCCATGAGATACAGCTGGACAGCAGAAGAAGTTGACCAGAAACTGTCTCAAATCATGAAGGATATCCACGATACTTGCGTAAAATACGGCAAGGATGGCGACAAGATTGACTACGTGAAGGGCGCTAACATCGGTGGCTTTATCAAAGTTGCTGAAGCTATGTGTGCTCAAGGACATGTATAAAATCTCCGGACACTTATTATAAAAAGCGCATGCTTCACGCATGCGCTTTTTTATTATATCTTTGCAAACAGTTTAAATCAAAGAAGACATGTATATAGATACGCACACGCATCTTTACGAAGAGGAATTCCGGGAGGACAGGGACGAAGTGATAGGCAGGGCGGTTGAGGCAGGAGTAAAATACATGGTGTTGCCCGACATCGACAGTGAATCCCGGGGACGGATGCTGGAACTGGCAAACGCATACAACAATTCCATGTTTCCACTAATCGGCTTGCACCCCACTTCCGTCCGGGACAATTATAAAGAGGAACTGGCATTGGTGGAAAAAGAGGTAGCTACCCGCACTTATTACGGGATTGGAGAATGCGGACTGGATTTTTACTGGGATAAAACTTATTACCATGAACAGTTTAATGCCCTCGAGCACCAATTGGGGATTGCCCGGGACATGCATTTCCCGGTAGTCATCCATTCCCGGGAGTCTTTGCCGGAATTATTCACGCTATTGAAAAAACATCCTGACGTCCGGGGCATCCTGCATTGTTTTCCCGGCAATGCAGAAGAGGCGCGACAAGCTATCGACATGGGTTTCCTGCTTGGCATCGGAGGCGTTGTGACATACAAAAAGAGCCAGATGGCGGAAACTGTCCGGGAAATCGGCATCCAACATCTTGTCCTTGAAACGGACGCCCCTTATTTAGCCCCTGTTCCCAAACGCGGCAAACGCAATGAAAGCAGTTATATTCCGTTTATTGCAGAAAAAATTGCAGAAATTACAGGTGAGGAGACAAAAAAAATTGAGGAAATAACGACAAAAAATGCCATGAATTTATTTAATTTGCACTGTGAAAACGTATGAAATCGATGATATGGCAGACAAATCTGTATTAATCATATACACAGGCGGTACCATCGGAATGGTAAACGATCCGGAAACGGGGGCATTGTGTCCTTTCAACTTTGAGGAAATAGCAAAAGCCGTGCCGGAAATCAAGGAATTCAGTTTCCATATTGACAGCTACACGCTGCCGGAGATTATTGACTCTTCCGATTTACAACCTGCCGTATGGGCGGAATTATGCAAAATCATCCGTGACAATTACGACAAATATTGTGGTTTTGTCATCCTGCACGGAACAGATACGATGGCATATTCGGCATCAGCCCTTAGCTTCATGCTAAACAATTTAGATAAAGCAGTGGTATTTACGGGCTCACAGTTGCCCATCGGTACAATCCGGACGGACGGACGGGAGAACCTTATCGCCGCTCTGGAAATAGCAGCAGCCACCATGGACGGGAAAGCCGTCGTGCCGGAAGTATGTATTCTTTTCGGCGCAAAGCTGTTCCGAGGCAACCGAACCACCAAAGCTGACGCGGAAAGCTTTAACGCGTTCCAATCTTTCAATTATCCCCCGTTAGCAGAAATTGGCATCCATATTGATTACAATTACAGTGCCATCGACTATTCTCCCCGTACCGGGCAACTCCAAACCTATACCGGGATGGACACCAATATCGCCATCCTGAAACTGTTTCCCGGCATCCGGATAGAATTAATTGATGCCATAACTCATATTCCAGGACTGAAAGGGCTCATTTTAGAGACTTACGGAGCCGGGAATGCACCGACCAACGAGCAATTTTTAACAAAAATAAAGGAGGCAACTGACAAAGGAATCGTGGTTTATAATGTAACCCAATGCGAAGGAGGAGCTGTGGAAATGGGGCGGTACGAAACAAGCAGAAAGATGATAAACTGCGGAGTTATAAGTGGATATGACATAACAACAGAGGCAGCCGTATGCAAATTAATGCATCTGCTGGACAAATACAAGGATATTAACGACGTAAAAAAATACTTAAATCTACCAATCAAGGGCGAAATTACTCCAAAACGTATTTGCTCTTAACACTCTTTTTTGTAATTTGGCGCGTCGAATTAACGATAGAAAGAAAGAGCATAAAGAAAATGAATAACATAAGAGAAACAGAGAGTTAAATTTTAATTATTTATAAACTAAAAAATCACTTAAAGAGATCATGAAAAATTTATTTGCACTAATAGCAGTTTTAGGAATGCTTACTATTGGAGCATCGAAATTAATGGCGCAAGACGCAACCGCAGCAACTCCTGCAGATACGACAGTTGCAGCCACAGATGAAACCGTTATGGAAGAGGGTGGCGTTACCCCGGAAGGAATGCCGACCACTCCGACTTCAATCGACGAGGAAGAAATTGAAAGTACCTCTATGCATGCAGCCATCAAGCAGAAATTCATCGAAGGTGGTGCGTTCTGGATGGCTCCGATTGCATTGTGTTTGATTTTCGGTTTGGCAGTAGCCATTGAAAGGGTTATCTACTTGAATCTGGCAGACATCAATACCTCTAAATTCTTGAAAAAATTTGAGGATACGCTGAACAACGGTGGTATTGAAGCTGCAAAAGATTTCTGCCGCAATACCCGTGGTCCTATTGCAAGCATCTTCTATCAGGGACTTTGCCGTTATGACCAAGGCGTGGAAATGGTAGAAAAATCAGTTGAATCCTATGGTTCTGTACAAATGGGTCTTTTGGAAAAAGGTTTGACTTGGGTAGGTTTGTTCATCGGTATCGCTCCGTCACTCGGATTCTTGGGAACTGTAGTCGGGATGGTAATGGCATTTGACCAAATCCAGGCAGCAGGTGATATGAGCCCGGCATTGGTTGCAGGAGGTATGAAGGTGGCTTTGATTACGACCATCGGTGGTTTGATCGTAGCTATGATTCTGCAGTTGTTCTACAACTATTGCCTCGCAAAAATCGAAGGTCTTGTTACCAACATGGAAGATGCATCTGTCAGCATGTTGGATATGATCGTCAAATACAACCAAAAACACTAAATCATGGATAAAATAAAGAAGATATTAAACATTCTAACCATCGTCATGGTCGTTATAACCTTGGTGATTTTTGGGCTGTTCCTGTTTGGCGGGAATGTTCCTAACCAACTTTATACGACACCGGTTTACACGGGAACCTTGCTGACGTGGTGTTATATTCTGGGTGTCATTGCTATTATTCTGGCATTGATATTCCCGCTTATCAATTTGTTTACACGCCCAAAACAGGCTGTAAAAAGTTTCATTGGCTTGGGAGTGATTTTTATCATCATCCTGATTGCTTACGCCTTGTCTGACGGTACCCCGTTAAAAATCCCGGGATACAACGGACCGGATAATGTGCCTTCACGGCTTATTATGACCGACACGCTTATTTATGCAATGTATTTTTTGTTAGGTGGTGCCTTGATTGCAATCATTGGAACTGGTATCTACAGAAAATTCAAAAGTTATTAAAAGGATAGGAATATGGCAAAGAAAACTCCAGAAATTAATGCATCTTCAACAGCCGACATCGCATTTTTGCTGCTGACGTTCTTTTTGATGACGACGTCCATGAATGTGGATTCCGGGCTGTTCAGAAGACTTCCGCCTTACCAGCCGGATGTGGAGCAAAATCCGCCTAAGTATGCAAAACGTAATATTTTGCAGGTGTTGGTAAACCGGAACAATCAATTGGCAATAAACGGAGAAATCGCCGATGTTTCTACATTAAAGGACAGGACTATTGAATTTATCTTGAATCCAAGCAATAGGGATGATTTGCCTCAGAAGGAAATAAAGACCATTGACCTTTTTGGTCCCGTTGAAGTTTCCAAAGGCATTGTATCCCTGCAGAGCGACAAAGGAACCTCGTATGAAATGTATATTGCCGTACAGGACCAATTGACTGCCGCTTATAATGAGATGAGAAACATGAAGGCGAACGAGAAATGGGGGAAAAATTTCAACGACCTTTCTCCGGAACAGCAAGAAGCCGTCCGGGATGTTATTCCGATGGCTGTATCAGAAGCAGAACCTAAAAATGTAGGAGGAAAATAATCATGGCAAAGTTTAAAAGTGGAGATAAAAAAGAAGTTCCGTCACTTTCAACGTCATCATTGCCCGACATTGTGTTCATGTTGCTGTTCTTTTTTATGGTAACTACGACCATGCGTGATGTTTCCCTATTGGTTGCCAATACAATGCCTCAAGCAAGTGAGACCGTAAAACTGGAAAAGAAATCATTGGTCAGCAACATTTATGTTGGAAAACCGACTGATGCTCTTCAAGCGGCTTATGGTACAGAACCGCGTATCCAGTTAAACGACAAGTTTGCAAGTGTTGCAGAAATTCAAGGTTTTGTCGCTTCAGAACGTGAGGCGAGAAAAGAGGAAGACAGGAATAGCATTACCAATAACCTGAAAGTAGATAAAAACGTAACCATGGGTATCGTTACGGACATCAAACAGGAATTGCGTAAAGCCAATTCTTTGAGAGTGAACTACGGTAGTACAAAGAAACCTACCCGTTAAGGGCACTCCCCTAATCATACAGGCTAAAAGTTAAAGGCAAATCTTTAGCTTTTAGCCTTTCTTTTTTGGCAGAAATACATTTTTTTGTATCTTTGTGCCGCATTTGGTTCCGTAGTTCAATGGATAGAATGAAGGATTCCGGTTCCTTTGATTGGGGTTCGAGTCCCCACGGGATCACATAAAGCAGCCTATTAAAAGGTTGCTTTTTTATTTTATTCGTATCTTTGTTCCTTGAAACCAAATTCTTGGCTATGCAACGAAAAGTCTCTAAAAATACCAAACTCAAGGTTATCGGTGGATACAGCCTGCTGTTCTTATTAACTATCGTATCTACCATTCTCATTTACAGAGAAATCACCAAATTGATTGTTAATGAAGGTTCTGTCAGCGATGCCAACCGGAAACTTTTCATTGTCAGCAATACCATTACCAACCTATATGAAGCAGAAACCCTGAGCAATGCTTTTATACAAACCAATGAAAGCAGATATTTTCGCAACTATGTCACCATCCTGGAGGAAACAGAAGCAAACATCGACTCCCTGCGGGACATGACAACCCAATTGAATCAAATTCTCCGGCTGGATACGGTCACTACCCTCTTGCAAGACAAATTAAAAAACCTCGAGGACTTGGTTTATGTCAAACGGTCTTTGGTTCCTGAAGATTTTTATAACCAGGCTATCGCCAGCATTGAATCCGGCAAAGATACAACCAAGCAGGAAAACGTCACCGTTTACTCCCGCATGATTACGACCTGGGACACCACGTATGTTGTAACGACCAAAAAAAGGTGGTTCGGCAGGACAGAAACAGACTCAACCCTAAGCATCACGCCCTCCTATCATTTTGTTTACGACACCCTTTCCTATCTAACCAATCCCGCGCTGAGCAATACGGATACTGTTGTCAATATTCTCCGCACAACTTGGGAAAATGTCCAAAAGCAACAGGAAAACATCAGTCGCCAAATCAGCCGCAGGGAATATGCCCTCATCAAACAAAGTACGGAAATTTCGGACCAACTGAAACGTATTCTGGGAGAATATGAGAAAGAGGAAATCCACCATGCCACCCTCAAACAGGAAAAACGGGAACAAACCGTCACCACCATGATTCGCATATTTGCCTGGATTGCAGTAGTAGCATTTATACTTGTCGTATTCTTTACCTTTTTCATATTGCGAGACCTCTCCCGCAGCCAGCGATACAGACGTGAATTGGAAAATGCCAACCAATATGCCGACCAACTGCTGAAAAGCCGCGAAAGGATGATTCTCACTGTGACCCACGACATCAAATCCCCACTAAGCTCCATCCTGGGATACATTGAACTACTGACCAAAACCCCCATCAACGACAGGCAACGCTATTTTCTGAAAAACATGCAGGGTTCTTCCAACCACATACTCCAACTGGTGGGCAACCTTCTGGACCTCTCCAAGTTAGAAAACAACAAAATGCAAGTGGAAGAAGTGGTCTTCAACCCCTATCATCTTTTCCAGGAAATCAAAGACAACTTCATGCCCCTCGCCGCATCAAAACAACTGAAGCTGAATAGCAAATTTGCCCAAAACTTAAATACAGACTACAAAGGGGACGCCCTTCGCATCCGGCAAATCATCACCAATATTCTCTCCAATGCCGTCAAATATACCGCCCAGGGCAGCATCTCTTTCACCGCCAACCTGAGTGTGGACAACAGCCACATCATCCTGAAAATCGAAGATACCGGCTCCGGCATGACCCCGGAAGAACAAAAACTCATTTTTGAGGAATTTACCCGCTTGAAATCCCATTCCGCCATTGAAGGTACGGGATTAGGGCTAACCATCACCTTGAAACTGATACACCTGCTCCAAGGGGAAATCAGACTTCAAAGCCAACCCGGCAGTGGCAGTTGCTTTACCATCATCCTCCCTCTGAAAAAAGCCAAAGTCACCCATACCGCCCCATCTGCTCCTACCCCTCCTGCAGCAGAAAAAAGCCAACATGCCAACAACTTAAGCGTGCTTATCGTAGATGACGACCCCTTGCAGCTTGCCATGACAGCCAACATGTTAGCCAATTATGACATTCATGCCACCACCACAACCCACCCCGGAGAAGTCATCCCTCTCCTGAAGGACAGGCATTTTGACCTCATATTCTCTGACATACAAATGCCGGAAATGAACGGGTTTGAATTAGTGCGCCACATCCGCACACTCCCGACCCCTTGGGCAAAGGAACTCCCGATAGTCGCCCTTTCTGCCGATTCCGACAAACAGGAAGAAGCCTACCACCAGGCTGGCTTCACCGCCTAGCTGCCCAAACCCTTCCAAGCGACGCAACTCATAGCACTTATCCACCGTCTGACAGGGAAAGAACAAGTCGCAGCACCATCCCCCATGCCCCACGATACCCCCACAACGGACTCCCAGGGCTACACACTGAAAAACATCCTCCAATTTACGGACAATGACCCGGATGCCTTGCAAACCATCCTGCAATCTTTTGTCTCCTCCACAACAGAACACACCCGGCAATTAGAAAATGCCCTCCAAAACAAAAATACCGAGGAAATCTCACGCCTCGCCCATAAAATGCTCCCACTATTCCGACAACTGGAAGTAACGGAGACCGTCAAAGCCTTACAAGACCTGGAACACCCGGAGAAAAACAACCTCAGCCCGCAACAAATCAGCTCCCTGACCGGACAAGCCATCCGCGAAGCCCGGGAACTGGTACAAAAACTCCGGGCCTCATTCCATCTTGTATAACTTCATCTTATTATAAAGCGTCTTGCGGTCGATTTTCAACAATCGTGCCGCCTCGCTTTTATTATTATTGCATTTTGCCAAAGCTTCACGGATTAAATCGACTTCATTCTTTTCCCGCTTTAAAGCAAAATCTTCAATATCAGCATCCTTCACCTCAGACAATTCCGAAGGGATATGCTCCATGCCGATAAACTCCCCTTGGCACAACAAGGTAGCCCGCTTCACCACATTCCGCATCTCCCGCAAATTGCCGGGCCAGTTATAACGGCGGAAAACGTCCATCACGGCATCCTCAAACCCGATGACATCCTTACCCAACTCCTCATTGGCTGCTGCCAGAAAATGATTGGCAAACACGGGAATATCCTCCTTCCGCTCCCGCAGGCTCAACGCCTTGATGGAAAACTCATTCAACCGGTGGAAAAGGTCCTCCCGGAAACTGCCTTCCGCCACCGCCTTCGCCAGATTCTCATTGGTCGCTGAAATAATGCGCACATCAAAAGCTATCTCCTTATTGCTGCCCACCGGCTTCACTTTCCGCTCCTCCAAGGCACGCAACAACTGGATTTGCACATCGTAACTCAAATTCCCGATTTCATCCAGAAAAATAGTTCCCCCGTTTGCCTGCACAAAATACCCCGTCTTGTCGCTCACCGCCCCGGTAAAAGCCCCTTTCACATGCCCGAAAAACTCGCTTGCCGCCAAGTCTTTGGGGATTGCCCCGCAGTCCACGGCAACAAAAGGAGCATCCTGCCGCTTGCTCTGGTTATGAATCAAACGGGCAATGTATTCTTTACCGGAACCGCTTTCCCCTGTTATCAAGACCGTCATCATGGTCGGGGCAACCAACCGGATATATTCATACAACTTGTCCGAATCCCGGCTCGTTCCCTTGATATAAGTCAAACCTTCAGCCTTCTTTGCATGCTTCTTTTCTGCCGGCAAGTCTTTATGTTCGACAGCCTCCTGGATTTTCTTCAAAATCTCGTCAGGAATCACCGGTTTGGCGACATAATCGAAAGCCCCCAACTTCATGGCTTGCACCGCCGTGGAAATGTCCGCATAACCGGTCATCAGAATGACCTGCACGCCCGGCAACATCTTTTTTGCCTCCCGCAACACCTGCAACCCGTCCTCATCCGGCAGCCGCAAATCGGTCAGCACAACATCATAGCCGCTTTTCTTCATCTTCCCCACCGCCTCCTTGCACGAAAATGCCTCCTCCACCTCAAAACCACGCTTCGCCAGCCACGTCTTCAGCATCAGGCAAAAAGTCGTGTCATCATCTACCAACAATATCTTAGCCGTCATCATAATTTTCCATTTAGAATAACAATACCACCTCTACTAAATTATGGCGAAGTTACGAAATACTGCCGACATATAGACAGAAAA